>CAIXSY010000022.1 GCA_903922175.1 uncultured delta proteobacterium | reverse complement strand
TTCCCTCAACGAAGCGGCCCAAGAAATTGGCTGCACCCGCCGCTTCTTGGAGCGACGCATTGAAGACGGAGAAATTGCGGTCTTCCGACCAAGCGCACGGCTTGTGCGAATCAAGCGAACGGAGCTGGACCGTTGGATCGAGTTATATTCATCTGGCGGCAGCCGACGGGGAGGCAACATCGCATGAGTACCTTCTCTGCGAACGCTCCGTCCACGAGCCCCACAGCCCCTACCCGCCACCTAGACCCTGCCGGACCTCCAAACGCCCTTCTAGGCCAACCCCTCAGGGTACTGTGAGGGTCCTGGCGGCTGAGTTCGAAGCCAAGGGATGGACCTTTGAGCAGGTCTTTCGGAAAGGCACGGTTTGTCTCTACCGGAAGACCAAGGGTTCAGAGGGCGGCAGGATGATAACCTCGTGGGAGGTCGTATTTCCGATCGTCCGCCGGGCGCAGCGCCTGCCAGACGGCAGTGTCTGCCCTAGACGAGAGGTCTACCCTAGCGACAACGACTGGGGCACCCGAGGCTGGACCTACCTGACTGAGGTTGAGGCAACGGCCGCTTATGGCGAACGCTGTGCTCAGCATAACCATAGAAATGGGGGATCGGTCACGTGATCCACCTTGCCGCCCCACCGACTGAGGAGAAGGCAGCAGCACCTTCCCCGCTCACGATCATGGAAGCTGGCCCAGTTGGCTACTTAAACGAGGTGATGCCAAAAACCGGAGTTATTGGGCACCATATATGGCCAGTCCCTATTGAGGATAAACCTGAGTTATTGGGCATCATAACAACCAAGGGAAGAAAGGGAGAAGGGACAGATAGTATTGAACGAATGCTATGGCTACCCGTTTCTCCAGAACTCCTAGCGCGACAACTCAGGCACCTATTACCAGAACAGAGGATTAACAGCACATCGGTACAAAAGCTCTGCCTCCTAATCAGCGAATGTTATCAACTAACGAAGAAGCAGCAACTGGGACCACGCCGGTTCAGAATTAGCAACAAAACAGTGAAGCCGATCGCGTCCGCCATCGGAGGACACCGCATCCTAGCAATCCTAGACATGCTGGGCATTACGAGGCAGGTGGGAACACACCGCTCCGACATCAACCCCCATCCCATAACTAGAGAGTTCTGTTCTGAAAACTTCCAGAAGCACAAGGTGCTGCTAACCGGCATTGCCGCCCGCGAAAGCTACCATTCGGGTAAACGTACACAGCAAAGACATAAAAAGGAGCCTGTTTTCCTTTGGATCGAGAGCTCCCTTGAGCGAGTGACGCTCTCAGCGCAGGATCAAGCATTGTGGGAGCAGAAGCCCAAACAAGGCGGCAACCCGGAGAAGTTTGGCGCAGGAAGGCGGCCCCAGAATTGGAAAGCCACGTGGAATATCGTTTGCCAAATTCCCGCACAGTATCGGTGTAAGCTGCTTTTTGATCAAACCGCCCCAGCGGCCCTTTTAGACCTCTCAGCGTCCTTCCCCACGATGCTACCGTGGCTTCTCGAAGATTATGCCAAGCACCTCGGAGCAAAGGGCCTGCTCTCTCCTGAAGATACCCAGTCTTATGCAGCCGAGAATGGCCGCCTTCGAGCCGCACTCAGCAACGAAGACTTCTACCTATATCTCGATTCAGAGGCGACCCGAGACGAAACAAAGCGTGCTTTTCAACGCTTCTTAAATTCAAAAAAGCCAGACCCACCGGCGGCAAAGATTGGGGCCCGATTCAGGGAGCTCTTCCCACTAACCAGCGCGATGATAATCAGCCGGAGAACCCAGGGGACACTCTTTGGGGAGCTGCAGGGCCGTCAAAAGGAGATCATCTTTGCGGCAATCCTCAAATGCCACCAAGCGGGCATTCCCTGTGTGCCGGTTTGGGATGAATTGGTCGTTCCCTACCCGCACGAAGCGGCTGTACGCGAAATGATGCACGATGAAATCTTCAAACGCACCGGGGTTAGGGCTAAAGTGGGTGGCGTCAGAATGGAGGCTGCATCAAAGAACACGACGCCCACACCGGAAGGACATTGCCCCGAATGCTGGGCAGAGCGTAAAGCCATTCGGCTAGGTTCGCCGTTCCCGTGTGCGCATCAACCGTTGATCCCCGCTCTTTTTATAGGGCGTTTTAATGCATAATGGAAAATCGGTTCCACTGCCGTCTACCTATGAGAATTGGCCAAAAAGCTTAAACCAACTCCCCATGGGAACTCGGGATAGCTGGTACAATGGGGCATGAAAAAAAAGCCTGGTCCCCAGCCCGATCCCAAGTACGGCTATCGCCGAAATATCGCTGGTTACAAGCATGGCCCAATGGTGTTGGGAAACACCTATCGCTACCTGACCGTGTGGAGCAGTTATTATGGGTTACCGGTAGGCCGGATTATCGATTCCTTGGTGCAGCACGCGTTGGCTGCGCCCGATTTCAAGCTCTCGCTCGCTGGCCGCAGGAAACAGCTAATTAGACCAGACCGCACACAGGAGGTTCTGAACTCAGGTTTTCGAGCACGCAAAGCGAGGTCTTCATCGCCTACTCCTTCCAAGGCCGCAGACAACATCGCAGGCGGCCTAGATTTGGCGGTATTACCCCAGTGGGATAGCACTGAAGCCAGCGGCAATGCCGTGGCGCAGGACAACCCAGCAATCGTGGAAAAACAAATGACCGACTCGCAAAAAGAGAAGGCGATGGACTCGGCGCGGGAGCTATTTGC
>CAIXSY010000021.1 GCA_903922175.1 uncultured delta proteobacterium | reverse complement strand
TATCCGCTATCCGCTATCCGCTATCCGCTATCCGCTATCCGCTATCCGCTATCCGCTATCCGCTATCCGCTATCCGCTATCCGCTATCCGCTATCCGCTATCCGCTATCCGCTATCCGCTATCCGTTGACTGCCGCAGCTACACCCACAGCCAAAGGCCGATCACCGTAGACAACAGCGTCATTCCAGCGTATGTTCATCCGCTCGTAGAACATAGGTAAAACACATCTGCATAGTGGGTAGAGGAAGGAGTCTTGTGGCTTTTCAAAAAATCGGCAATGGGATTGTTAAGCGCACCTCGCGTCGCGTGGTCGGGCTGTTTATTGACGGAATAGGGCTCGATCGCGCCACCCGCCGTCTCAAGCGCAAGGTTGAGATGTCGGCCCTCGTCCGTGGCGTTACCTCAGGCATCCCTCCAGTCGTCGCCCGCTACTACACCCTTGTTCCCTATGAAGATGACTCTAGGCAGCGCGCCTTCCTCGACGCCGTAGCCAGGGCCCCGCTCTCTGTTGTCGTAAAACGACTTCCTCCCAAAGGGGTCACACGCCAGGTCTCCACTGATGTGGAGATGGCGGCTGATATTGTGGCCTTTGCCCTTGGGCACTCGTCATTCAGTGAACTTGGCCAATACCAATTAGACACTGCGCCGGACACAAACGCGCCCGCCTACTCCATTCCACTGCCGCTCGTTCCGGGCGGTTCTGACCAAGTCAGCAACAACATAACCACAGAGACTCTCGTTGCAGAGAGCAAGCCACGAGAGGAACGGGTGGTCGTTGTCGTTTGTCCCACCCGAGACCTCTCCTACCCCATAGCACTCGTCAAAGAACTAGGAGTAGACACAATAACTGCCGATTTCGGGCAATTTAACAACGGTGACGTCTTAAAGTCGGCGGCTAAATGGATTGATCTTTCTGATTCCGAGACTATTTGGCGTGAATAACTCTAGCGAGGCTTCGCCTCAGACCGACGAGCGTTGTTCTGCAATCGGCTCTCTCCGTCTCTCGCCGCAAGGTGTTTCACCAACCTCCAGACCTCGGCTCGGCGAGAGCCGAGACGGGAGCGATCCGAAGTCAGTTTTCTGCTGACTGCATCTGATGCAGCTACGGCCGCAGCCCTCAGCCTTAGCCATCCTCCGCGTTATATGTCGCTTTTGTGCACCTCCACTGCTACAGCGTGCCTAGATAATATCGTGCTGAATAGTTACCACGATTTCCACAAAAGCAGATGACTTCTCCCTCCAAATTGGTATATTGGCCACAGAAACGTCGTCTATGAACAATACCGCATCAAGCTCGTCCGATAGCCCCCCTCGCCGCAGGGAGTCGTTTAACCAACCGGCAACGCAATTTCCGATGCGAGTGCCGCCCAATTCGATTGAAGCCGAGGAGTCCGTTCTCGGTGGAATCCTGCTCGACAATGACGCCATAAACATCGCCCTTGAGCGGCTACGGCCTGAAGATTTTTACCGTGCCTCACACCGCAATATATTCGCCGCCATGGTGGCGCTCTCGGATAAGCGCGAGCCGGTGGATGTTATCACGCTATGCGCACAGCTGCGTGCCATGACACTTCTCGATGAGTCCGGTGGTATCGAGAATGTCAGTCGCCTGACGACACTCGTGCCCTCGGCTGCCAATGTTGGATTTTACGCCAAGACAGTGCGCGAGATGGCGCTACGCCGCCGCGTTATCCACGAAGCATCTGAGGTCATCAGCGAAGCTTTTGAGGCACGTGGTGAGGTAGACGAGTTTCTTGACAGTATGGAGAGGCGCATTCTGGGTGTTGCCGAGGATCGCGTCCACCAATCGTTTTACAAAGTCAGCGACATCGTCCAAGAGTCGATCAAGTTAATCGAAAAGCTCTACGACCAAAAGCAGCCGGTGACCGGTGTACCAACTGGGTTCGACGACCTCAACCGCCTCACCGCTGGTTTTCAACCATCGGACCTAATCATTGTCGCCGCACGCCCAGCTATGGGAAAAACTGCGCTCGTCCTCACCATGGCACAATGGATCGGCATCCACGAAAAGCGGGCGGTGGCGCTCTTTTCCCTTGAAATGTCGAAAGAGCAGATCGTTTTGCGCATGCTCTGCGGAGAGGCCAGGGTAAGCAATTCCAAGGTGCGCACCGGCCACCTCGGCGAACGCGACTTTCCCAAACTAGTCGATGCAGCGAGTAAGCTGGCTGAGGCGCCGATCTTCATCGACGACACTCCAGCACTGACCATCACCGAGCTACGCGCCAAGGCGCGTAGATTACATCGGGAAAACAACCTTGCCATGGTGGTCGTTGACTACCTTCAACTGGCGCGAAGCCCCGCTTACTCTCATAGTCGAGAGCAAGAGATCTCTGATATTTCACGCTCGCTTAAGGCCCTCGCAAAAGAGCTCCATATCCCCGTTATCGCACTTTCGCAGCTCAATCGTTCAGTTGAGTCACGTACGGACAAGCGCCCGATGATGGCAGACCTGCGTGAATCAGGTGCCATCGAACAGGATGCCGACATCATCATGTTTATCTACCGCGACGAGGTCTACAACGAGGCCTCTCCCGATAAAGGTATCGCCGAGCTGATTATCGGTAAGCATCGAAGTGGGCCGACCGGGACGGTACGTTTGGCATTCACTCCAGAGTTCACCCGCTTTGATTCGCTCGTCGAACGTGATGATGGCTCCGAGACGCCCACACCGGACATCCGCAGCCCGAGCACGCTCGCACCAGCGGGAGAGCCCGACCAAGATCTCTTCTAGAGCTCCTTACATGCGGACACGAGAGATAGGCAGCCATCCTCTGATACTTTTTGGAGTGTTTTTTTTCTCCCTCGCGCTCATACGCATACCACTAGCCGCAATGGTCCTGCCCTACCGTGACGACGGCGAGACCCTCTACCATGCCTTTGCGCTCCTTCGTGGATTGGTCCCCTACCGAGAGGACATCAGCCACCATTTTCTGGGCTACGTGCTCCCCTTTTGCGGCGCCGCCAAGATCTTCGGCATGACGCCGAGCCTGATCCCCCTCCTCTATCTCGTCAATCAGGCGCTCAGCGCCACCCTACTCTACGCGATTCTACGATTTTTCCTCTCTCGCCCACTCTCCCTCACCGGTGCATGCTTGCTCCTGTGCGCACGCGAGCCCTTCGTCTTGAGCTTCTTCCCATTCTACGAAGTTAATCTGCTGATGCTAGTCGTCTGGTACTGTGCCCTACGCGCGCTGCGCTCTGGGGAGGAGCGCTGGCTCTTTCTCTGCGCCCTCGCCGCTGGTGCCGCTCTAACCTTCGATCAACGCGGTGTATTCTTGGCCATTATTCCAGTAGCATTGCTCTTCTTAGAGTCGAGAAAGCTACTCGTGGCAGCCAACATTGTGGGGGCGCTCGCTAGCTACCTAGCAGCTCCGATACTCGCCCTGATCTATCTCGCTACCAACAACGCACTCGTCCCCTTCTTCGAGCAAACACTCATCTACCCCTTCCTGTATCGTAGCGCGGGCACGCCCTTGGGGACACTTCGCAACTTAATCGAGATGCACCTCCCGTTACTCAACGACACACCGATCCTGCTGCTCGCTGCCACGAGCGGGGCGGTCGCCATTCTTGCACGCCCGATCATCGATCGCTCCGAGCAGGTCCTGTTGCTCTTCTTTGCTCTGCCCGTTTTCCTTATGCCGCTACTGGGCGGACGAGGATTTGACTACTACTCGCTCCCCTATCTCCCCCTATTAGCCCTGCTGACCCCCTTCGCCAGCGTCCTTTTTTCGAGGAGATCCGCTCTTGCGCAAAGAACATTGCTGGTTATCCTCTGGACACCTGTGCTCTTGGCAGCTGCCATGACTATCAAGCTTTCTCGCAGCGGGGAACTGGCAACCCAGCAACGCGACGCCGTCTCTAGTGTTGTAGAGTTCCTTAAAAACCAAACGGATCGTGTCCCCAACCAAACATTTCTTTGGGGGTATCGCCCCGACCTCTACGTCCTACTTAAGGAGACATCGCCCCTGCCCTTCGTCAACCGCCAACTGATCCACCCCGATGCAGCGATTACAGGACAAGCCGAGCGTGAAAGTCACGTCTATCCTAAATACGCAGATCTCTTTCGCGATCAGCTCCACCGCCTCGCGCCACAGTACATCGTTCTCTACGAAGAGCAGCCCCTGCTCTATTCACCTTCAGACGTGGAGCTCCGCGGATTTGTTGGTCTCTACTACGAACAGGTATTCGCAGCCCATGGCAACGGCATTAATGGCTCACTCCATCGCTTCTCGGTGTTTAAACGCAGATCCTTGCCCTAGTTCTACCCCAAACAAGTTCTTCCACCTATGCTGAGCGTTTTCTTTCAAAAACTTACTGGGAAATCGCATTGCGCCCTGGAAAAACATTATTTGGGGTAGAACTAGTCATCGTCTGCATCAAGCGACTGCGCTTCCTTCTCAAGCTGTGCAAGCTCATCAAGAGTTTGTGCCTCGGTCGGTATCGGCGTGGTGGCGGTTGTGGCGACCGGCCTCGGCGGCACGCCTGCCGAAGCGGCGTCCTCAATTTGACGAAGGTCACGCTGCGCCTCATCTTCCATCGCCGAGCCGACTTGGTCCACTACCTTCTCACCGCTCTCAGCGATCTTCTCAATCAAACCGTTCTCTGCTTGGTCTACCAAGGCGCGGTCCTGTTGTGGATTGTCTGCTGCCTGCCCAGCCGCACTCGGCGGCAAGAAAGCAAGCGTCAGCAAACAGCAAACCACGAAAACTGCTGCTTCTGCCCGAATCTTCGATGCCATAACGTAGATCTCTCCGATAGTAATCTTGAGTAACTAGCGAGGCTCTGCCTCAGACCGACAAGCGTTTCTACACGTAACTGCTCAATAACCCCGGGTGGCTTAATAATTCGTGAGCGTGGTCGTGCTCGCGGTCCTGGTCGAATGGCACCTTGCCCTTGCATACAACCTGTCTCACACGGAGTTCCACCGAGGTCTCACGGAGCTCCACAGGAGGCTGTGTGGTGGGGCCCAGCACTAT
>CAIXSY010000020.1 GCA_903922175.1 uncultured delta proteobacterium | reverse complement strand
GCCAATTTCGAGGTTATGCCCGAAAAAGGCATGTTATAATAGGACTGACTAGTGAATTTTGAGGCTAAAGCAGCCCTGTCGAACCATAAGATGACCGTGTTTGATAAACGAGTATTCTACGAGCAATCCCCCGCCAACCCCATTCGACTCGCCGCCCGCGCGGCTCGCTCATGGCAAGCCAGTTCTTCGGCGAGGCGAATGCCCTGAGCGAACGAAGTGAGTCGAAGGGCTACTGGTTCCCGCATGGACGTCAAAGGGTTGGCAGGGGATTGCTCTACCCTTTTGCGCAAGAAACAACTGTGAGAGGCGTGGTGGTTTTTGCCCATGCTAATTCTGTGGCCACCGCTGTAGCTTTCGCAAAAGGGTAGAGTAGCCTGTCGTGATCAGGCACGCAGATATTTCAGCATATGCTCTTCGCTGACTCGGTTTCCTCCGCTCGGAAATCAATCCGATTGCCTAGGCTCTAAGCTTCGGGGTAGAATAGCAGACTCGCACAACCCGTATTAGGCCTGACACATTGGGCATCAAAAGACCCCCTCCTGGTATTATGAGTCCCACTACAAATTACCAAACAGCGTCCGGAAAAATGGCGCTGATGAGCTTACCTCATTCTAATCGCCTAGCGCAGCTACTCGATACTGAATTTGTCGCCTTGATCTTTAATTTTGACAACGTTGTTGCTTTTCCAGGCAAGCCCGGTCATGCGATACTTGGCCGGCATTTACAGCTGCTCCGAAAGGGCCTAATTCTCTGCCCCTGTACGACGCGTGAGGAGTTTTTGCGTGCCGAATATATTGACCCAATCTTTGGTATGGCCAAGAAGGCAGGTCTAGCCGCCGAACATCTCCCGCTTTTTTGTGGAAGCAGAAACGGCGCTATTACCGAGCACGCATTCACCGGCAGGATATTAGGTCATCATCCAATAGTTGATGAGATTTCGAATGCCTTCCTTAAGCATCGGTTAGTAACGGCATTAGCCACACTTAGTCCTCCGAATACGGCAGGTTTGTGGAAGGCTAGGTATGATCTCTTTTCCAAAATGCACGGAATTGAGCCGGATTCACGCAGTGAGCAACATCCGACTACGTACTTCGATCCCCATGGGAACGGAAAGCAGTATAAACTTACGCTGTCATGGGACTTAGGTTATATTAATCAAGCTATGTACCAAGGAGACCCTGCCATAGGTATGGCCATAGACCTTATAAAAGAGCTCAATAGAGGAGAGTTGCCGCTGGATCTTGCGGCGATGGCTAGTCTAACGGAAAAGATCTTGAGGGATGATGGTATTTTATTGAGCGTAGGTGCCGCCACTACTCCTCATCCTGGACTCGACGTTTACGCCGCCGGCGTTAATACGAGCTGCACGTATAAAGCAATTAGGCACCTGCTGGTGTCTATGCACAAAATGGGAGAGGCCGAATTAGATGCTTGTATTCTTACTCTGGGTGATTCCTTATGTCATAGCGATGACTCGCTGCTTAAATGCGGAGTCGCGGTAACGAGCCAAGATGATTGGAGAAGTGGTGCCCCATTCGTTCTCAGCTTTCCTAGAATTAGGTCTCCGAATAGACGTGCTCGAATGCTGTTTTCATACCTAAAAGTCAAAAATTCCCCGTACGGTTTGTAGCCGTAGACTTGCACAATCAGCTGCGGGGTCGCTATATTGACTCTAGAGAGAATTGATTTTCCTGACATAGACATGGTGCTGGCTGCGCTCCAGGCAGCAAGGCAGGGGCAAGCATTCAATCCTGGCGCGCCCGACTTTACGGCGATTAAGCAGATTCTTCTCGCCGCGTCTTCTTCGACGAGCAGGGGATAAAAATATGCCATACGGAGTTCTTAAGAAGATTATCGGCGCTTTAGCGATGCTAGGCTTGGTGTCGGGCCTGTGGGCCGGGCTGATGCGCATCGGCTGGCAGTGGGCGGGGGTCCATCCGTCGCTTAGTGCCATGCACGGACCGCTGATGCTGTGCGGTTTTGTGGGAACACTTATTGGCCTGGAGCGGGCCGTGGCCCTCGGTAAGATTTGGGGATTTTTTGGGCCGATCGCCACAGCGCTTGGGACTATTCTCATCCTTGGTGGTTGGGGCATGCCGTATGCGGCACTCGGCGCCATTGTTGGGTCGGCGTTACTGGTGATCGTCTTTGGGCGTTTTGTCTACATCTATCCGGCGTTTTCTACGGTCGTCACTGGTCTCGGTGCCGTGGCGTGGCTGACTGGCAATGTGCTTTGGTTTATGGGGTGGCCGATCTTTCGAGTGCTGCTCTGGTGGATCGGATTTCTGGTGCTTACAATTGCAGGAGAGAGGCTTGAGATAAATCGGCTGCTCAAGCTTAGCCGCAGCACTCGGGCCGCGTTTGTTGTGGCACTGTTGTTGTACGTCGTCGGGCTTGTCTCTGGGTTCTGGTCACACGAACTAAGCGCTCGCTTGAGCGGAGTGGGGCTTTTGGTATTGGCCCTTTGGCTCTTGGGTTGGGACCTTGCTCGGCGTACCGTGCGTACCCAGGGAGTATCGCGTTATATCGCTGTCGGTGTTCTCGCCGGGTATGGTTGGCTAGCCCTTGGCGGAGTACTCTCGCTTAGTTTCGGGGCCACGTACGCGGGCTACCGCTATGATGCCATGGTACACAGCATCTTCGTCGGCTTTACGCTCTCGATGATTTTTGCCCATGCCCCGATTATATTTCCTGCACTGAGTGGACGGCCTCTTCCGTACACGCCTTACTTCTATGTTCATGCGGCGCTGCTCCATCTTGGTCTTGGACTGCGGGTTGCAAGCGACCTTGCCCAGTGGCCGCTCGGCTGGCGCTGGGGCGGATTGCTCAATGTGAGTGCGCTGGTACTTTTTATCTTCATCACCGCCTGCACCTCGATCCGGGCGCTGCTGGGGCAAGGTAAGAAAACCTAGCCAAACACATTTGAAATTTCCCAAAAAACCCATAACTACTGAGGCATGCGAGCTTAAAGTACATTTTGGACAAGCCTTCCTACTTCGCCTTGCCTCGCGGCAAGTGCTACGTAGGACAAGTCGGCTTGGCTGTATCTCTTTAAATGTGTTTGGCTATGTTGTCCCTTCCTACTACGCCCTGCCTTCCCCCTTCGCCCGGCCTTCCGCCTTCGCTCGGCCTCGCGGCCGAAGCTATGGCGAGACAGGCTGCGGCCGAAGCTACGGGGGACAAGCGCGGCAGGTGCTTCGTAGGACATGCCGGGGGTAGAAACTTCTTGCCCACTTATTTGTTCGACTGCTTTTGTGCAACAAATTGGCAAGAGGGTTCTAAGTGAGGGGCGAGCTCTCTCACGCTACAGCGGGAACTAATACTTGTGAGTGCGCTGGCGTAATTATCGTTGTCTGGAAAAGGGGGTCGGATCTTCCAATATAGCATCAACGATGTTGCGGGTTGGTACTAGGGATGGCGATATTATCTCCACTTCTTGGCCTGTCAGGCGATTGTTGGTTGCCTGCACATCAAAAAGAAGTCCTGACTCAGATACGTAGAGTGTATGATTTAGGTTGCTCGTATTCTGATCTCTCCGCAGGGTGAGGCTATATCGATAATTCGGGTTGGCGCTATTATTAACGGATAATGAGATCGACTCGTTGTTTAAAGGAAGCACTTTGATCGCCCCGGCGTCAGTCAAGTTGAGATTAGCAAGAGAGGCAAGCGCTTCAGAAGAGAGTGATGGTGTTGTAATACTTGGGCCTGGATATGGGTTGCTTGGGGACTGGGCCGGGGGGACTCCCTGGGCAGTGCCCGGGGTGGTGGCATAGGTCGGGGAAGAGTCGGTGCCAGAGGATGTAGTTTCAGATGATGGAGGTTCCCTCGAGCTCTCGTAGGCCGATTTCTGCTCAACGCCAAAATCTCGCGTTTTGGAAATTACATCTAAACCTTCCACAACGGAACTTGTGGAAGGCGTGCCAGGTTTCCATTTATAAAGTTCTTCGCCTAAAGCGGACAGTGCATCATAGCCAACATATCTATCTAGTTCCGAGGAGAGCATAATAGGATTTATTTTTTCAGTTAAGGCCTCCGTCATGTCAAGGATCTGCCTGATGCTTGGCTGTGATATGGCCAGTCCACCGGTAATAGTATTGTACGTAGCCTTCTTTGTACCTTCAGATCTCTCTTCCCGGGGTGGTGAAGACGTGGCGGTTTCGGTTGTGGCAACAGTTACATCCCCGTTGATGGCTGGCTGTGGTGGAACATTTCTATTTTGTATCCCACCCCATGAAACCGGAGTCGTTGCTAGGTAGTTATGTATCTGTAGCTGTGCGGCTTCGCGTAGGGACGCAGCCTGTGCCGGCGCAGCGGCGTTGCTCGGTGATACGGCAGATTCCCTTACTGCTAAGCCCTGAATCTCTAGTTTGGCCATAGTTTTTGCCTTCCCTAGGAGTTATGCCTCTAAAGGCGATTCATGTAGCATAATATTTTCGCTGCTATAGGGCGCCACGGGGCTAAGCGTAATCAGCTGATAAGGCACAAGAGTTATTTCCACCTCAAAGATCGAAGGTAATGTATTGAGAACTGACTCAGTTTCCTCCGCGTTAATTATCGCTTTAGTGCATTTCCACTGCTACGACGTGCCTAGATAATATCGTGCTGAATCGTTACTTTTAATTTAAGCTAACTCTACCAACGTGAAGAAAGGCGAGCGGGTAATGGCAGGGATTGTATAGAGTAATCGAGCGGAGTGAGCATATGAGACCAATGGCTATCGTGGGAATTTCTGCCACATCGTAAACTGCACTGGTCTGTTTTTGAAACGCCGAGCATGGCCCAGGAAGGCAAGGCTGCCTTTGAGAATGAAGAGCTGCGATTCGTCTCGAGAATTGAGGATGTTCAAGCCCTAGTAGATTTGATTATCTTAAGCGGAAGTCTCGAATACGTGGGCAACTGTTTGGAATACTGGAAAAGAATGGCAGCATTAAACGCCAGGTACGTTCTGTTTGATCGTGTTCCCTTCACTTCTTGGCCCGAGGACAAGATCGTCGTGCAGAGGATATACAGAAATACCGGGGGGCAAGAGTATGAGTCCTCAGTTCCTGTATAGCTTCTTTCAGAGACCAAATGGCTTGAAATTCTAAAAAGACATTACTCTGTTCAAATGAGGTGGCCAGATCCTCTTGGTTCCATTACAGTAAACAATCAAGAGTTTTTTGCCAGCGGCATGCTTCTTGAACGTAGGGATGACGTATTCATTCAGGGTGTTTAACTGTGCGTGCGCAGAAAATTCACTTTATAAAGATTAGCGGAGAATCGCACCTGGCACTTCGGCTTTCAGCTAAAGTCTCTTCAGCAGAAAGCCGGAATATATTATTCTTTCCCCCCCAACATCAACTATATCGTGGGTATCTGGCCACTTCATGACTATTTTATAGTCACTCTCGAATCTGCGCAGCCACTCCACTTCCGAAAAAAACCAAGTAGGGTATGAAGTTTCAAAAGATGCTTCAGGCGTGTTTCTAAAAACGCGCTGCACCACGATTCGGTCTTGCGGCCATGGTGTAAAAGGCGTGCGGTCTATCAGGAAATATTTCGGCTTTAGAGAATTTAGAATTTCATAGTTATTTATACAGTCCGGAATATAGTGCAAGCTACTACTGGCCAATACAACATCGATATCGGAGCCGATCTGCTCTTTTTTGTAAACGAACTTTAGCTCATCACTACTAAAATGTAGCTCTCCTGCCTTAGCCATGCTCTCTGTTTCCCAAACATGCCAGGCAAATTTTCGCTGTGGCACGAAAGCCTTAAAGCGAAAAAAGTGTTCGCCCATTGCACCACCAAAATCGACAACTTTTAGTGTCTGATGCATCTCATCATTTATTAATGCGAATGGTGTAAATAGGCGTTGATCGCTGTAGCCTATATTATAGGAAGAGGGAGCAGCGTGGCTTTTTTTTGCGGCCAATACCCGTTGCTCAATATTCACCGAATTTCCATAGCCGTCTGTATCGGATTGGGCCACTGCCCACGACGGGTAAAAAGCAAGCCAATCGAGGGTGTAGTCGGGGGGCGCAGGAAACGCAGCAAAGTCATGAAACGCGCGTAACCCGAATTGCAGAAGTAACTGCTGGAATGCTGAAGAGGCTGGACCAATGGGAAAAAAAATAAAGGGCCGGCCAACATTGGTGTAAGAAGCAAGTAGTGCTGTTGGCGCAACCACTGGAATATCGTCGACGCCATTTTGGAAAAAGCTTATCGGCTTTTCATCCATAAATGCCACAACGGGATTAGTTTTACCGCGAGCACCAATCCAAATATTTTTAAACCAGCGGGCATGTAATCCGGTGGTACATATCACGATCGGTCGAGCTGCGGCAATTTCAACCTGGTTTTGCGCTATTTCGTTCATACTGACTAGATAACAAAAGTAAAGCCGGTAAGCATTATTCTCAGTGACCTCGGACTAATCTACACGGGGCTATTAAACTATTCCTACGCTACTGGTACTCCCCAAACCACGCAACCACCTGATATTGCAAACTCCTTTAGGGGATATTCTCGAATATCACTGCAGCGATTTGAGGATCATCTTGCGCAGGACCAGGGGCTCAAGAACGGCGGTGTTGTCGTGGAATATGGTGCCCATGCGTTGTTTAAGCAGTGCCTGGACCTGAGGGTGTTCGGTTATCAGGTAGCTTCTCTTCTCCGAGATGCTGGGTGTATGAAGTAGCCAATAGGGCGAAGAGTTGTTTCTCAAGGGTGCTATCGCCAGGTTCCGATGATGTTTGGAGAAAGATTTCCCATCCCACAGTTCTAGCTGGCCGATTACCAGTGGTCGATCGAGGCCGGGGACACGCTCTTCTTTCGTATCATTGAGGACGACGGCAGCCGGATCGGCAAGTGAGGCTGCGTCTTGCTCTCCCGAATAGTTTTTTAGCCAGTCACTCGGTAGCTGAGCATGCGCGAGGAGCTGCTGGTATGCCGTTAGATCGCGCTCTGAAGTGAGGGGAAGGTTGAAGTTTAGTGTATTTGAAACGATGGCTATAGCGAGCAATGCCGCCGAGCATGGGGATATCCGATTCGCCATCCCGCGTCGCAGATATGCCTCCCAGATGAAAGTCGCACAGGCGCCGATCATCTCAATTTGAGCTTTCTCGCCAAGGCGCTCTCTCCAATAGGCTTCAAAGCCGGAGTGATGGTCGAAGATTTCGGTAACGCGGGCTAGGTCGACGCACTCGGCGAAAAACTCGGAATTGGAGATATCAACAAGGACGAATGACTGCGGGTTCGGCGGGCAGGTGGTCTCATACGACAGGCCGAGTGCTCTGACGAATGGCGTCACGCTGTTGTTGAGCAGTCCAGGGAGCACGGCTGTGGCATTTCGGCCCAGGAGATTAAGAAGTTCCGTATAGGCGATCGCACATGCTACGGCATCGATATCAACCCAGCGCTCACCGGAGGTTACGACTATAGTTTCCATGCAGATCTCGCCTAAAGATAAATTCCATCATACAGAACACCGCCACTCCACCCAAGAGATGCCAGAGAAAATGTGTTCCCATCGGCAGGTAAGCCTGCCCGAGGGTGCTGTCGAGTATGCGGCATGAGAGCGCGGTGCCGAAACTGAGTATGGCAAGGATGACGAGCTGCACATTCTTCCATCCACCGGCGCGGGCAACGAGTAGTGCCGGGACGATAACGAGCAGCGCGGTCATGCCATAGCCGATGCTAATCGAGAGATTGTGCGGGATCTCGAAGATGCCACGCAGTGCACGCAGAAACGCCAAAAGGAGGAATGCCGCCAAAATGGCTCGGATTCTACTGCGGAGCAGCTCAGCCAAAAAGTAGCATGAACCGACCACCGTCAGAATGAGGATCGGCATAAAGTCGAGGTAGAGCCAGAGGTTTGAGCTGCGCGTTGCATGGTAAACGGTGCCGCCGATGAATCCGATTAGCAGGATCGGTAAACTGGTGACGATCAGAGGGTGTTTCCCTCCATTGCCCTTCGTCTTAATCCCAAAATAGATAATCAGCGCTAGGAAGATAAGGTTGCTGGCTGTGTTCCACGGCTCAACCGGGAAACGGCTCATGTCCGTTTCTGCATACAGGGGGCCAAAATCGATGGGTTGGTTCATGGGCTAGATCAATCGTAAGAGTTCAGTCGTAAACTCAACGGTGCCGAGCACCCGTGCTCCCGGCTGGGCGATATCCGGAGTACGAAGTCCTGCCTGGAGAGCTTTTTCGACGGCCTGCTCGATTCTTGCGGCCTCTTCGTGCAGAGAGAACGAGAAGCGTAGCAGCATCGCTGTTGACAGGATCTGTGCAATCGGATTGGCGATACCTTTGCCGGCGATATCGGGCGCCGAGCCGCCGGAGGGTTCGTACATACCAAATCCTTGGGCGTTGATGCTGGCCGACGGGGTGAGTCCAAGTGACCCCGGAAACACCGCTGCTTCATCTGAAAGGATGTCCCCAAACATATTCGGACAGAGGATCACATCAAAGTCAGATGGGCGGCGGATAAGCTGCATGGCGCAATTGTCGACGAGCATGTGTTCGGTGGTAACATCGGGGTATTCCCGGGCAACCTCTTTGACGACTTCACGCCACAGCTTTCCCGTATCGAGAACGTTGGCCTTGTCAATCGAGGTTACCTTTTTACGCCGTGGGCGGGAGGCTTCAAATGCGCGCCGGGCGACGGAGGCGATCTGATCTTCGTCGTACTCGGCCACGTCACTCGCATAACGCCTGCCATTTCTGACGCCGGTTTTGTGTTCACCGAAGTAGAGATCTCCGACGAGTTCACGCAGCACGAGCACGTCGATGCCTTTGGCCACGATGTCGCTTCGCAGCGGGCAGATATCAGCTAGTGCTGGGTAGACTCGCGCCGGGCGGAAGTTGGCGTTAAAGGTGAAGGCTTTGCGCAGTGCCAAGATGCTATTGGTTTCGCAGCCCTTCCATTTTTCAAGGTGCTGCTCGGCGATCGGGCCGCCGATGGAGCCAAAGAGGATGGCATCAGAAGCGGCACAGATCTTTTTCGTCTCCTCGGGGAAGTGGTTCCGATACGTATCCCAGGCAGCTCCGCCGATCAGCGCATGCACCTTGGTGAAGGTGTGTCCGAAGCGCTGCTCAATTTCAGCCAGAACGCGCAGCGCTTGGGCCATGACCTCTTCGCCGATGCCGTCACCGGGGAGGATTGCGATATTTTTTTTAATGCCCATAGCTAGTTATTCTCCTTTCCAGCGGAAAAAAAACGCTGTGCTTCGTGCGCCTGGCGATAGGCGCTTATCTCAGCCTGATGCGAGAGCAGGTAATCGAGGTCATCGAGTCCGTTCAGTAAACAGTGGCGGCGAAAGGGATCGTAGCTAAACCTCTCATCGATGCCCTCGCCGGAGACGGTTTGTTTCTCGAGGTCAACGCTTAGCGAAAAGGAGCCACGTTGAGCCTTGGCTAAGATGGTGTCAACGGTCTGAGGAGTGAGGCTTACGAGGAGGAGTCCATTTTTTGCGCTGTTAGCGAAGAAGATGTCGGCAAACGATTTACAGATTACCACCTTAATGCCTGCGCCAAGTAGTGCCCACACGGCATGCTCACGCGACGATCCACAGCCAAAGTTGTTATCCGTGACGAGGATCTGCGCACCCTTATACTGCGGCAGGTTAAGCGGAAAGTTCGGGTCTGAGTCGCGTAGCCTCCGAAAAAGGTTCTCGCCGTAACCGCTGCGGCTGGTGCTGGTAAGGTACTGTGCCGGGATAATCAGATCCGTATCGATATCTTTAAGCGGCAGCGGAATGACCGGTGAGCTTAAGCGGGTAAATGATTGCATGACATTCCTTATAAATATTTTTCAGCTGAAGTGATACAGCCTTCAATCGCACTTGCCGCCACCGTGGCGGGTGAGGCTAAGTGGGTAAAAGAACCAGTACCCTGGCGGCCGACGAAGTTTCGGTTAGATGCGCTGATGCAGCGCTTGCCCGCCGGGACCTTGTCGTCATTCATGCCTAAGCACATCGAGCAGCCCGGCATGCGCCAGTCGGCACCAGCCTCGATAAATACCTTATCGAGCCCCTCCGTTTGAGCCTGCTCGCGCACGGCCTCTGAGCCGGGGACGACGTAGAAGGTGACACTGGCGGCAATTTTACGTCCCTTAAGGACCTTGGCCGCTAGACGCAGATCCTCAATCCGTCCGTTGGTGCATGAGCCAAGAAAGGCCCACTCAATCGGTGTTCCCGCAATCGGGGCGCCGGACTTAAGTAAGTTGTAGTTAAGTGCTTGAGTCGTCGCTTCCTGTTCAGCTTTGGGCATGCCAGGAAGTGTCGGAATTGAGGCGTTAATCTCAATCGCCTGACCTGGATTTGTTCCCCAGGTAACCATCGGTGAAAGGGAATTGAGGTCGATATGAACGCTCTTATTGTAGTCGCAGCCAGGGTCGCTGGCGAAGCTCTTCCAAAAAGCAAGTGCCCGTTCCCAATCGGAGAGGGCAGGGGCATAGGGACGGCCCTTGAGGTAGGCAAAGGTGGTCTCATCCGGGGCAACGAGTCCTGCGCGGGCGCCACACTCGATACTCATGTTGCACAGCGTGAGGCGCTCTTCCATGCTCATTGCGCGTACGGCCTCACCGCAATATTCGATAACATGACCGTTGGCGCCGCCGATACCGATCGTGGCGATCAGTTTTAAGATAGCATCCTTGGCAAAGACGCCTTTTCTAAATCGCCCTTGAAACTCGACCTTCATCGTTTGCGGAGGGCTCATGAGGAGACACCCCGTGGCGAGCACGTGTCCAACTTCAGAGGTGCCGATGCCGAATGCCAAGCAGCCGAAAGCGCCGTGGGTTGAGGTATGTGAATCGCCGCAGACGATGGTCATCCCCGGCTGCGTCATCCCCAGCTCCGGCCCGATCACATGCACGATGCCCTGACGCCCCGAGCCGAAGTCATAGATCGGCACGCCAAACTCTTCGGCGTTGCGCCGCAGCATCGCCACCTGATTGCGCGCAGCCGGGTCAAAGATCTCCAAACGGTTGGGCCGCGTTGGGATGCTGTGGTCGAGTGTGGCCACGCAGCGCCCGGTGTCGAAGACGGCGAGCTTTCTTTCGCGTAAGACATCAAATGCCTGTGCCGAGGTAACCTCATGCACAAGCATGAGATCAATTGCCAATACCTCGGGATGTCCGCTGAGCTTGCAAGCGACATGTTCATCCCAGATCTTCTCGATGATATTTCGTGCTGCCATAGAAGTAATGTAGCGAGAAGAGGGGAATGATGCAAATGGGGGTAATACACCAGGGCCACCACAGAGCAAAAAATTTAACACGAAGTAGAAACAGTCTAGGGAGGCGACGCCTCAGACCGATCTGTAATCTGCTTTCAGAGATCTGCTGGCAGCTTTCCGCTGACTGCATCTGATGCAGCTGCAGCTTTCGGCCCCAGCCCACGGCCTTAGCCGTAACTCCTGATGAGGCAATAGACGTTAGCGGCCACAACGTCAGCTAACTTTACGGCATCAGCACTCGGCTCAGGGCTGATGTCCAGAATAGCCTGACATTCTCTGACCGACCCAAAGGCCATATGAAAGAACCTTTTCTGGTCAGCTTTTGTCCCGCGCCCACGCCCTTCCGCCAGATTCAAAACGATGCTCGATGCCGCTCTGTCGACATAGCAGCGCATAATTTGGCGGCAGCAGATTGCAGTAGCAGTAAGCTGACTGCAGAAATCCGATAGCAGATCACCGTCCTAACAGAGATAAAGAGGAGCAGTTAGACAGAGCGGCATCCAGCGTGGTTCTGAATTTGGCCGAGGGCAGAGGCCGCGGGACAAAAGCTGACCAGAAAAGATTCTTTCAAATCGCCATGGGTTCAGTCCGAGAGTGCCAGGCCATTTTGGACCTAAGCCTAAGCCAGAGCGCTGTCGCCATAAGTTCGCTTGACCGTCTGGCGGCTAATCTCTTTTGCCTAATCCGGAGTATGGCCTGAGGGCCAAGGGCTCATAATGCTGACTCTGATAGGAGGAGTGATGCATAATTTAGAATATGTTATAAAAATGCAACTCATCTAGTCCACGTTTCAAGGGTCAAGGAATCTACGCCAATCGAAAAAGCCGCTTGGCGTTCTCCGTTGTCACCTGGGCTAATTCTTCGAGGGAGACGCCTTTGATTTTGGCCACCATCTTGGCGGTTTCGACGACGAAGGCGCTTTCGCAGCGTTTGCCGCGGTGCGGCTCGGGGGCCATAAAGGGAGCATCAGTTTCGAGCATGATCTGATCAAGCGCGATGGCGCTCACCGTCTCGCGTAGTTTGTCGGCTTTTTTGAAAGTTACCGTGCCGGGGAATGAGACCAGGAAGTTAAGTCCGCGCAGAGTTTTGGCAAATGCGGCGTTCTCGGCATAGCAGTGAAAGACCCCTCCGACTTTTTCAGCATGCAGCTCTTGTAATATCTCAAGGCAGAGGATTCCGGCCTCGCGCGAGTGAATGATCAGCGGTTTGTTCAGGCGCAGCGCGAGCTCGATCTGTGCCCGAAACCAGCGCTCCTGCATATCCCGCGGTGACCAATCACGAAAGAAGTCGAGTCCGGTCTCGCCGATAGCGACGACTCTCGGGTTGATCGCGGACTGCTCGAGGCGAGCGATGTCAAACGGCTCCGCGGCATCATGCGGGTGGACCCCGGCGCTGGCCCATATCCATGGATACTGTTGCGCCAGGGCGATAGCGTTCGAAGCGGAGGCAAAGCCTCCGCCGGAGCCGATGGTAATAATCCGCGTTACTCCGGCTTGTCTGGCGCGTTCGATCACGTCTTCGCGATCGAGGTCGAAGGCCGTGGCATCAAGGTGTGTGTGCGAGTCGGTGATTTCGGGGAGCATTGGGGAAGCTATCTAACTCCAGCGCCCTCCGGCATCAGTGGGCCGGGATCGAGCACGGTAAGCAGTGTGCCGTCTTCACTCGACGCGGCGAGGAGCATCCCCTGGCTTTCGACGCCCATAAGTTTGGCGGGTTTAAGATTGGCCACGATGACGATCTTCTTACCAACGAGCTGCTCCGGCGTGTAGAACTGTGAGATGCCGGCTAAGATCTGGCGTTTGCCCAGCCTCTCGCCGAGATCAACCTGAAGTTTTAGGAGCTTCTTTGACTTCGGCACCGGCTCGACTGATTCGATGCGTGCTACGCGAAGTTTAATCTTTGAAAAATACTCGATATCGATGAGCTCTTCGGCAACGAGGGCTGGGGCCGAAGCCGTCGCTGTGATGCCGGGTTGAGTGGCGGGTAGCGGCGATCCGGCGGGAGTCCCTCCGACAGCAAGAAGATCGGCCGTTTCCGTAAGTGGCTTTGGGGGGATTACTGGTTGATCCGCTGATTGATCCATGGTGGCGCCTTTTATCCTAGACAACTATACGCTCAAGAAGTGTAGCACTATTGGTTAACGTGGTAAACGAATTGAGCGTTCCCTTGGCGATGAGGTTGAGGAATGTCACGCTCAGCACGTACTGAGCGTTTAGGTTGCGATCAAAGATGAGACGCTCGGCGCTAATCAGATTGCTCAGGCAGAGCGCCCACAGCGGATCCTGGGGAGTTTCGTACATGCGGTGGCGTGCGTAAATACGCAGGAGTTTTAGTTTCTCGGCGAGGTTCTCTTTGTCTTTGGCGAGCTCTGCGGAGAAGGATGCCGCGCGTTGGGCGTCGCCGCTGTGAATCGCACTCATGCTAACCTTAAGGTCCATCCAGGCCAGGGCGTGATTTTTAATCGCGGTGATGCTTCCCGGAGCGCCGTCAGCGAGCAAGACGAGCTCGGCAATAGAGAGTGGAAGCCCCTCGACCTCGTCTTTGAGGTGTCCGAGCACCTCTTCGACTTCGTTGGTGGCGAGTGGATTAAAAAAGAATGTTTGCGAACGTGATAGTATCGTCGGTGGAAGTTTGCTCGAATTGGCGCTGACAAGGATAAACCAGGTGTTGGGGCGGGGCTCTTCTAGGGATTTAAGCAGCGCATTGGCTGAGGCTATGTGCAAGGCCTCGACATCGTTGAATACGATCACCCGGCCGCGCCCAAAGCATGAGGTTAGGTTCAGTGCATGCAGAAGGCCCTTTGTTTCTTCCGTTCCCCAATGCTCGCGGTCGCCACATTCGACAAGATAGAAATCGGGTAGGTTGCCGATCTCGATTAGGTGGCAGGTCTTACATGATCCGCAGCCGCCATACTGAGGCGTGCTTTCACACAGCAGAGATCGTGCCACTTCAAGGGCAACACGTCTTTTTCCTATCCCGGCAGGCCCCGCCAATAGCATTGTCGATGGGAGCTTGCCCTTGGTGAATAGACGCTTGAGGGCCTCGCGTTGCGACTTGTGGCCTATGAGCTTAGTTTCGTTAGCCATATATCAATCAGGGGACGTACAAATTGAAAGATCTGCTCCGGCGTCTGTGAGGCATCGACCTTGAGGAATGGTTCGGGGAACTCCTCGGCCATGCGCAGAAAACCACTGCGCAGCCGCTGGTGAAAAGCGAGCTCCTCGCGCTCGAAAGTGTCGCGTTCTTCCTCTCCCGAGGCGGTGGAGATCTGTTTTCTTCCGCGGAGGCGTTTCAATCCATCCTCGGGGCTGAGATCGAGCAAGAGAACAAGGTCGGGAACCATCCCATCAATGGCGACGGTGTTTATCTGATTAATCTTTTTGAGATCGAGTCCGCGCCCATAGCCCTGAAAAGCCGCAGTCGAGTAGCGGTAGCGATCGCTCAAGACGACGGCGCCACCAGCCAAGGCGGGACGGATCTTTGTGGCCACATGCTCCGCTCTGTCGGCGGCGAAAAGCATGACCTCGGTAATCGGGGCAAGTTTTCCGGCTCGCTCCTCAAGCAGAAGCGCACGCAGCTGAATGCCGAGCTCGGTGCCTCCAGGCTCCCGCGTTAGAACTACTTTTTTGTTTCTCGATTCAAGGTAGGGGACGAGTTTGCCCAGGAGCGTTCCCTTTCCTGCGCCATTGACGCCGTCGACGACGATAAATCCCTGCGGGGAGGCAAAATCACTATAGGCGTTGTTGATCAGCATCGGAGCTTAGGAAAGAAAGATCTTAATGCCGTACTCTAGCTGCTTTGTGGTAAAGGGCTTGGTGATGTAGTAGTCGGCCCCGTACTGATAGCCTTCGAGGATTTCGCTATCTTGATCTTTGGCGGTGACCATGATGCAGGGCAGCTCTTTAAACTCTGGAATCTGCTTTAACTCGCGCAACACCTCGTAGCCGTTCATCTCTGGCATCATGATGTCGAGGAGGGCGAGGTCGATGCGTTTGCCTTTGGCCCCGGCGAGGGCCTCTTTGCCACCGCTGTAGCCAACGGGGGTATAACCCAAGGCTTCGAGCATGGTGCAGATTGCGGAGCGGCTATCGTTGTCGTCCTCGACGACGAGGATTACTTTATTGGACATATCGAGCATCTCAGATGGTTAGAAGCGTTCTTAGTAATTGCTCACTAAGTCCGGGTAAAGAATATCGTGCGCGTGCTCCTGGTCGTGGTCCTGGTCGATGTAACTAGCCGATTCAGCACACTCTTCGACCGCGACCACGAGCACGAGCACGACCACGCTCACGAATTATTAAGTTACCCGGGGTTAATGAGCAATTACCGTTCTCAAGGTTTCTAGCACAAAATTCGTTCTCCCCCAAATAAGCTATTTAACCTGTAGGGCGTAAGAATGTTTGTAATTGCTCATTAACCCCGGGCAGTGGTGCTCATTAGCCTTAGCCCTAGCCTTTGCCTTCCGCCTTAAACCTTAATAAGTATTAAGGAAAAGGCTAGGGCTAAGGATAAGGCTAAGTGAAGTCGCCCGGGTTTAATGAGCAATTACTTCTTCCCCCTCGGCGAAGCTGTCAACTTTCCATCTAGCCGAGCCGCAACTCCAAGTACCGCCTCAACGTACGCCTCACTCTTATTGTACCTCATGATAACCCGCCTCTTTGCGTTTCTGTCGGCGGGCTCTTTCCAGCCGTAGAAGTGGAGAAAATTCGAGGTTGAGGCGATGGCATCGGCATCTTCGTATAGTGAGAGGCGGTGGTCGCTATCGCCGTCGATTCCGAACTTAATCATGGCGGAGGGGAGAAATTGAGGCATTCCGATGGCTCCAGCGGATGAGCCGCGAATGTCGAGTACGTCGACGCCCGCCTTTTCGGCGATATCGAAGAGGCTAAGGATCTCTGGATAGAACGTCTTTTCTAGGTATGCGGCGCGTTGGACTACCTGTTCGTAGGTAACGGTTCGGTCGCGAAGCTGCTGCTCGTGGAAGTTCTGCTTTAAGTTAGCTGGATCCGCCACAGAAGCCAGGCGCGAAAGACGGTGGAGCGCCAAGAGTTGTCCGGTGTGCCGGCCAAAATGACTTTCGATGAGCAGTATTGAAACGACCACAAAACGCGAGACATGAAAACGCTTCTCTGCTTCGTCGAAGGCCTTCTTGTTCTTTGTTAGAAAGTCACGCGCAAGCTGAACCTCGGCTGACTTCGTAAAGTGCCGATAGGATGCGCTGCTTTCTCGTGGGTGGACTGAAAATGGCACTAGGGTCAGGTAGGGCATGCGTGGGTCGAGATATGCGTGGCGAAGTCTTTCTTCTTTAAAGCCATCTTTTCTTAGCTTATCGATTACGTAATCCCAGCCGTGAAGAGGGGAGTCGGGAAGTAGCGGAGTAGGCTCTTGGCGGGGAGCAGCGATCGCCGCTCGGGGATGATTGGCTGGGCGTCGTTTCTTGTCGTTGGCAACGGCATTGTGTTGTAGCGCAAGCAGGGCGCACGACAAGAGGGATAGTAGTCGGATCGGATGGTTCATTGCTCTATCTCACATCGACCTGGCGAGGTGTTTTATTGAGCCAAAGATAGGTGCGAAGCTAGTTCGCTCAGCAGTGCATCATGCCCAACTGAGCGGTTTTTAAGTTTACTGTCCGTTTTGAGTATAGATTCAATTGCCCGTTTGAGCGAGGCAACGCGGTATCGTTGTACGGCGCTAAGGTGCTTTTTGAGGAGCCATCCGGGGATATTGAGAAGTTGGCCGATCTCGGAGGGGCTTTTACGCTGCTCGATGAGGTGCTGAATTGAGAGGTAGGTGTGAAAGTTCCGTGCGAGGAGCCCCATTAGTAGAAAAGCGTTCTTCCCTTCGCGCATGAGCGAGGACAGTAGCGCCTCGGCCTGCCCGAGTCGCCCCTGGGTTAGAAGCTCGAGCAGTTTAAATTCGTCGGCGGAGATCTTGGATACGAAAACCTTGTAAAGATCTTCGGTTGTTAGTGTCGCTCCGTCGACATAGAGTGCGGCATGTTCGCACAGCTTTGAGATTTCGTCGGCATTCTGTCCCCCGATCTCGATGAGCGTGGCAACGGTTCCTTCGGAGGCTGTTTCGATACCGTTCTGCTTAAGCTCTTTATGCACCCATCGTGTAAGCTCCGGCCCCTCAATCTCAGGTAGGGCGATAAGCAGGTTGGTGCGCAGGTAGAACTTATAGATTGCGTTGTTGGTCGGTAGGCTCGCGGCGCGAAGAATGAGCGTGATGTCACTGTGGGCGTGTGCCGCAAGCTCTTCGATAATAGCGAGGAGCTGTTTTTGTTCGTCGCTGCGAACTTTGTCGATTTCGTCGATAATAAAGAAGCGACTGGCGCAGAAGAGTGAGCCCGAAAGACTCTCATCGCGTAGTCGGCGCACGGCCGGTCGGTCAAGCTCCGATCCTCGTAGTCTTGAGATAGCATCCTGCGCATGCTTGCCCAGGAATTTATCCTGCAGAAGTGTGGTGATTCGTGCCCGGCGAGTTGTGTCTGCGGCTAGGATTAGAAGCGACGACGGACACTGCGGCAAGCCGAGGAGTTTTTTTACCAGATCTGCCGCCGACGGCGTGCTACTCATGGGTGATGCTTTAAGGATTTAAGTTCATCTGTTTCTCGTCGAGAGATGGTGAGAATAGCACGTAACAGGCTGAACTTGGGACAGGAAGCCAGGGCTATGAAGAGTAGTACGAAAACCTTGAGGTTTCCCAATATTTCAGTAAAACAAGTGTGCCCAGAGGCGGAATCGAACCACCGACGCACAGATTTTCAGTCTGTCGCTCTACCGACTGAGCTATCTGGGCAAAATCTCTCTCTCGGTAATCACGCACCCCCCTGCATTTTATGATTTTTCTACCAGTGGGGAAATCGCGGTTACCGAACAGCAGTCTCAAAAAGTAACACAAAGAGTCCTTCAGTTCAAGGAGAGAGGACAACTACTTCTCCATCTCCGAAAGGAGCACGTCGAGGGCATTCCCCGAGAGGCGAATCTCGTTAAGGGCGATAACGAGCGATAACATCAGTGCAATGGTCGCTCCTACGAACAGCCACAGAGCTGTGGGGGGGGCATCGAGTGATATGGCTAACATCGAGCACATCCCCAATAGGAGGCTTAATACACCGGAAAACTGCATGTTCCGGATAAGGACGATGCGGCGGCGCAGGAGTGCGATCTGTCGGGCGAGGCCCGCCTCGTGGGTCGCCTGCCAGTGAGTATGCAGATCTCGCACTCGCGAGGAGAGTCCCAAAAAGCGGTTGGTATAGGCAAGCATCAGCAGTGATGCAGTGGGGAAGAAGATGGCTGGGGTGGTTATCTGGAGGTCCATCAGTTGAGTTTAGACGGCTCTGGGGGAGGGCGGTAGGGGGGGATTCGTGTGCAAGAGAGTAGTGCCGCCTGCCTGCTATCTGTCTTCTGTAATCTGCTTTCAGAGATCTGCTGTCAGCTTTCTGCTGACTGCATCTGATGCTGCCGCAGCTTTCGGCCACACTGTTTTTCTTCCCAGGTCCTGCTCCATCGTCCCGTCCCATAGTGCCACCACCTTCGGATGTGTATACTTACCTCAGGACGGGACCCTATGACCTACTACAAGAAAGAAATTGCCACTCTTGGCGGCGGATGTTTTTGGTGTACCGAGGCGGTATTTCGGCGGGTGCGCGGCGTGCGCGAGATTGAGGCGGGCTATACCGGTGGGGCGCTGCGTAACCCGTCGTATGAGGATGTCTGTCGGGGGGTGACGGGGCATGCCGAGGTTGTACGTATTACCTTTGATGCTGATGAGATCGGATACTACGACCTCGTTGCTATATTTTTTCACACCCACGATCCAACGATGCTTAATCGCCAGGGATATGATATCGGCACTCAGTACCGCTCGGTTATCTTCTTTCACAGCGAAGACCAGCGTAGGGTTGCACGTACGGTCAAAGCCGAAATCGCTGCCTCGAAGCTGTGGGATAAACCTCTAGTGACTCAGATCGTAGCCGCGACTGAGTTTTACCGAGCCGACGATCACCAGCAAAATTACTACACCTATAACCACGCCAACTCCTATTGCACGGCAATTATAGCACCGAAGCTTGCCAAGCTTGAGCGTGAGTTTGCTGATCGATTGGTAACTGCTCAATAAGAGTGAGCACCTGGGAGCGCGGACGTAATACCACTTAAAGGGTAAGCTAACACGTTAGAGCAACTTATTTTGTAACTGGTCAGCACCTTGCCATTGCAAACAACATGTTTCACACGGAGATCCACCGAGGTTTCACGGAGTTCCACAGGAGGCTGCGTGGTGGGGCCCAGCACTATCCCCTCCGCGTAACTCCGTGAAACCTCGGTGGATCTCCGTGTGAAACATAGCGCTTATTGCGCATCTTCCAATGGCGCTGGCTAGATAGAGCCTGTCCGGAAATAGCGAAAGCGCGATAGGACTGGAGAAATAAGTGAAATAGTAGAGTAGT
>CAIXSY010000019.1 GCA_903922175.1 uncultured delta proteobacterium | reverse complement strand
ATTCACTTGAAAAACTGACCGCGGCGGCCTCTGCTGCCGTCTGTTTCGTCCCGTCGCGGGTGATTTTATTAATTTCTTGCCTATTTTCACCTCAAGGAAAGTAGCTTTTCGAAAACAGGGTCTTTCCGGACAGGCTCTAGTTAGGCCCCGTGAACGCTTACATGCTCGTGTGGAGCCATCCTATCCAGGCAGATCAGCCCCCAGTTTTTTCATCAGGAGGTAGTGCACTGCTACACCCTTCCCCTTGAATAACTTCTCGAATTCGCTGGAGATTGGATCACAGGCATGGGTGCTTTTCCAGAAATCATGAGTAAGATATTCGACATGTAGTTGGGGCACGTTCGACATTAGTGCCGCCGTTTTGTTGAAATACTCCTCGTGATCGGATCGGTAGGAGAAGAAGGCTCCTGTTTTAAGGAGCGAGGCGACCTGCTGTAGGAACTCTGTTTGTAGCAGGCGGTGTTTGCGCCAGCGAGCCTTGGCCCAAGGATCGGGGAAGTTCACATACACCCCGTTGAGTGAGTGTGGGGCAAAAAGCTTAGGCATGAAGCGGGCATCGCCTTTGACGATGAGGAAGTTTTTGAGCCCACGCTGCTCACCTTTTTGCGCCGTACGAAAGACGCGTTTGTAGCGTAGCTCAAAGCCAACGAACAGGATCTCTGGCGCCGCCGCGGCGCGATCGAGAAGGTGCCCGCCTGAGCCCGAACCAAGCTCAACCACCAAACCGGAAAAATGCGCGGCTCTGGCGGCGAGCTCTGCCTGCACGGCTACACAATCATCAGCCCCCGCCATGGGGATGATGTACTCGGGCTTACTGCCCACCAAATCAATATACTGGTTCTTCCAGCTGTTTTGTTCCGCCATTAGCTCCCGTCCGTGGGGAAGTATACACATCAGGAGGCAGTGGGGCTATGGCCGTCGCGGCGGCCGATGCAGTCAGCAGCGCTTAAAAAGGGGAGAGCTCGGGACGACATTCTTTTTTTGTGTCATCCCGAGCGTATACTGCCAACATTGTGGCGCCTACCAATTCCACCAGCGATGGAACGTTCGGCTGAGCTCACGTCGAAGCCTCCGCCGCTGGCCGTGGCGGCATCGGATACCGTCAGCAGAATACAGATGGCGGATCGCCGAGAGCAGATTAATGAAACAGCGGCAACGGAGGTCTCTCTCGCCTATTTGTGGCACGGCCCAAAGCAGTGTAATGGCACTGGAAAAGGGTAGAGCTCGCTGGCTGCGCGGTTGGACGCGGGGCCTGTGAAGAGTTGCGCTCGGGGTTATCCGAACCTAGTATATCTGCTTCTCACCACGAAAGATCTTGCCTCCATCCTGAAGTGGGGCATGTATTGTGAGTGTATTTCCGCCATCACTGATAGTAAGGGAGAGTACAATTTTGTCTTGCTGATCCCTAAGAAAAATTCGCTCGTCCTGTTCCTTAGGGAGCTTCGGGTCCCTTGCGGGGATCCCCATCTTATCCCGGAACGTACTCATCTCGGTTAACTCATAGTTAAAAATCGTCTCACCGTTTAGTTCCAGCCGATCTCCGCGCTGCGCAGCGCCCATGACGTTTTTACCCATTGGGCCATTCCAAATGTTCCACTTCAGGTCCGCCGTCCTATGGCGTCGTAGCTCTTCCGGACTAGTAGCTACTTTGATCTCTGCAACCGTGGCATCTGCCGTTGCCATCGCTCCCCTGTATCCTTGAAGGCCTACATCAATATCCTTACCCGCAGCATCCTTGCCGACTACAAAAGAGTCCTGGAGACCGCTGTTAATTAGCTGAGCGTACCACTGCCCGCGCATTACCTCTTTCGGGGAGGTGGGGGGAAAGTCTTGCGCTAGAAACTGATTTAACTGCTCGACGCTATACGATCCTGCGATCTGGGGCGTATTTAACTGAGCATCCATGGCGGCGCGGCCCGCGGCATCTGCGCCAAGATACGCCATCGCATTCTGGGCACTATTCGGACCGGGCGCTGTTTTCGTGTAATCAAGGAGCAAGCGCATGCTAAGGAGCTTGTTCTTAATCTCTTTCTGTATGCTCCCTTCTTTTATGCGTTCGGCGACGTCGGCTTGATACTGCTCAGAGGTCATCGTCGTAGCATTGGTGCCGCGAGTGTTGTTTTCTGCTGTTACGTGAGGAAATTGAGGAAATTGTTCCATGAAATTATGGTAGAGTTTTCTGCCATCAGCTGTCGTCTTCAGTCTTTCCAGCGCAGTCTGTGGGGCCGGGCTGTGGTTTCCCGAAAACAGGGCTAGCACATCGCTCGCACCAAGGGCTTTCATCAATGCCTGTATGGTGTGCCACTGAGCCTCGCTCTTAGCCAGTTCGGTTTTGGCAAAATCCGCGGCCAGGTAAGCGTATGCCGGAATGGTTTTCCCTAGTAATCCAGAGTCGCGTAGCGCGAGGATGTTGTTCTGCTGATCGCGGCAGGCCGGAGTTGCAAAATGTTTTGCCACGCAGGCGAGTTGGTCCTCTATCGTCTTTTGGCCTGCGGCGTACTCGGTCAAGAATGCAACGGTGGCTTCGCGCACTACCGTGGGGAGCCCGTCTTTCGTTGGTGCGGGGCTGGCAGCAAGAGTTTGGCCCCAGGCCGCTATCTCTGCTCCATCCTTAAAGCCGGGCGCCTTTCCGCTATTTGCCGGGTATTCTGTGATGAGCTTGACCGACGGCGCCATTATCGCGGAAGGAACGTTGTATTTTATGGCGGCGAGGTTCGCTGCGATTCTCCCGTTCGCTACCTCTTGAGCAGCCGTGGCGACGTTGAGGGCAAAATCTACTCTTGAAAGTCCATTCTCCCGAAAATACACAGCCCAGTAGAGGTTTAGATCTGAACTCGCCGCCGAGGGCTGGGGAGCACCTGCTTTTGGCTTGGGCGCTAGAACTGCAGCTACCGCCGCAAGCTGCAATGCTGGTTGGTCATCTTTAACAGCTGCATGCAGGGCGGCGTAATCTGGAGCCGTCGCTGGGCTTGCTACGAGCGTATAAGTTGCGACATAGCGCGTATTTAATTCCGCAGTAAATTTTGGATCTTTAAGTGCCGTATAGGCGTCAAGCTGGTGCACGTTCTTGAGCGCAACAGTGGCCCAATTTTCGAGAGTTGGCTCGTTCGCTCTGTCCTCGTTGATGGCCTTAGCCTTGTCAGATGTCATGCCGGGTACCTTAACTAGGAAATCTGCGAAATCTGCGGCGCTACGACCAGCTCTACCACTCTCTGCCGCCGAGATGTTGGCGAACGGCGCGAGTGAGGTGGGTTCGTTGAAAGGGCTGCCTATTGTTTGCCCTATGATCATCGGGAATCTCTCAAGACTTGCCTCGGTCAAGGGCTCCCTCGATGTTAACGCGTTTTTTATGGTGCTTTTGCTCCAGGCAGGATAGCCCTCGGTAGCTATCAGCCGCTCAGCGATCTGATTCGCAAGAACGGGAGGAAAGCTCCCCAATGGGCATGGCCTGAGGTCTTTCAGACGGTGGACTATGGTATTAGCTAATATCTTCTCGCAGTCCTCGTGGGCTACGGTGGCTGAAATTATAGTTGTTGATGTGTACTGGGGGTTAGCTGGAAGCGCCTTCAGCCCATAAGATTCCTTAGCTGCTATTGGCATGCCTGGTACACCACCCTCTGGATTCAATGCAAATGCCGCCATACGCTCCTCGCTCTAAAAATATAATATCTTAGATACTACTCTCTACTGCTCGTTATGCTCAACTATGGGCAAAGTGTGGCATATCTTGTGATTAAAGATCTGCTGTGATAATAGTGAGTTATCTTATATTTCCGTAATTGCTCAAAAAGTGTGGGTAATTCTAAATCTTGAACATGAACTGGAACTGTTCCCGATTCCTGCTCCTGCCCCTTATCCTCTTGATTGGAATAGGAAAAGGGGCGGGAGCAGGAATCAGGAGCGGTTCAAGTGCAAGTTCAAGCGAGTTCCTTTTACCCGGGGTAAATGAGCAATTACCGTGAACGCTTACGTCCCATAGCACCACAACCTCCCGAGGTGTATATTCCGCCCAGGACGGAACCGCTCGATGCTTCGCTATCTACGTTATCTTTATTACCGTGCGCTGTTTCCGCGCTCGCGTGATTTCCTCAACATGGGGATGGGGATCGAAGCTCGCGCTGAGCGTTGCGCGCAGACGTGGCTGCCGCACCTACGATCGTCGAAAGACTTTCAGATGCGTGCTCTTTCGCAGCTTGGTCATGGTTCTGTTGCCTCGGTGCTTGGCGCGGGGCGGCTTTTAGATATCGACGCCGATCTTCTGGTGGCAAAGTTTTTAGAGACGAGACTATATGATGCCGACCCTTCGTCTCGTCGTGTTGCACTCGGTAAATTCCCACGTGGCTATGCGGTGAACTTTACGCTGACCGAGATCTCTGGCGTTCTTGATAGATGGACGCAGGCACTTGATCTGTTTTTGCGAGGCGAGGCTTTCGATCTCGATAAGTTAGCCGCTTTTTTGCGGGAGTTGCGCTTAGGAGATGCGCCGATTTTACTCGCTGGCTCAACCCATGTTTTTTCTGTCAATCTTCTAAGTCAGATCCCCATCTATTGGCGCGACCGGGCGCAGGCATTGATTGAACAGAGGTGGGGGGTAGTGGCTAACGAACAAGGTGAGTTGACTGAGCCGCTGCAGGCTGCTCTTTTGGCATCGATGGCACGTTTGCAGTCGGGGCATCTGCGGCTTCTTAACGAGAGTGGCGCGCACGGCCTCATTCTTATTTTTGATACCGATATTGAATACTATAAAAACCTGGAGATCCTCCTTCGCCAGCGGCTGCTCCTCGTGTCTCCTGAGAGCGAGCTTAAAAACTTCACGCCCCTATATCGGGATAACTGGACCTGGGAGGTCTCTCCGCAAGGGATAGAGCAGTCGGAGTATGGCGTGCGCCACCTGGTGCAGGCGCTACACTTAGGGAAGCTCTGAAATATTCGTGGTACGGACCGCTCGCGCGGCCGCACCATTAATATTTTGGCTCTTCCGCAGAATCTGTGGGTCAAAAGGGAGATTTTTTATATTTAATGGGGGCGTTGCCCCCAAACCCCCAGGATTTTACGCATTAGGGAACTGCCGGGTGGGGATAGCGCGTGGTCTAGAGCGAGCTGGAGAAAGCCCAACGAGCTTGACAT
>CAIXSY010000018.1 GCA_903922175.1 uncultured delta proteobacterium | reverse complement strand
TTCGCCTACTGCACCAAAAAATTTCGCTACTCAGAGCCCGCTGCTAATCGACGCATATGCTCTGCCAGAGCGTTGGCGAAATTTCCCGAGCTGCGCTGTTTACTGATTGAGGGCGAGCTGTCCTTGACGACACTATCTTTAATTCCAGTGTGAGTCACCCGCGAGGAAGAGCCAAGAGCTTCTTGCCTGAGATCTGCCTTCAGTAATCCGCTACTAGAGATCTGCACACAGTTTTCTGCTGACTGCATCAGCTGCGGCCTACGACATTGGCGGTGCCTCAACTCTATTTCCCTTCTAATCCCGGTCTCAATCTCCGTTCCCCAATCTTTCGAAAATCCTTGATGAGGGGCCTTGTTCCGTCAGGCTTCCCAACCCAGTTCAGGGTATCTTGGTGATGATTAACAACTTGTGCATCCCCACCTACTCCAGTTTCAAATTTATAGAGGCGCCAGTTCTGATTTCCAGCTAGTGGGAGCAGATCATCTGTAGTGACCTTCGCACTATAAACGTCAGTCTTACAAACCGTGCCCTCTTCTCTCTCTGGTTCATCGTGATACTCTGTGCCCACAGGCTTAAGACGTTGCATTATCGCGGGCCACCGATCTGGACGAACTATATCAAATTCGCCTCTTAATCTCCGGCTATTGCTCTCCACTATATCTTCATTCGGAGGAACTACTATGGTTACACCCGGAATCTGAAATTGACCCTGCCATCCCTGTTCGGTTGACCCCTGGCCTCCGCGCAGTTTAAGAAGATACCCCTGCGATCTACCTTGCGCATCAACCAACTGCAAAACATATTCCATGCAAGAATATGGACTTGCGATTGCGGTGAGTGGGCCGAAGACCTCTTTGGGAACTCGCCCCTTTCCTGCCCGTTTTGTCCTTACCACGTTTCCACTTAAAGCTGCCACTTCCGGGCCAAGATCGTTAAGCGGGGTAGTGCGTAAGTACTCTGCTACATTTTTCGGGGTCAGCAAATGATCACCACGCAGCACCTCTAGTACCCCTGCCCTGCGGACATCTTCATGGATCTTTAGAGCAGAGAACAGGGCTTCAGCCACCGCCAGCCGATCCCTAATTGGGACACCCGTTACCTTGTGGCGCATTAGCCGCATGGACCCTATTTCTTTCCTGGCCCGTCCACTGACGCGTGGTAACCGTGCTGGTCCTCTTTCTGGCTGCTCAATGTTTTGTTTAGTAGTAGGCATGCTGGAATCTCCTCCGTCAGCTATTTTACACGCATTCGTACGCTAAGCTAGGAGCGCCGCCGTTGTTAATCAGCCTAATCCCATGCAACAACCGCTCTAGAAGCCTCTCTTTACACGCCTCTAAAATGTATAGGAATGTATAGGAAAATCAATTCTTTCTAGAGTCAATATAGCGACTTACAAGCGGATAGTGCAAGTCAGTTGAAGCGAGAGCTAAATTTTGGGGTAAATTTATGATTTGTGTGAAGAGGAAGCCGGGAAAATGGATTTGGGGCCGTCTCTCGATGTGAACGGCGTAAATCGAGGAGAAATGGCGCACTTCCGGCCGCTTCTTTTTGCCCAGAGCCTCTGTAGTTATCTGAAATACTTAGCTTTTTATAAATTTCTGCGCCCAGTTACCCGAATACACCCCTGCCCTTTCGCCCACACGGCGTTGTCACTAACTTTTTACCAAGGATTCCGCCTTCGGCGTTGATATCGTCTTGCGCCAGAAGCGCCGCTTGAAACGCGCCGTATTTGGCGTTGGCCCCCGAGAGCGCTCCGATCCAGCCAATTTTGAACTCTCCTGCGCTGCTAAACGGTTCGGCACGTAGTCGTGGCGTGGTGCAGCAAAGAATTACTCCAAGGATAACAGCGCTTGCCGATCGATATAGGTTGGACATAGTTATGGATTGCTGGAGCTAGTCGTGGTGTTGGCTACTTCGAACTCGGACACGGTAACACGGTAGGAAATCCAATCCCCCTTCAGCAAGTATAATGAGTACAGAGAGATAAGCAAGTAGAGAGAAATCGTGGGAGCGTAAATCTCCAAGGCACTTAAAGGGGCAGCAAGGACCGAGGCCTAGCACATTGCCTCCTGGGCCACATACTTCGACTAAAGCACCACACAGGTATGAAAAGAGAGGAAAACTTAGAAATGGAGTTTTTTAGAGGCTCTGCCATGTTCGGATCATTCATCCGCTATCCACTAATCATGCGATTAGGATCTATCTGCAACCCATGAGACCCAACTCGATCATGCCTTTTCGGTATACCTGGGAATATTACGCACAAACTCAAAATATGCAGTGGTCCGGGCAACTTGGCTAGGGCCAAAAGGCATGGTCGCGATTACCGCAATCTCTCTCTTTTGGATCAGTGCGCGAATCGTACCGACCTGGTCTTTCTCAAGGAAACCGACATCAGCAGCAGTACTAAACTTTATGAAGAGTCTTGCTTGTATTCCCCCGGAGCTTCCCATGGATAAGAGAATACTCAGCGCCTCGATCGGAGGACGTCCTGACGGCAATGGTTTACCAAACGCTCTGGCAACACCTTCTGCGAGCTCCTTAGCCCAATTAGGGCTTGAGACAGTAACCTCGATATTCGGTACACGAGAGAGATCTCTGAAATATACCAGGAGATCCGCAGCTCGGTCTTCATTACCAACAGCAACACTACCATCGAACTTCCCGCTTACGTTGACTATCCCTTCAAGTTCACGCGGAATCTGCGCTGTCTTAATTGGGGCTGTAGTTAGAGCAGTAGATGCAAGAAGGGCACTCGGCGAAGCACGGATCGGCAACGGTTGTCCGGAAGTCTCTCTGCGCATGCCCGGCTGATTCTCAAATGATTGTGTCATGAACTATATATGCTGAAGTTTTTAGATTATGTGACTTATAGGGCGTCACAATGCTAACAAAATATTTTAACGAGAAGGAACGAAGGTAACTAATTGAAAGCCTTCGATCCTTCGCGTTAAAGGATGCGCTTGAGTGTTTATAATATGCTGAACCGAGCCTTATTTAAGGGGACGCTACCGAATGGCATTAAGTTAAATGTATAGGAAAATCAATTCTTTCTAGAGTGAATATAGGGAGTTAGAGGCGGATAGTGCAAGTCAGTTGAAGCGAGAGCTAAATTTTGGGGTAAATTTATGATTTGTGTGGAGAGGAAGCCGGGAAAATGGATTTGGGGCCGTCTCTCGATGTGAACGGCGTAAATCGAGGAGAAATGGCGCACTTCCG
>CAIXSY010000017.1 GCA_903922175.1 uncultured delta proteobacterium | reverse complement strand
GTGGTTACTTTTTATTTGTCGAGGTGCTTGTGGCATACACCTTATGTATCGAGGATTTGGCTGGAAAGTTTCCTCCTCGCGCTCTTTTCTGATTAAAAAACGGGCGGGAGAATAAGAAATGAGCGATTTCAGTAAGTTCGGCGGGTTTAGTTGAAAGAACTTAAAGGTAAGGGGTGTTACCATCTACCAGATTCCGGCTTGGGCTGAAGCCAACTATCAATAATCCCACCGCAGGAAGTGGATATCGCCTAGCTGAGCTTGTAGCTATCAAGGACACGAGGATTCCGAAGACGATAATCCCAGGAATAAAAAGATTTACTATCAATTCACCTTTACGCATATGCTCAAGTGGTAACGGTCGACGCACAACCACGACACTCAATCAAGCCAGCGGCGCACGAAGTGCGCCGCTATGTCGACTTCAGCATCTTATCCAGACTCATCGCCCCTGCCCCGGTGTAGAGCAGCGAAAGCGAGGCGGCAAACACGACTAAGTCTCTGTTAACAATTCCCGCATCTCGAAATCCTACCGTGTAGACGAAGAACAGCGCGATGGCCGAGGCCATGTAGGCACCTATCACCGTCCAAAATCCGAGCACAAGCAATGCGCCACCAATAATTTCAAGATAGGGAATCAATATGCCTATCAGAGTTATTCCATTGTGCGATAAGTTCTTTAGGATCCCCACTGTCTGAATTACAAGAGGGGCATGGTCAACATCATGCAGACCCTTAAGGACGAAGAAGATGCCCACCGCAACTCGAACAAAGAAAGCGCCCCAAGCAGGGTTTCCGATCGGTTCACTGAGCTTCATAGCATCACACCTTTGTTGATTTGTAACTAGTCAGCACACTGCGTAACTGGTCAGATTTCTGCCTGAGTCTTGCAACGAAGAGTCAGGCCAAAAGCTGACCAGTTACGTTGATTTTAACACAACGTACTGAAACCTATGATATGGCCGCCCCTGCTTTCGCACAATGGGGAAATTTTGCCGCTTCATCCTTGCCCTCTCTCTCGATTTCAGCAACAATTCCGCCATTAAAGTTGAGGATCATAGCTCTGTATGGAAAATCAGCTCCCCGAGGCTCAGGTTCAGATCTACATGAAGCTATTTGGCGACATCCGCGCCGAGTTGCGTAAACAGATAGTTGGCCAAGACATGCTCATCGACCGGCTCCTCATCGCCCTGATGTCAGATGGGCACGTCCTCCTGGAGGGCGTCCCTGGTCTAGCCAAGACCAAGGCCCTTTCGGCACTAACACAGTGTATTGACGCGACGATGAATCGCGTACAGTTTACCCCCGATCTATTGCCCTCCGACCTAATCGGCACCGAGGTCTACCGCCCTCAATCGGGTGATTTTACGACACGCCAAGGGCCCGTATTCACCAACCTGCTTCTAGCTGACGAGATCAATCGCGCGCCGGCAAAGGTGCAGTCAGCACTTTTGCAAGCGATGCAGGAGCGCAAGGTCAGTATCGGAGAGAAGACGTTTACGCTGCCTGACCCGTTTTTGGTCCTCGCCACCCAGAATCCCATCGAGCAAGAGGGTACCTATCCCCTACCCGAGGCACAGATCGACCGATTTCTGATGAAGATCAAGGTTGGCTATCCGAGCTTCGAGGATGAGCTTAAGATCATGGGGCTGGTCACGCAGGAGTCCCTGCAGGCGGTTGAACTAAAGCCCGTGATTACCCTTCCGCAGCTACGCGACGTACGCCGCGCCGCACTGCAGATATTTGTTGATAACCGCCTCAACCGCTACATCGTCTCGCTCGTCCACGCCACACGCACCGCCGATGCCTACAACCTTAAGGGGATGATCGATTGGGGGGCGTCGCCACGTGCCAGTATCGCCCTGCAGAGCTGCGCCCGTAGCTTGGCGCTGCTGCGCGGCAAGGCCTTCGTCACCCCAGACGAGGTTAAGGAGATCGCGCCGGATGTTTTGCGTCACCGCATCCTGCCGAGCTTCGAGGCCGAGTCTCGCGGCATTACCTCCGACGCCATCATCACGGTCTTGCTCAAAAGTGTGCCTATTCCTTAGCTTGCTTGCATGACCACCGACGCTTTGGAAACAGTAGCTGGGGACTCGCGTGGCGCTGCCTTCGAGCAGCTCGTTAGCCCGTCTCTCCTCGCCGAGGCCAAGCGCGTCGAGCTGGTGACTCGACGCAAGATCGATACCGGCTTAGTCGGCAACTACCGTTCCGCATTTCGCGGCAGCGGACTTCTCTTCGCCGATGTGCGCGAGTATCAGCCCGGAGACGACGTCAAACATATCCACTGGAAGGTCAGCGCTCGAACCGGCAAGGTCTTCGTTAAGTCGTACGAAGAGGACCGCCAGCTACGCATCCTTTTGGCGCTGGATATCAGCAGTTCAACCGCAGCTGGTGCCTTTAACGCGAGCGCTTTTCGCTCGCGCCAACAGCGCGCTATCGAGTGCGCGTCGCTATTGACCCTCCTCGCTGCCAAGAGCGATGACGCCGTTGGGCTAGCGCTTTTTTCGAATCGAGTCGAAGAGTACATTCCGCCACGCAAAAAGCGCCTGCAAACGCAAAGCATTCTTCTGAGCCTGATGCGCAAGCGCGGACTTACGCCTGCCACGGACATCAAAGCGGTCCTCTCTCATCTCCATAAGCAGGAGCGCCGCCCCCTGGTGCTCTTCGTTATATCCGATTTTTACAGCGCGCCATTTGAGCAGGAGCTGCGCTCGCTCTCCTTTAAACATGACGTTATCCTAACCCTTATCGACCAGGCCGCGGATCAGGACCTGGTTGATTGTGGTATCGTCGAATTTGAGGATGCCGAAAGCGGCAAGCGCACGCTGATTGACACCTCCAACCCCAACTGCCGGAGTGCAATTCGCAAGCTCTCAGAGAGCCGGGTGCAGGCGCTCAAAGCCATGTGCGAACGCTGCTCAGTCGATCTTTTACGCATTCGCGACAATCCAATTGGACCACTGGCAGAGCTTATGCGATTACGCACATCGCGCTTGCGCTAAGGAAAAAACATGCTGCCCGGACCTACCCCAACTCAAACGCCCTATGACATCACCGAGATTCCGGTGTTTGCCTATGTTCCAGCGCCACTCACCTGGCTGGCGCTCCTTTCCGGCGGAGCCCTGGCCGCATTTCTTGCCTATCATTTGGCGCTTGGTATTAAGCGCCGCAGCGAACGTTTAAGCGCCTACGGCGCCCTTCGACGAGAACTCGCCGCTCTCAAGGATCGCCTACAGCATAACGAGTTTCTCAACAAATCGAGCGCCGCTCATGTCAGCGCACTGGTGCGGCGCTACGTCACACTTCGAGGCTCAATTGCAGTCTGGCAGATGTCGCCATCTGAGTTGCAACGCGCAATCGAGGCACTCCCTCCTGGGAATTTGCGCCAATTACTAGAAGGTAGCGCGATACTGGAGCAATGCAAGTACGCCCCGCAAGAGGACACGATCATTCCTCGACAAGCCCTCACTCAGCTGGAAGAGCTCGCCGGTGCCTATGAGGCCGAGCTCTACCTGGCTGAGCACCTCAAAAAGGCCAAGCGCGCGCAGGGGAGATTATGAGCCTAGGTTTTCCACTCATACTACTCCTGCCCGCAATCATACTTGCAACCTGGCTGTGGCGTCATAAGGTTTCGCAGGCTGCTATCTACCCCGACACCAGCGAGCTTGCCACCGTGCCACAGTCACTCAAGCTAGCTCTGCGTACGCCACTCTTCCTTATACTTACGTGCGCTCTTGTGCTCATGCTCGGTATCGCTGGCTCCGATCCACGCCAGGTGACCCAGATTCGAGAGGATTACAAGAGTCGCAATATTATGATCGCCATGGATCTGTCCAGAAGCATGTCCTTCTTAGATTTCGCCTCCTCTTCTGGGCTACTCTCTCGTATATCAGCCGTCAAGGACGTCACCCGCGAGTTCATCGATAGCCGAGGGCAAGATCGCATCGGCCTGGTTGTCTTCGGCAGTGCTGCCTACCTCCAATCTCCGCTAACTCTCGACCACGAACTGCTGCGCGAGATGATTGAACGCCTCGAAGTCGGCATCGCTGGCGACGCCACGGCAATCGGCGACGGCCTTGGCATCGCCCTTAAACGCATCGCCGATGTGCCCAGCCCCTCCAAGGCGATTATTCTTATTACCGACGGCGTCAGCAACTCCGGGCAGGTAAGCCCGCTCAAGGCAGCGCACGTGGCTAAGGACCTCGGTGTCAAGATTCACACCATCGGCGTAGGTGGCGGTCTGCATCTAGACTACGACGAGCACACCCTGCGTGAGATCGCCGACCTGACGGGCGGCGTCTACTTTAATGCCGAAGACTATGCGGGTCTTAAATCGGTCTATGCCGAGATCGATAAGCTTGAACAGAGTAAGACACGTGAGCCCAACAAGGTGCACGTTGAGCACTACTTCGCTCCATTTGCCGTCGCCGCGATGATCCTCTATCTTTTGTATCTGTTGCTATTTCAAACTATTTTGATGAAGACACCATGAGTGGCATGGCCTTTTTACGCCCGTACGTACTGCTAGGACTGCTGCTCCTTCCGGCGCTAGCCTACCTGCTCTACCGCAGCGAGGGCACACGCCGGCGCAGGGCTGCGCTGCTTGGCGTCGTGGCGAACTCTTCACGCCTCAAGCCACTTGCCGCTTCGGCACTTTTCGCCCTCTTGCTCATCGCCGCAGCACGCCCCTACCTCGGATATACCGACCTGCAGGTCCCGAGCGCCGCGCGTGATTTTCTCCTCGCCGTCGATGTTAGCACGAGCATGCTCGCCCACGACTCTCCCCCTTCGCGCTTAGAGTTTGCCAAACATAAGCTCCAAGATATCATCGATTACGTAGAGAAAAGCGCCAGCGGCGATCGCCTTGGGATCGTACTCTTTAGCGAAGAGGCCTATCTTTTTTGTCCACTCACAGCCGACTATTCGGTACTGCGTGTTTTTGCTCAGGCGGTCTCTCCCGACCTAATTACCGCGAATGGAACATCAATTGAGGGGGCCATTGATGTCGCCTTGGGAAGCTTTCTTTCAGCCAAAGCGGCAAGTCCCTCTATCGTGCTCATCAGCGACGGCGAGGATAAGCATTTCAGAATCGAGAGTGTCTTAGCCAAAATAAAAGATGGTGGTGTGCGCGTTCACGCACTCGGAGTCGGTACGCGGGAGGGCGCATCGATAGAGCTCGGTCGCGGGTTTGTTAGGACTCAGTCAGGATATGTTGTCGTCTCACACCTAGACGATAAGGCGCTAACTGAGATCGCGGAGCAATCTGGTGGTAGCTACCAGGCGGCGACTTTTGATAACTCGGATCTTAGGCGTATCTTTGCTTCAAGCATAACGGCAGTATCAGCATCGAACCAGACTCGACAGCACTCCCTTCGTTCCTATAACGAGGTTGGCCCATACCTCGTCTGGTGTGCGCTGGGCTTGGCCATTCTCGCCCTCCTTGTCGGCAAGCCGGCGCTCCTCTTTTCCCTGACGGTGAGCCTGTTCTTGGTGAGCACCCCGGCAGATGCGCAGGAAAAAAGCACGCGTCCAACACTCTCTACCTATGAGGCTTACAAGGCTTACGACTCCGGTGACTACGCGCGCGCGATCGAGGGTTTTAAGCAGCACCACGAAGCCGATCCGAGCGACCGCAGGGTTACGCATGGGCTCGCGGCGAGTTATTTTAAGAGCGGCAGATTCGCCGATGCTGAAAAGCTCTATGATGAGCTTTCCAGCTCCGCCACAGATGGGCGTGACAAGTTCCAAGCTCTGTATAATCGCGGCAACGCGCAGCTAGAACAGCAGCGCTTTGACCCGGCGATACGTAGCTACGACGAGGCGCTGCAGATTAAACCAGGCGATCAGGCGACCAAGTTTAACTTAGACCTGGCCCAAAAAAGGTTCACGCCTCCGCCGCCGTCACCCTCTGCCTCGCCATCTCCGCAGCCTTCAAAGCCACGGGACCAGCAGCAAAACGAACAGAAGCAGCAGGAGAACGAACAGAAAAATGGTCAGCAATCGCAGCCAAAGGACAACAAGCAGAGCTCCGCACAACCATCCCCTTCACCCTCCTCGTCGCTCTCGCCGTCCCCCTCGCTAAGCCCGAGTCTCAGCCCGAGCTTGTCTCCGAATAGCTCACTATCACCCTCGCCCTCGCCAACATCGGGGCCAGGCGTTGGCGCAACGGCCACAGTTTCCCCAAGCCCAGATGCCACGGCTACGGGCTCACCTTCGCCGACAATGGTAGGTGCGAGCGCCTCACCAAGCCCACAACCATCAGGGTCACCAAGCCCGGGTAAAGATGACGCGCAAGATAGTCAGACACCACCTGCCCACCAGGAGCCAACCCCAGTTGATCGCGCAGCACTCTCGGCGGCCGAAGCTAAGCAGTGGCTCGAGTCGCTCTCTGATGCACCCGTACTTCTGCGGCGCAAGGTTAGTCGAGGGTCGGCGACAACAGATCAAACGTGGTAGAACAATCGGCATAGTTTATGAAACATCGATCAAACATAGACCTTCCGCAAAAAGTTTTGCCATGGCAATTCGAATCCCCCGTCGCCCTAGAAATGAAAGTTCCTTTTATTTTAGGGTGCTATGGGGGATATAGCAGGCGCACATTAGGTCGCTTTGCGAGAGGACTTTTCGCGCCTGCTATATCTTCACTCGTTTTCGCGCTGCTGTTTTTTTTCTGCGCTAGCGCCTCGGCCCAGCCGATAAGTCTGTCAACGAGCGTCGCCCCAAAGTCAGGCACGCTAGAAGACACCTTCATCTTTAGCGTTAGCGTCAAGGGAGCTACCGGCAAACGCCCTACTCTATCCGGGGGGACGGACTGGAGCGTTAACTATATCGGCCCGAGCACCCAGGTGAGCATCATCAACGGACGCATCACCACCTCGGCCACCTATTCGTACGCAATGGTTGCGCATAAGGAGGGGGTTCTTGGTACTCCCGAGGCGACGCTTGACGCCGATGGTCAAAAGTACAGCGCTCCTCCGATCCAGGTCAGCGTCAGCGCAGCTGCCCAACCCGGGACGCCTTCCGACTCAACCAGCGCCGTCACCCTAAAGCAGAGCCTGAGTAAGACGAGCGCCTACCGTGGCGAGCAGATAGTGCACAAGCTTGTACTGACCTCTAACGCCAGCCTGCGCGATCCGCGTTTTGAGGACCTCCCCTTTGACGGTTTCTGGCAGGAATCGATCGGCAACATCGAATCCGCGCGCCACACCGTTCGTGGCAAGCCGCAGGTCAGCCTCAGCCAACGCAAAGCACTCTTTGCGCTTCGAGCAGGAGAGATACTCCTCCCGCGCCGTTCGGTGACGGTGCAGATACTCGATCGCAGTCGAGCGCACTCACTCGGGCTCCCCGGGATCTTTGGCTCCGACGACGTTGACGACTTTCTTGGGTTTTCGTCCTACCGCACCGTAACTCCACGTTCCAACGAGCTTACACTGGAGGTAAAGGAGCTCCCCCCTCGCCCCTCAAACTATGCTGATTGGGGAGTATCCTCGCCCTTAGTCGGCGATACCGAGCTTAAAATGCTCTACGATCCGAGTACGCTTAAGGTTGGAGAGAGCAAAGCTGTCAGCCTCGAGATCACAAGCATTGGCAACCTTAATCCACTAAGGCGAGCCCCGCTTGAGGACACGCCAAGTTACCGCGTCTACCAGGAGTCTCCGACTAGTGAGAGCTTTGAGAATAATGCTCAGATCATCTCAAAGCGCCGGATTAGACTGTCGATAGTTCCTCTCGTTCCCGGCCCAATTAGAGTCCCCGCGCTCCTCTTAGGTTATTTTGATCCCGAAGATGGCACGTACCGCGAGGCGCGCTCGCACGAAGTGGTCTTTAACGTTACCGGAGCAGCACTGACGAACAGTGCACCGCAGCCCACCGCCGAGCCTACTCAGTCCGTACAACCGATCGAGACGCCGCTACCAACGGCGACTCCACTTGCGCCAAGCCTAGCCTATCATGAGCCAGGGATGTGGGAGCGATTTCGTGACTCGGTGAGCATTGGGTATGTCCTAATGCTTCTCGTCGGCGCGGCGCTGCTGGCTGCTATCGTTTACGCCATCGTCCTCGGCATACGCGCCCGGATGGCAGCCAAATTACGTCGCCGCACACTCGACCAGGCCGATAGCGTCGAGCGACTACGCGAAGCCTTCCTGCACATGACCGAAGCGCGCATACAACACCCCGGCGCGGCCCGCTCGCTCGATGACACCCGCCATGCGCTGGCCTCGGCTACCTCAATATCCGCCGAGGTGCGCTTCGCTGTGGCCGAACTGATCGACGATTTTGAGGAGCTGCTCTACTCAGGAACCCCAGTCACCAGCGCTCAAACCGCCCAGCTTAAAGAGAAGATTCAGAAGCTGGTTGAGGGATGGTAGAGGAAGGGGAATCGCTTCTTGGCGCAACAACCCTACAAGCCATTGGGCCCTTTATATCCGATCAAGGTGCGGCAGATATGACCTACTGCAGCTCTCGATTGCTCCACGGCAGCGCATCTTTTCCATTGAAGCACGCTGTGTGCGTAATACAGAGCTGGCTTCTGGCCCATACAGCCAACTCTACGACTTTTACTTGACACCTTTATTAATTAACAGGGCCTAACGTCGAACCGATGAGGTGAACGCCCGATCGAGGCGAGAGGAGCAGGGCCCATCGGCAGGAACATTAAGTGGAAAATTGGACCCAGGCGGGATCGAACCGCCGGCCTCATGATTGCGAACCATGCGCTCTACCAGCTGAGCTATGGGCCCCTACCACCATCCGCAATCTTTAATATTTATGCGACTTTATAAGAAAAAGCAAGCTCTCGTAAAAAAGCCGCCCCCCTTCCTTAAGCGACTCGAAGTGTGTAAGATAGCGGCTCCTAAAAGTAACCTTTCACGCCCGATGTCGAAAGGCCTCTACTCTATGTCATCCCGAGGAGCGTGAGCGACGAGGGACCTCCTTCGTTGCTTGTGGCACACTTGCAGCACTAAAGGACTGGCCGAATGGGACCTTAGAGAGCATGAACGGTTGTCTTTAGTGATAATGCTTAACACTACCTATTTTCTATAAAAGTTTAACCGGAGTTATCCTGCAATGAAAGCAAATGAGATCCGCCGCGGTGTCGTGATTATGTACAACAAAGTTCCGCACCGTGTGATGGAGTTCCGCCATCACACCCCGGGCAACCTGCGCGCCATGGTTCAAACGAAGCTTCGCAACCTCCTCTCCGGAAACCAGACTGAAGTTCGCTTTAGCTCGACAGAAGAGCTCGAAGAGGCCAATGTCAACACCGCCAGCGCCACCTATCTCTACGCCGATACCGACGGTCACCACTTCATGTTCAAGGAGAACTTCGAAGAGGTTACCTTGAGTGAAGAGCTGCTCGGCGACGGAAAGTTCTACTTGCAAGATCAGATGGAGGTCGAGATTACCTCATTTGACGGCAATCCGATCGGCGTCAATTTGCCCCAGACCGTCGTTCTTACCATCGCCGAAACCGAGCCAGAGATGCGTGGTTCGACAGCAAGCAATTCACCAAAGCCCGCCAAGACCGACACCGGCCTAACGCTCAACGTGCCGACCTTCATTAAAGTTGGCGAAAAGATTATCGTTAATACGGAAGAGGGAAAGTACTTGAGCAGAGCCGAAGTGAAGTAAGCCTTATTCTTCCTGCTCAAACTCCGCCACCTCATCAGCTCCATAGTCAACATCTAAAAGTTGTCCGGGCAGGCTGCCGGGATTATTGAATATCGAACCACGCGCCACCTCGGCCTGCGTTTCAAAGGTATTTATTACGACCTCAGCGCCTGCGTTGGGATTTTCCACTCCGAAGCTGTTGGATTTCGGGATACGAATCCGCATCGTCTCGCCCTTCAAAACTACCACCATGGCTTGTCTTCGAAAGAGGAGCTGGCCGCGTTGGCGTACGCGCACCCGCTTTGAGCGATCATCTACCGAAGGCGCGTCACCGATGTGCTTACGTCGGTCACTGGCACTGTCCTCAGGCAACAGATCCGGCGAGCCATGGCCCCACCTCGGAGGAGCTAGCGCACTAGTTACACTGCCCGTATCTGTCGGCTGGCCAACAGGCTCTAGCGCCGGCTGAGGCACGGGACTTGACACTTGCGGCGCCTCTCCAGCGGGAGAGGTCGTCGAGATCGACAACACCCCAGGTCGCACCGCGGCGGCCAAGATCTCTGCTGGCGCTTGCTGCGGCTGTCCAACCCCAGGGATTGGCGTCGTTTCGGGCCATATCGGTGAACCCGGTGCGGGAATTGTCCCTGGGCTTGGAAACCTCTGTGGCTCAGGTGCAGTGGGGGCTGGTAACGGAGGTGGATTTGCAGGTGCTATCCTTCTCTTCGGCGGCAGCGGAATCGGCCTTGCTGGCTCCGTCGCTGGCAAAGTATCCGGTTGTGGTGGTGAGAGTGGGACTGCCCGCCGCTGTGGCACAGGGTCCAGCATTGGATCCACTTTTACTGGCTCAACTTTTGCCGGCTTGGGCGTAGTCACAATCGATTGTCCCTGCGCGGCTGTCGTGCTCCGAGCATCTTCTTCAACCTGGACTCGCGGTTCTTCAGCTCCACGCCCAAGATAACGTGCTCCATGCTCAAGGAAGTCTGCACGCAGATCGCCTAGCGGGCCAGTGCCTGTCTGTGTGGCCACAGATCCGCCGCCCCCTCGCCCCGCCGCCGCTTGAGCGGAGGTTGCTGCGTTACGACCTCCTCCCGGGCTCGGCCGAGGCGCCGCAGTGGTAGCTGTGCTCGTGGGACGCGAACGTGCCGGATCAATAATCTCAACCTGCCCTACGGGAAGTTCAACGACGCCCGTTTGGGTATTGCCGGGCTCTAACAATGCCCGCTCACCACTCCCGCTATCCTTGCCTGTGTTAAGCCTAATGGCTTTAGCACCTGTCCCATGAGAGCTACTTTCCGAAGGGGTGCCAGCAGCGGGGGGCCTCAATGCCGCGCCACCACCACGATCATTTGGGCCTGCACCCGCTCCTCTGAGCCCTGCCCCGCTGCCCTCTCCACCGTCTGTGCCAAACGGGTCCGGCCGATACTCCCCGCCCCCTTTCTCAAGCTCATTATATAGATTTTTAAATGGCTGGCTGTAGTTGTCTGCCCCACCTTCAGACGCACCCTCCGTACCACCCTTTGGCATCGATACATTTGCCGGGGGTTCGGTTGCGGCTGTCGCACCCGCTTCGCTATTTTGCAGACGGACAATGGGCCAAGTCGCATCCTCGCCCCCCACGACACTCGGCGCCTCTGGCACTGCGAGCGGCTCGGCAGTCTCTCCATTTGCCTTACGTAGGGTTACCTCCTCACGTATTTTTACAAGATGGTCCTGCTGAGCTTTGATGTGCTTAAAAAGGTTTCTTTCTGTTGCGCTAAGCTTAGAATCTGCTGCTCCTGAGGGCAGATCCGCTAGCTTTTGCAGCTCTTCGAGACGCCTTTCGCCCAAAGTTAACTCATTCTCCAGTTTCCACAGCGTCGCGCGTTTGGTTACATAGAGGTTATTGTTAGCCCTCTTTAACACCTCGATCAGGTCACGCTCAATAAGATACCCCTCTGCGCCATCTGCAGCAGCCTTAGCCCGCGCTCGATAGCGCTGCTGCAGCTCTTGTCGCAGAGTGGGGGCGAGGCTCTTGTCCTGTAGCAAACGTCTAGAGTCTTGTGGCCTTAGCGGCCGGCGCAGCTCAAGATCCCCATTGCAGAGCGATACCCCACTCTTTTTAAGCCCGACCAGCTCTTCTATTTCGTTAAACTGAAGCTCCGGGCGCCCGAACCATTGGCGTCCACTGGGTAGTAGTGGAGCCTCGATCGGTGCGTCCGTTGTCGACACTGAAACTGCGCTCTCCGCACCTGCAAGATCTGCCGGGTCATTAAGCCTGGCGAAGAGCTTCTCCTCGGCGGCTGCCTTAATCGGTCTACCCATGCGCACGAGCTGAGGCCTGTGCCACATAATCAAAGCGCCGAGGGCAGCTCCAAACGCTGCTCCTTGCAAACCACCTTGCACTGCGCGATCGAATGACGCACCGAGCGCTGTAGAGACACCATCACCCCAGCTAGCCTCATCAAACAGACCGTATCCGGCCGCCATAATGCCGCCTGTGGGAGCTCCGGCGAGCGCGCCGGTCCCAGCATAGAATAATCCGCGGCTAAGAAAGCTATCCATGACCAGCTTCCGCCCAACCAGCTCTGCCGACTCCATACCAAGTACGCGCGGCGCTGCACTGCCACCCCCGAGAACATACTGGGCTAATGCGCCCTCGTCCGGAGCGCCCAATACGCGACCGAGTCCACCAGCGTTGCTGCCAAGCACCTGTCGATTTAAATTTGATAGCTCCATCTCACCGGCGATGCCAAAGAGGCCGCTTCCAACAACTTGGGCAACCTTCATCCCGCTCGCCGTGCCAACAAAGTCCACGACCGGCATCCCTGCCACATCGACATAGAGCTCCTCTCGATCGTAAGATGCTCCCTCAACAAAATATTTGGTCCCCACTCGCGCCGCCCCCATCCCCGCACCTGCCAACATCGCCGTGGTTAGTAATGGGGTGCCCATGCCCCCAGAGATCACGCACACTCCCGTGCCGGCAACAACGACGGCGAGCTGGGTGGCTCCCTCAGCAATGACACTCTTGGCACCGCGCAAGACATCAAGCCCAACCTCCATCGCCCTGAGCTGACCTTCTAGCTGAGTTTGCTCGTCGGCGTTTAGAGTTTTTCCAGCTTTAATCTGTGACTGGTATAGTTCGAGCTTTGCCAGAATTGTCTTTGGCGAATAGCTGCTCTGCTTGATGACGACGAGGCCTAATTTGCAGGCGCTACTATCTAGGTCGTAGTTGTATCGCGCCCGTATCCAATCGATACGTTCGACTAGGGACGTCGGCGTGCCATGTTCGATGATATACTTAACATCGAACCACTGGTTCCCACTAATCTCCGCGCCAAGGTCCGACACGAGGTCTCTTCCACGCGCCGGCTCTTCATATTCAGTAATATCGCCTATTCGACGGTCGAAACGCTGGTGTTTTAGCGATGGTTGATACGCTCCATATTTAGCAGTGTAAGCCTCGCCTAATCGCCTAATCTCATCTTTACTCCAGCGCCGCCCAAAGAAGATCTCACCAATAGTAGCCTCGTCTGTTCCAAGCGAAGCCAAAAAACAACGCTCCTTCTTCATCGCAAAGTAGAGCAGGTCTTCTGGTTCCAAGCGCCCATCACCGAGGCAGAGCCGGAGCGATGTTTGGTAAACCGCTGGAACATTTTTTGTAATCTCTGCGTCGAGGGGGTGGTCCGGGTAAAGGCGCGCATAATTCTGCTTTAGCCGATCTCGCCGCAGTGCATACTCTTCGAGTTCTTTGGCCAGCTCGAGCGCCTGCTCAGACTGCTTGTCTAGGCTAGGCGAGACCTCCTGCTGAAGTGCCGCGGGGAGAGCAAAAAGCTCTTCTATCATCTGATAGTCGCCCCTCTCGATTGCGACACGCAGCTGATGTGCCTGAGCCAGCTCTTCGCGTCCACTAAAGATCTGCAAGGCCCAATTACCCGCCGCGCTATCCAAAACACACAGCGACTGAGCGAAAGTCTTATCGCCCGGCCCGCGCGGGAAAAGATCGTACTCTTTTTGAATACGGCGCAGCATCTCCACGTCGAGCCGTCCGCTCTTGTCTCGTACCTGCATCAGCAGCTGGGCGGTCTCCATAGCCGAAGCCGCCGAACAAACGAGCGGGCGCAGTTCGATCGCCTTGGCCTTGGCCTCGTTACGCTGTACGCGCGCTAGGAGGGCTTGTTTGTCGAGTTCGTAGTAAGTCGAGGTAAAGGCATCCTCAAAACTCTTAGCCCGACGCTCAGGCGATGTGCCCTGGAACTTGACGCCATATCTTTCGACGAATGTCTTATTAAACTGCTTAAACTCTGCCTCGCCCTTGATCAATCCGAGCAATACCTGCAACTCTTTTCCCATCCCCTTGGAGAGGTAGTATGCCGCATCAGCAGCTTGGGCATCGCCGATCCTGCCCTCATGAATTGCCAGGGCGCGGTCGCAGCAATATTCATTCTTAAACGTGCCGACAATGCGCTCCTCGATATATGCTGCCATCGAGACATACTTAGTCTTTGCAGCCACGAGACGGTCCAGCTGCCGCGCTAGTTCGCGATTACGTCCTCCGTCGAGCCCAGAGGCGAGGGTCTGAATGAAGCGCTGTTCATTATCAGCGCCCAGCAGCAATCGGTCCACAAAGCGTCTCTCTGGTGGAACCGCCATGCAAAGCTCTGCATAGAGCCGCTCAGCGGCAGCGGCACGCTCGCGACCGTTTGTTCGCAGCTTGACGGCCACCTGATCAATGGTCTCCGGCGCCACTTCGCGCTCTAACAATGCCTTCTTAATACGCTGCAACTCAGCCGCACCGCCAAATTTGCTGACCTCATCGAGGTCGACTTCGGTCTTGGCATTAAAGGCGCCCTCGTAGCCACATTCTCTGTTCAATGCGACAAAACGCGCCTCGATATAGTTCACTTCTCCACGCTCCTTAGTCAGCTGGAGTGTCGAACCTACTTCGCCATAACCAGGGAACCCTTCCAACGCTCGGCGAAACTGATCGAACTGCTCATCCAGTAGCGTGACCATGGTCTGATTCGGAATCGGGGCAGTGAGGAGTGCGCCCCGGCGGGCGCCGTAATCAGAGGCACGTTTCTCAAAATAGAAGAGCATCGTTTCCGGGCTGACCTGAGCACTCACAGCGAGAGCCTCAACTATAGCGCACTCGATCGCGCCAATCCCGCCACTATTATCTCGCCCACGCTTATACTCATCGAGGTAGTCCTGACCAAAGGTCTGCTGATAAACACGAAGGGTCTTGGCCCTCTCCTCTGTTGATAACCCCTTAAAGATCTGCCATACCGCAAAAAATGGATCGCTACTATCTCTTGTATCGCGCAGATCTTTCGCCCTGCCGAGAGCGGCATCTCCCTTGAGAATTTTCGGCTTTTCCGGCAAAGAAATGCCGCCCACGAGCGACACAGGCGAGCCCTTATGGAAGATGCTTGAAGCATCCTGAGGAGACATGGGCATGCGCTTTTCAAAAGCAGCAGCAAGCCGAAGCAGTTGCATCTCAATCTCCGCGCCATCGACACCTAGGGCAGGCGTCAGCGCTCGCACATGCGACTCAAGGCTCGCAAACTCTCCCTGCAAGGACTCGAGGCGAACGCTATCGTTCGCAACAGCAGTTATCCTCTTTTCAAATGAGTTGAGCCGATCGACGAGGCGATTAAGCACCTGGCCGACAAATGACCGTCCGCTAAATTGAGCGTACAACTCCCCGATCTGACTCCACTCGCCTGGGGCAAAGATAGCTGCACACGCCAGGATTCGGTCAAAGCCCTGCTCGCTGCGCAGCGCTTGCGCAAGCACGAGCGCATTGCTCGAAATCGGCTGCCCTGCTGTAAAACTATTGCCATCAGCAGACCTCGGTGGCGGCTTAAGGCCATAGAAATAGTCATTCACCTCGACGGACTCGATCTGCCTATAGGCTGAGCCGTGTGTGCCAGCCAGAGCTTCAGCTTGGTGTGTCTTAATTCTGCCCTTTAGGTCCTCTGGCAATCTATCAAGAAACGCCTCCTGCCCTTGAATGTATGCGCTCAGTTTGTTTAGAATCGGCTTAGCCATGGCCGCCGCATGAACCTGAGAGATCTGAACTGAAAGCGACCAGATCGCTCCAGAGATCGTAAGATAGCGCACTCGCTGCTCCTCTCGATAGAGAAGTGCCTCTACGGACGCAGTTAATGCGCCATCGGTGGTCGCTACCAGCTCTGCTCGCAGATCCTCAATCCCGCGATTGGCGGCACGCAAGCGATCGTCACGCTTCGGGAACTCCGGCTGGGCCGACATCGATCCGCGCTCCCAGGCTAACCCCCTTGCGCGTGTTTCAAGCGGGTGCTCCAAACCCTCACCGACCTCGGCGATATGACCGGCAAGCTCTTTGGATATCCGAGTGCGATGGCGCCAACTCTGCGCTTTGGGGTCCGGCGTCGGCTCTTGAGGAGAAGACCTCTCCGAAGAGGTCGGCACGTTCTCGGTAGGGGGATTGTTTTTTTGGCTGTCGCCTGCTGATGAGGCATCGGGCAACCTTGTGCCATCTTTTACGGGGGTCATCGGAACCTCCCAGGCTTGTGCAAGCAGAGCCAATTTTGTACTACCAAAACCGCCACTCTCTAAGCAGCGCAGAATCTCACGTGACTCCTCCTGAAGACTTCGTCCGATCTGTTCACGTTTTAGTTTCGCCGTATCCTCAAGCTCCTCAACGGCGAGGTTAAGAATATCCTCGGCTACGACCTTGAGCTGCCGCTGCACCTCCACACCGGCGATTTTCTGCCTCAGTTCATCAACTGCCCGGCGCCCATTTTCACCCAACGTGCCAACAACCGTACCGCACAGAGTCGAGTTAGCTCCGAGATTCTGCTGCAGCTCGCAATTGAAATTCTCCAAAACCTCCTTGGACGGCGCCGCTCCGCGGGCGCACGCCTGCAAATTCTGCTTAATCGTAATTTGCAGAGCCATTACTAACGCTCCGAAAGCAGCGTTGGCGGCGATGGATGGATTACTTCGAATAAAGTTCTTTAGATGCGGATAGGTCTCTTCTAAAACCTCCACTCCGCTCTTCGAGCTCTTTCGGTGATTAGCCCCCCAAATGAAGGTCTGTTCGTTGTACAGATTCGGGGCCTCTGCAGGAGGTAGCGCCGTGCGCAAACTAGCCGCTGGTGCATTTGTTCCCGTCCAACGGCGCTCCTCTACGCGAACCTGCCCTGTGCTTCGAGCCTCTAAAGGGCCGGCGCTCGCCTCGGGCAGTATTACCTTGCTTTTGGGTGGCTGTGCTTTCTCCTCGAATGAAAGGTTGTCGAGTTTGGGTTGCAGCGGCTCAGTGGGTACCTTGGGCACTCCCACATCCAGGCCCTTGCCGACAGTCGGGCTTTGATTTGTAATGTCGGGGCCAGTGTTGCTCATAGCTCTTCCAGATCGATTGGTTGTACAGCCATCTTGCTCCCAGCCAGTGCTACCCGAACTCTCTCTGTGACTTCTCCTATCCTTGGTTATGCTCAGTTTGGTGATTTATGTGCCTTAAGGCAGCGACAAAACCACGCACGCCGCATTTCCACCAAATCCAGCGGCGTTAACCATAACCTTTTTTACCGGGCGGGTAACATTTTTTATTCGGCTGGGATAGGGATATGGCGGGCAGGCGCTGTTCGTCAGACAATAGAGCGCGTGCAGAATTCCTAACGCCCCCGAAGCGCCAAAAGTATGACCAAAGAGCCACTTAGGAGAGCTAAGCATAGGTCGCTCCTCACCAAAAACTGCCTCAATCGCCGTAAGCTCAGCCTGATCACCTTTAATCGTTCCAGGAGAATGTAGCACGACCATGTCTATCGGAGAGCTGTCCCGCATCTCATCTAAAGCTCGTCGCATCGCCTGCCTAAGCCCAAGACCCTCTTCAGAGATCGCCGTGCTGCTCGCAACAGCCTCAACGGCGCAACCAAAGGACTCAATCCGCGCAAGTGGAGCCCTCCCCGACTCCGCCCCTCCAAGAGCCAAGATGCATGCACCTTCACCAAGCACAAAGGTGTTTGCAGCACGATTCGTTCCAAACTCTGCACATGGACGACAGGGAAAATCATCGTCGTGGATCGCTGTATAGATGCGTAACGCTCGCATCTGCGCCAAGGTAAATCCGGTTAGGCAGGCCTCGGAGCCGCCCACCAGAAAGCGCTGCGCCATCCCTGCTCGAATCCAAGCCAGCGCGGTTGCGAGGGTATGGAGCGCCGTGCTGCAGGTCACCGAGTGACTCACTGCCGGCCCCGATGTGAGCAGGTCTTGAGCTACCCAGCTAGAGATATTCCCCAAGGTAGTTAGCGGAGATGTGGCCACAGGAACCTTTCCGCTCTCAAGGTAAGTGCGGTGCGCTCGCTCCAAAACTCCTGTCGCCCCACGCGAAGAGCCAATGGCTATACCAACATCGCTCTCGCCATGCCACCCCGCCTGGCCGATCGCCTCGCGAGAAGCTACCATTGCCAGCTGCACACAACGATCTAGGTCGGCGTAACGCTGATTCTCCACGATAAATTGGGCTAATGTTTCATCCGCATCCAAAGAAAGCGCTCCGACAGCCAACTTTTCCTCGCCAAAAGCGCGCACCGAAAGCGAACTTTTAGCGCTACCCAGCGCCGCGAAGGACTGAGGCACCCCTGCGCCAAGAGCTGAAATAGCGCCCACGCCATAGATGAAGCACTCATTTTTATTAGCTACTCTACGATCACTCATTCGATCGCTTCCTTAACTACGCTCTCAATTGCGGCGTATACCATCTGCAGCTCTGCATCCGAGATGCAATAGGGGGGAAGGACGTAGAGTGTGTTTCCAAGAGGACGAAGAAGCACACGCTGCGCTAAAAATCCCTGGTAGAGCCTATCTCGCAGAGCGTGTGTGTAAGAATGTCCCTCGGTCGAGGCCACTTCAAATGCCATAACTGTTCCGCACAAGCGAATATTTTTTGCAAAGCTCGTGTTGTCTCGCTTGAGAAACGCCGCGTGCGCCGCGCCTATTCGAGAGATGGCGCGCAAGGTCTCGTCCTGCAAGAGCAGGTCGAGACTGGCATTAGCCGCGGCGCAGGCAAGAGGGTTAGCCGTAAACGAGTGCCCGTGAATAAACATCCGCAGACGTTCCTGGGAGAGAAAAGCGTTGTAGACCTGTTCACTTGCTGCCGTGACACCGAGCGGCATAAATCCTCCGGTTATCCCCTTTGATAGGCATATGAGGTCCGGATTAACGCCCAAAGTCTGCGAAGCAAATAGTCGCCCCGTCCTTCCAAAGCCCGTCATAACCTCATCGGCGATAAGCAGCACTCCCTGCGAACGGGCCAAGCTGAGCACCTCCGCCATGGCCACGGCGCTGATCATGCGCATGCCACCAGCGCCTTGCAGCAGCGGCTCATAGATCAGGGCGGCGACATCCCCGCGCTGAAGCTCTGCACGTAGAGTAGCGATCGCACGCTCCTCGGCCCCTGCCATAGGGAATGGCAGCTGATTAACCTGGAAAAGATACCTATCGAACGGGGCGCTAAACAGACCGCGTCCAGCCGCCATAGCCCCAAAGGTATCACCATGATAGCCGCCCTCGAAGGCGAGAATGCGGGTCCGTTTTCCACCCAGATTTTGCCAGTACTGCAGAGCCATTTTTAAAGCAACCTCCACCGCCGTCGAGCCATCGTCTGAATAGAAGATACGCGACAGCCCGGGCGGCAAGATGCTAAGCAACCTCTCTGCTAGGCGAATTGCGGGCTCATGCGTAAAGCCGGCAAAGATCACCTGCTCCAGCTGCCTCGCCTGATCAGATATGGCCTGTACGATATGCGGATGAGCATGTCCGTGAAGATTGACCCACCATGAAGAGATAGCATCGATGTAGGAGCGTCCCTGCTCATCAAAAAGCAGCGTGCCCTCACCGCGTACGATCGGCAGGGCCTGCGGATCGAGCTGCATCTGCGTGTAGGGGTGCCACATCACCCGCGCATCCCTTTGAGCAAGTTCACTCACCGCTTCGATCACAAACTCTTTCTCCGGTGCAGAAACATAAGTGTCTGCTTGAATTTTGCGGCGTAGAATCTTACTACTTCAGGCGAGATCTCGGCCTCCTCCTCGATACGCCCGATCATCGACATCTCCGTATAGCTGCGAATAAAGCTCTCACTCGATGAGGCCTCCGCTCCAACAAAAAGCACCCCGAGTAACGGTATACGCCGACGATTAAGCACCTCCCAGCTCAGCAGGGTATGATTAATGCTTCCAAGATAGTTTCTAGAGACCAGCACAACCTCACACTGCAGACGCTCAATGAGGTCGATCATCAGTGAGGCCTCATTCAGCGGAACCATCAGACCCCCTGCCCCTTCAATCACCAAACTATTGCTCGTCTGTGGCACGGCGATCTTATCAGGCTCGATATGAAGACCATCAATCGCCGCTGCAGCATGCGGAGACATGGGCTGCTTAAGAAGATACGCCTCGGGGTGGATCTTCGACTTGGTGTTAGTCAGCAGGCTTTTGACCACCATCGAATCCGTCTGCTCAAGGCTCCCCGCCTGCACAGGCTTCCAGTAATCTGCGCCCAGGGCCTCACATAAGATTGCGCTTACAACCGTTTTACCGACGCCCGTCCCGATCCCCGTAACAAAAATACTAAGCATGATCTACCTCCGTTATTGCCTTGACTAGCCCGCCGATCTCGTCTGCGCTGTTAAAGCTATGCAGGCAGAGACGCAGCCTCTCTGCGCCCTTGGGAACTGTCGGGCTTAAGATTGGACGAACATCGAACCCCGAAGCTACAAGTGCCGATGCTAGCTTTTTAGCCTGCATATTGCCGCCTACCAGCAATGATTGAATCTGTGTCGTGCTCGGGATAAGCCTCAAATCGAGCCCTTCCGTACGCGCGTTATCGAGAAAGAGCTCTATGTTGCGCTGTAGGTTACGACGGCGCTCCTCCAACTGTGGCTTTAGGGTATGCGCGCACATAATTGAGGCGATGGCCTGTGGTGGCAGTGCGGTGGTATAAATAAACGAGCGCGCAAAGTTAATTAAATACTCGCGCACCGCAGCGCTGCTCACAACAACAGCGCCATGACAGCCAAAAGCCTTGCCGAAGGTGTGCACTCGCCCAAAAACCTCCGTCTCTAAACCGAGAGCGCCTACCAGGCCACATCCACCTTCTCCAAAAATCCCGCTGGCATGAGCCTCATCAACAACTAAGGCGGCTCCGCTTCGGCGACAGACCTCGATAAGCTCAACCAACGGCGCTTGGTCGCCATCCATTGAATAGACACTTTCTACGGCGATGAACACCTGTCCTTGGATGCGATCAAGTTTGGCACGCAGTGCAGCTAGATCATTATGCGCAAAGCTATAAGACTTGGCGAAGCTGAGGCGGATGCCGTCGCGAATCGAGGCATGGCACAGCTCGTCATACACGATCGTATCGCCGCGTCTCGGGATGCTCGAGAAGAAGCCAAGATTGGCATCGTACCCAGAGTTGAAAAGTAACGCCGATGGTGCCCTGTAGAATGAAGCCAGCATGTGCTCCGCCTCTTCGGCAAGTATCGAGTTCCCTGAGATAAGCCTCGATCCCGTTGCACCAGAGGCCAGAGAACGCCCCTCCGGCGCATCAATAAGCCGATCGTGTACAACCCCTAGATAGTCGTTCGAGCAAAAATCGATGAGTCGGTCAGATTGCGTCCGCAGCACACGATGAAGCCCTTTGGCTTTCCTGGCCTCCAATTCGAAGCAGAGACGTTGCTCAATAGCGCTTATCATAGGCAAAATCGAATATAGGTTTTCCGTGCATGTGCACGAGAGGAAACTCGTCGGTTTGAGGCAGGCCCTCGTTAGGCACACTACAATAATCCATTGTCGCGCAGAAAACAAAGTCAAATAGCCTTAATATAGGCCTATCGCTGCGAGCAGATTAATGGAATGGCGGCGACGCGGGGGAGCCTTACACTAATCTACTAAAAAGCCTCTGGGCGTATCTCACAAAACATGGTTACGTTGGTGGAACATCCGATCCTTAAAAGCCAGAGGTAAAATGCGCAGCATTTTACCTCTCATTGGTGTACTTTGTGAAAAGACCTCTCTACCTCGCCGCAATTCTTTACGGACTAAGCTTCTGGGGGATGCCCGCGCACGATCTCGATTTGGGTTGGCACCTTCTGGGAGGACAGTGGATCTTAGAGCACGGCACGGTCCCGAGCGAAGATTTGATCAATGCATTTAACCCGACCTGGGTAGACTATCACTGGTTAGCGCAGATCGGCATGTCGCTGGTCTACGCAGAGTGGGGCTTCAATGGTCTGCGCCTTGCTCTTGGGCTGCTTATGGCATGCCTGGCCAAGGTGCTGCTCGATATTATCTTCCGTTCCGCTGGACGGCGGCTCTCTACTATCGAAACCACGCTCTTCTTCCTCGGTGCAATGACCCTGATCGGCCAAGTTACCTCTATTCGCCCACAGATGATCGCTATTCTTGGGGTTGCTCTAGCGCTTCGTCGCCTGCTTGCTGCCCCGTCTCGCTTCGAGATCCCCGTTCTCTTCGTCCTCAGTGTGATCTTGACCAACATCCACGTGTACTGGATATTCGTTCCCCTTCTCTGGTTTATCTATCGCTGTCTTCCACGCCTGCTACGCCGCCGCCATCTTGATGGGCGTTATGCCTGGGGAGGCTTCGTTATCCTACTTTTGGCGGGCTTTGTCTCGCCCTATGGCTTGCTAGGAAACTCGGCCACTCTCCCCTTTGGAATCTGGACTAACTACTCGCTCCTTCTTGACTACGCAGTTACAACGCACGACCTTAAGGAATCGATCGCCGAGTTTCGAGGGTCATTAACGGTCGATGGTTTTCTACCGCTCCTTTTCATCGCCTACGCCCTCGTCATAGGCGCAGGCTTTAACTTGCGCCGATTTCTGGTCAAGTTCCCGGCTTCCTGCTCAGCTGCACTGACATTGTTTCTCGCCTTTCGCACCCTAAAATTCATGGCCATCTTTGGCGTCATGGGACTGCCGCTTCTTAGTCGCATGGCTCGCATCCTGCCACGCAACATCCCCCATCGGCGGAGGAAACTGATCGAAAAGAGCACCTGCATCCTGTTCTGCCTAAGTGCCGCTGAGCTGTGCGTTTACTACTTTCCCTTGCGCTACGACACGACGCCCTATTTTAAAGAGCTGCCGCTTGACGCCTGCCGCACTATCGCCTCGCTACCTCTGGCACATTCCGCTGATAAACCGGTGCGCGTGCTCACCCATTTTAACTACGGAGGATGGTGCCGCTGGGCGATCTATCAAGCGAACCCTCGGCTTGATTATCGCGTAATCACAGACGGGCGCACACAGTTTGTGCCCGCCGAGCACTACACGCTCTCATTTGACCTTTTTCGTCTGCATTATGACTGGGCGCACACGCTCAAGAGCTGGGCCCCCGACATCGCCTTAGTAGAAAAAAACCACGCCCTGGCGCAGGTCCTGCTTCGCGCCACCGGCTCGTGGAAGATGGTTTATGAAGATGAGAAGTTTGCGCTCTTTGTGCCCTTAGACCGTCCGCAAAAATCGCAATGAGAGCGGACGGAGCAGCGCGCTTCGCG
>CAIXSY010000016.1 GCA_903922175.1 uncultured delta proteobacterium | reverse complement strand
CTCAAAATTCACTAGTCGGCGCTATTATAGCGTGCCTCTTTCGGGCTTAACCTCGAAATTGGCCACGTATACTACTCTACTATTTCACTTATTTCTCCCGTCCTATCGCGCTTTCGCTGTTTCCGGACAGGCTCTAGTTAGGCCCCGTGAATGCTTACGAAGTGCCGCTGAAACTATGTTTAGGATAGTTGTTTCAGTAGGTTATGTTGACGGAGGTAAAGCCCGCCCCTCAACCTGCCGATACCCTAATTGAGGAATAAGGTAGTACCCATGACACGGATTAGTCTCGGCACAGCCATATCAGAATCGTTCGTGCGCAGGCTGCAGGGCATGGCGCAGGGCGGCTCAAGGTCGGTGGGTAATCTCCTGAGCGGCACTTCGAGTGTCTCGAGCATTAAAGACGGCTTGCGGTTAGGAGCGCGCACCTATGGCACGGCTGTCCAAGGGCTTAACTCACTTGTTTCGCTGGTCAATATTTCACAGACTGAGCTCGGAAAAATCGGCGGGATAACTGATAAACTAATCTCTATCGCAGAGCGCGCTGCACAGAGCACGACAAGCAGCGACACGCGAAATCGGCTCGACACTAAGTTCAAAAAACTTGGGCGAGAGATGCTTTCTATTGTTCAGGGAGCTAAAGTTGGTGATCACAAGCTTCTCGATCGTCAGGGATTGGAGGAGATATTTGTAGCTGTCGGGCTAGATAGTAAGCATTCGCAGAGTATCGTTGATCTATTTGAGCGTTTCGTTCTTGCAAATAAGGATACGGCCCTCGCTAGCGAGCATGCAACTGGGGCGCGCCCAGCTCCGGTCCCGCCTGGAGCCTACCAACTCGTCAGCAGTGCCGCTGGCAATGGCACATTTTCATCCGCAGCGAGCGTAGGTGTTGGAGACACACCGGCGCAGGTGGCGAGCGCAGATCTTAATGGCGATGGCTTTGTCGATCTTGTAAATACCAACAGTGCCGATGCCAGCGCCTCGGTGATGCTCGGGAACGGAGATGGGACTTTTCGCAGCGCAGTCTCGGTAGCGACGCAAGCCGGGCCGGGGAGCTTAACCCTCGGCGACCTTAATGGCGACCATTTGGCCGACTTAGCTCTTGTGGGTAGCCAAGGTAAGCTTGATGTTCTTTTGTCGAATGGTGACGGAACGTTTGCTGCCCGAGTCTCGTATGCTGCGGGTGTCTCCGTGTCTGATACGCCAACGGGCCTTGTCAGTGTTGATTTTAACGGCGACGGCAAGCTCGACTTAGCCACGGCACTCGCCACAAGCGCACCCAATGCCGCTATCGGCGTATTACTTGGTAATGGCGATGGCACCTTTTTAAGCGCGGTGACCTATGCCCTGAGTGCGCTCTCGACGCCGCAGGCATTGGCCTCGGCCGACGTTAACGGCGACGGCTTTGCCGACCTCGCTACGGTCGACTCCGGAAGTGGGAGCGTGAGCTTACTGCTCGGAAATGGCAACGGTACATTTCGAGCGGCACAGAGTTTTGCTGCGGGAAGTTCGCCATCCTCGTTGACGCTCGCTGACCTTAACGGCGACGGCATGAGTGACCTGGTTGTTACGGACTTGGTTGATCCGGGTAACGTCAATGTGCTCCTCGGTAATGGTGATGGAACGTTCCAGAGCCGAGTCTCTTACCAGGCTGGGGCGAATCCTCAAAGCGTTGTCGCTGCAGACATGAACGGAGATGGAAAGCTTGACCTGGCCACGGCTGATTCGGCTATCTCCGGCGGAAGCTCTTCGGCGAGTATCCTTCTCGGTAACGGTGATGGAACTTTTGGTGCAGCGCTATCCTATCTCGCAGGGGCGACGCGTTTAGTGTCTGTCAGTGCTGCTGACTATAACAATGATAACATCATCGATCTGGCAGCTGTTGACCAAGGCGCCGACCAGCTGCGCACGCTCAGTGGTGACAGCGCAGGCCCGACGGTTGTTTGGAGCGCGCCACAAAGTAAGCAGTTTGATAGCATCTTCGAAGACGGACGCGGGATTCGCTCTCGTCCAGATGCCTATCTGATGCTTAACGATCTCAAAGCGTTGCGTAAGCAGGTTGATGGTAATTTGAAGGCTCTGGACCAAGCCACGCAGACCGTGCAGGAAAATATCAAGCTTGTGCGTGCCACAGGGCTCGCCTTACTCGATCTTTCTAATCAGCTGACCGGCTCCGAAGATGCAGCGCACGTAGCCGAAAGCCTGCGCTCGATGCTGCGCTCCAATGCCGGCGCAGCGTTAAATCAGCTCGATAACCTTGATTCGATTACGGTGGCAAGCCTTAGTCGGGCGTCAACGTAGTTTCGGCTGTGTATTTCTTCGTGAGCGTGCTCGTGGTCGCGGTCGAAGAGTGTGCTAATTCGGCTAGCCGCCCCTTCTCGCAGACTCTCAATTACCCTATTCATTCCTAAAAGTCGGCGCGTTTCTTCAAAAACACCCCTGTTCGGTAAGGGGCGAGATTAGCTCGCCTTTTCTCACTTCGTGAGAAAAGGCGGCTAGTTACATCGACCAGGACCACGAGCACGACCACGCTCACGATATTCTTTGCCCAATTTATTGAGCAATTACCTTTGCTCCTACAGCTTCAGTCCCCGCCTGCAGATGCCGATATAGATCGGTAGTGGGGGGCTGATGATGGAATCACTGGAATCCGTGAGAGTCGAGCGGCCTGAGCTGTGTCAGAGGTTTAAAGTACTCGGCAAGCTTGGTGAGGGTGCTGCGGGCCAGGTTTATTACGCGCTCGATCGCCGAATGGGAGGACGCGAGGTTGCCCTCAAGGTGCTAACCAACGAGCACGCCTTTGATGATCATACGGTAGAGCGTTTTCGTGAAGAGCTGCGCATCTGTCAGGAGCTGAAACACCCCAATCTGATTGAGGCTTACGAACTGGTGCACCTCGATGGGGCTTTGGCCTTTAGCATGGAGTTCGTGCGCGGTGCGGACTTATCCAAGCTTTTTTTTCAGAAGAGATTCACCTATCAACAGATCGATCTGATCTACGATCAATTGCTTGCCGCGCTCGACATGTTGCATGCACATGGCGTACTGCACCGAGACATAAAGCTTGAAAATCTGCTCCTGCGAGAGGACGGGACGATTAAATTATCAGACCTTGGTCTGATCAAGCAGTACGGTAAGGAGGTTACAACGAACGGCGTCATTCTCGGCACGGCGCACTATTTTCCACCGGAATATGTGAGTCAAGGGGTGTATGATGTTCGTAGTGAGATCTATGTACTGGGAACGATGCTTTTTGAGATGTTGACTGGGAAGCGTTGGCTGCAAGATATGACTGGGGCGGCGGCGTTGCAACATATGATCAAGAACAAATTCAGATTTCCACTTGAATCATTAGTTGAGGTGGATCCCAAATATCGCAGAATTCTGGAGAATTGCCTGGCTGTTAATCCGTCACTACGTTTCCAGAGTGCTAACGAGCTACGCAAAGCTTTCAGCGGAGTTTTTAGTGAGCGAGCGATTTCGCCTCAAGTGGATCTCATGGCGCCGACGCTCATTCTCTCCGACCTCATCGCCAATACGCGGATCTTGCGCCACGGGCAGCGCCACTACCTCTGGCAGCAGATGGGCAGTTTCGTCTGGTGGCAGGTACGCAAGATACCACTTGCTGCGTGTGCTGGCGCTATCGGCTACTACACCTACGTCTACTGGCCGCTGATAATGAATACGATTCGTAACTGGCAGAATCGTTAGTTCTCCCCCAAATAGAGCAGATGCAATCTTGAGTCGTTCTGCGGCCAAGCTTTATGCGTCTACTATATTTGGGGGAGAATTAGGACACTCTCGACCAGAGCAGCACGGTCCAGGGGATTACGGCGGCGAAGAGGTAGATCCCGATGACGACCTTGAGGGCATGGCCAACCCAGCTAATCCGGTTCGATAAAATGCAGAGGGTGAAGATGACGGCAACAGAAAGGCTTTTGGCGACAATCAGGGCCGGGACGCAGCCTATGAGATGCATCAGCGAGCGTAAGATGGCATTGCCCTCGGCACTGACTCCGAAATGCTGCATTCCTAATCCGGTGAGAATACCATCGAGGATCTGAAGTACAACGAGTACGCTGCCCAATACGAGGATCTCGCGCCGAACAGTTATGGCAAAGGCCGATGACGGCGCTTGAGCCTGGTCTTGGGAGATGTTGCAAACAGCCTGATCCATGAATCCCATTTATATACAGGAAAATGACACCCTACTCAAAATACCTATCTGCATGAAGTGCGGGATTGCTTCACTTAGTTTCTGTCCTGGCGGACAGAAACTAACCTTTTGTCAGGTTGCGGGTGCCGTTGTATTTTAAGTGTAGAAAGGTATTGGAACTATGTTTTCTAGTAAATGCGACAAATTAGGCTATGTTGGCGTCACTGCACATTAACCCCGGGCACTACAGTCTTGGTCCTGGTCTAGTTTCTTGGTCTTTTCCATGGACAAGCCAAGAAAATGACCGAGATAAGGACCACGACCAGGGATTACGACAGTTCGACAAGCTCACTGCAGGCCGGGGCCAAAACCAAGACTAGGATAAAGAGTTCCCCACACTTAATGAGCAATTACCGAACGATCGCCCTAAGTAGCTGATATCGAACATCTCTTCTTTAGATTGGAAGATGTGCAGAGAGTCAGTAGGAGCTAGCAGGTACTTGAAGCTACGATGTAGGTAACAGCGGAATCGCTTTCGGCCATATGAGAAAAAAAATTCAGACTGCCCGTCCCTTATGCGGCAGCACTAATTTAATATTGATTTATGGTGTACAATCTTCCTTATGAGAACAGATTTATCGCTCGTGATCCGTCCTCGTTCGTCAGGGCAATCATCTCCTGCAATCCCAATTAGAGATTCCGTAGTCGGGGAAATGGGTCGCTTTTTTCGTGGTCTGGTTGATGGATTTGGTGGAGCGTCCCTTCCTGGACTTGGAGCAGTAGCCCCCAGTGCTCCTCGTCTTCAAAGAAATTCGTCCTTTCCAACCGAAGTGGTCGGAAAGGGCATGCTAGCGGCAGCTATTGATCAGCTGCTTAATTGCGGCTCCGATCAGGCTCTTCTGGGCGTATTACGTCAGATGCTTCGGGGAGAAGGGGGCGGGGCGGCAATTGACCGCAAAAAACCCATAATCTTTCAAATGTCTGATATATCTAGTTCGATTAAATACATTTCCAAACAGGTGCTTCAGGCGCGGGCAGAGGCAGAGCCTGGGCTTCAAGGTCTCTCTGGTAGGGTACAAGTGTTTGATCTCTTATTCAATGACAGTCTCGTTCTTCATGCAGATGGCATGGTGAGCGATCCCAAGCATAGCTTTCGATACACAAAGAGTGTTGTGGGCAATCCTGACGAAGCAGAGTCGTATGGGGTTCTGAAAACAGGTTCGCGGATCTCCGAGGCTTTTTTTGTGGCGCTAACGATGGCGCGTATTTTGAAAGAGTTAGGGTTTCAAGAACGAATTTATGTCGGCGCACTTACTGATGGTGGAAATAGAAATGCTGTAAGAGATTTCGCTTCTGAGGCTTCTCGTGAGGACCCCATCCATAAAAAGTGGCTCGATTTCTCAGAAAAACGCGCAGCAGAGGCTCTCTATAGCGCGCGCCAGGCCTGCAAAGGGAGCCTCGAAGTAGGGATCTTTGCCTTTGTAACCCCAGCAGATATGCATCTGCTCGCTGGTTTTGCAGAGGCTGTTGGCATTCGCCAGAGTGAGGTGCGTACGTTCGCTCAAGTTAGTGTGGCTGATACGTTTACCGAATTCACTCAGTGGGTTCGGGGCTAACGTAGCCCCTTAGCCAAGCGGAGGTGGCTGTTACCTCTCATTCGTGAAAAAAAATCTCTCAATGGCAGATGGATGCGCGTGAGTATACCAGAGCTGCGCGCCAGCGCAGCTCTAATTCCACTTCTCGCACTCCTTGCGTCTCTCTATCTCTTTAACGAGCTGGGTTAGCCTTTCGCGCAGATCGTCTGCCGTAACGCAGATCAACGTAGCCGACTGGGAGATGGTGTTATCACTATGCACAGTCTCGCGGGCGATCCATTCGGCCACGCTTTCGAGGTGGTCAATGCGGCTAGCAATGTCGATCAGACGTTCCATCGTATCCATAAGCTCCCCTCAAGCGTTAGTGCAAAAAAATACAAAAACCGTTCTTATTCACACTATAGATGATGAGGTTGGGCCGATGGGGGATTCTTGAAGTTGGGAGCAGCGCGCTGCTAGCCCACCTTCGGTGCGAGGATCTTGAGCGCCAATAGCGTGCACACAAGAAGACCAGAAGACTCGTGAAAGCAGTCTGGCATAAGGGGAAAAGAGGATATCTAAAAGACCGGGATCCCGACCTGAGGCCCTGTCTGAGTAATTGCTCATTAAGTGTGGGCACCTGGGAGCGCGGACGTCCTCGTCCGCAAAATATTCGCAGTCCTTTGGGCCTGTTAAT
>CAIXSY010000015.1 GCA_903922175.1 uncultured delta proteobacterium | reverse complement strand
GGACGCTACAACCACCAAGGCACTAAAAAGAGCAGTTAGACAGAGCGGCATCGAGCATTGTTTTGAATCTGGCGGAAGGGCGGGGTCGTGGGACGAAGGCCGACCAGAAAAGATTCTTCCACATGGCCTTTGGGTCGGTCAGAGAGTGTCAGGCAATTCTGGACATTAGCCCTGAGCGAGGGAGCTTGCGACCGAGTCGAAGGGAGCCCAGCGCCGAGGCCGTCCAGTTAGCTGATGTTCTGGCCGCTAGCGTCTACTGCCTGATCAGGAGTTACGGCTAAGGCCGTCGGCCGCGGCCGTAGCTGTAGCTGATGCAGGCAGCAGAAATCTGACGGCAGATCTCTGAAATCGGATTACAGAAGGCAGATAGCGAATGCGAGGGTCGGCTCAACTATTGGATATACCCAATCGTCTCCCGATGTATCCTCTCATACGCCTGCGGCAAGATGCCGAGGGCGATGGTGGCGAGGAGTGCTAGGCACAGGGTGAACGAGAGAATTCGGCTTGGGGCCAACGGCTTGGCCCACTCCGGGGATGGCTCGATGTACATCTGACGCACGATCTTGAGGTAGTAATACAGCGACACGGTAGAATTCAGCGCCGCGAGAGCTACGAGCCAGTGCATGCCGTGCTTTGAGGCGATGCTGAAGAGAAAGAACTTGCCCGTAAATCCGGAGAGGGGAGGAATCCCGGCGAGGCTAAAGAGTGCCACCATCATCCCCAAGGCCAGGAGTGGATGACGCAGTGATAGTCCGGCGTAGTCTTTGATCTCTTCGCGCCCGTTTGAATTTGAGAAGTAGATGATCACGCTAAAGACGGCGATGTTGGTAACGACATAGGCCAAGAGGTAAAAAAGCATCGCTGGAACGCCTTCGGGCACGGGGCCAAGAAAGCCAAGGAGGAGGTAGCCTGCCTGCGAGATGCTGCTGTAGGCCATGAAGCGTTTGATGTTGGTCTGTGAGATGGCGACGACGTTACCGAGTGTCATCGTGCAGGCGGCAAGTAGTGCAATCGCCGTGTCCCATGCCGGTAGGAAGGCTCCCATGAGCTTAAACAGGACGATAAAGGCTAAGGCCAGGCCCGCGCCCTTCGAGGCTACGGAGAGATAGGCGGTGACCGGTGTTGGTGCGCCCTGGTAAACATCGGGAGCCCAAACGTGAAAGGGGACGAGTGCCAATTTGAATCCTAGCCCGGCAAAGAGGAGCGATGCGGCGAGGAGAAATGTCGGTGTCGTGACGAGGTGATCTGAGATCACGGCGAGATCGGTGCTCCCCGAAAGACCGTAGAGAAGTCCTAAGCCGTAGAGCAGCAGCGCCGATGCCAGAGCGCCTAAGATTACGTACTTAATACCGGCTTCAGAGGAGATGCTCGTGCGTGACCAGGCGGCAAGGATAAAGAGCGGCACGGTAGCAAGCTCAAGGCTAACGTAGAGGGTAATCAGATCGCGCGATGAGATCAGGGCCATCATCCCGGCCAGGTTAAAGAGTAGGATGATCAGATATTCTGCACCGTGACCGAGGTGTGACTCCTTGTGCGAGGCGCTTCCGTCCAAGAGATCAAAGGAGAGAAGCACGATGCCGCCAGCGGAGAGGATGAAGAGCAGCTTAAACCACCAGGCGACACTGTCGACGACGAAGCGCCCGCCAAAAAGGCTGTAGGTATCAGGCATGAGAACGCTTGCCACGGCGGCCGCGCCGATAAGGGCAACGAGGACCAGCGGGGCTAACATCTTTTTGGCGCGCTCGTTACCGAGGACGATCTCAAGGATCAGCACGAGCACGGCCGCGCCGATAACAATAATCTCAGGAAGTAAGGGCAACATATATTAAAAACCTCCCTGGAGTCGGTTGACGAATGGAAAGAGTGGGGCCTCGATTAGGTTGATGATAAAGCCGGGCAGAACGCCGATCAGCACCAGTGCTGCAATCAGTAGTCCTGTGCTGGCTCGCTCCCACCACGTGGCGTCGGTTAGCTCTTCGAAATGAGGATCGCCTATCTCGCCGAGAAATACCCGTCCCATGCCGCGTAAAACATAGACTGCGGTAACAACGACGGAAACGGTAGCCAGAACGGTGAGGGCGCGCAGGCACCAGATATCGTGCCACGGGTTGCCAAAGAAGCCGCCCAAGAAGACGTGCGACTCGGCGATAAATCCGGCAAGTCCAGGTAATCCGAGCGAGGCAAACCCGCCGATATAGAAGCACACCGCCAGCCAAGGCATGACCTTTGCCAGACCTCCCATCTCGGGGATCATGCGCGTATGGGTGCGTCCGTAGACCATGCCGATTAAGGCGAAGAAGAGCGCGGTCATAATACCGTGACTGACCATCTGAATCACGGCTCCCTTAAAGCCCATCAGATTCATCGTGCACAGTCCAAGCAGCACAAAGCCGCAGTGGCTGACGGAGGAGTAGGCGGTGAAGTATTTTAGATCCTTTTGCAAAATAGCGGCAAACGATCCGTAGACGATGTTGATTGTGGCTAGGACCATGAAGAAGAGGGACCACTCCTGCGCACCTTGGGGCAGAAGATAGATCCCGACGCGCAAGATTCCGTATCCGCCAAGCTTCATCAACACGCCGGCGTGGAGCATCGAGACAGCGGTCGGGGCTGAGGCGTGTCCATCCGGTGACCAGGTATGGAAGGGGAAGAGCGCTCCCAAAACGCCGAAGCCGATAAAGATCACCGGGAAGACCCAGCGCTGAAATTCGGGGCTGAAAGTGACACCGGCAAGCTTGGTAAGGTCAAAAACGTGCTCAGGGGCGGCGTGGTACATGGCCAGCATGCCGACCAAGATCAAGGCGGAGCCGACGAGGAGCATAATCGTCAGCTTCATCGCCGCGTATTCCTTCGGGCCTGTGCCCCAGATGCCAATGAGCAAGTACATCGGCAGCACGGCTAATTCGTAGAAGACGAAGAAGAGAAATAGGTCGAAGCTAACGAAGACGCCAAACACGCCGCTGACCAAGATCAGGAGCAGGGCAAAAAACTCCTTAGCCCGATTGGTCACGCCCCAGCTGGCGAGCACCCCGGCAAAGATTACCAGAGAGGTAAGCGCCACCATCGAGAGCGAGATGCCGTCGACACCAACTAGGTAGTCGATGCCGATGCTCTTAAACCAGGTAACCCGCTCAACGAGATAGAGCTTAATCGCGCTGGCGTGCTTAAGCTCGGACTGTTCGGACGCGGCACTGAGCCAAAAGACGCGGATCGTCCAGGCGGTAAGCAGCAGGTGAAGTCCAGTTCCGGCGGCGGCAATCCACTTCATCGCCCAGCTCAAGCGAGCGGGGGTGAGTACGACTGCGCAGGCGGTAAGAAGCGGAAGCGCGATTAACCAACTAACAAGGCCCATGTTCCCCTAACTTTTTATAAAAACTGGTGAGGCCTTGCCTCAGACCAACGAGTTTTTTCCCGTGCACCTGCACGTGCACGTAAACGTTCCCGTTCCCGATCTTTTCGAGCAGGTGAACGTGCAGGTGCAGGTGCACGTTCACGGGATAAATCAAAACTTAACTCACCTCCAAAAACCTAAGCCATCCACACAAACAACAAAATCACTCCACCGACGATCCAAAGCCCGTATGTCTGTACCTGCCCGGTCTGAATATAGCTCAGCCCGCGTCCAAGTCCGCGCGTCCCAAGGCCCGCAAGGTTTACGCCGCCGTCGACAACGTAGCGGTCAAACCAGGTAGCCGGGGCGGCAATGTAGCGGAAAATAATCCGCTTGGTGATAAACAGATAGACCTCGTCGATGTAAAACTTTTGGCGGACTACGATATAGACCCAGCTAATACGTCCGACGATGGTGTCGCGCAGATCTGAGTTTTTGACGTAGAGTAGCCAGGCCGAAAAGATACCGATTGCGGCCATCGCGCTTCCGGCGGCGGGTACCATCCAGCTGGCCTCATGCGCTAACGTGGCCACACCAAAGTGGACGTACTCAGGCACGGGGATACGGCCACCAACGACAGAAAGTATAGCCAAAACGATTAGCGGGATAAGCATCAAAAGCGGGGCTTCGTGGGCGTGTGAGGCGCCGTGGCTTTGAGGCTCACCCCAGAAGCACACGAAATAAACGCGCGACATGTAGAAGGCGGTAAGCCCAGCGACGATGAGGGCCATGCCAAAGATAAGGTGGTGTCCGCTGCTTAGGGTAGCGACTAAGATCTCATCTTTGGACCAGAATCCAGCAAGGGGAAAGACACCGGCGATAGCGAGCGTGGCGATTAAAAAGCAGGCGTGCGTGATCGGCATCTTGCGCCGTAGTCCACCCATCTCCCAGATGTTGTTGCTGTGCACGGCGTGGATGGCGCATCCGGCACAGAGGAAGAGAAGCGCTTTAAAGAAGGCGTGCGTAAAGAGGTGGAACATCGAGGCGCTATAGCCTAAGGGATGAGAGCTTGAGGCAACTCCGAGTGCGAGCATCATATAGCCGAGCTGGCTTAAGGTGGAAAACGCCAGAACGCGCTTCATGTCGTTTTGGGCGCAGCCGATCAGCGCCGCAAAAAGACAGGTAAAGGTCCCCACTGCGGCCACGACCATCAGGGCGGTAGCAGAGAGGGCAAAGACGGGGAACATGCGCGCCACAAGATAGACACCGGCCACGACCATGGTGGCGGCGTGAATCAGGGCTGAGACTGGGGTGGGGCCCTCCATCGCATCCGGCAGCCAGATGTGCAGCGGAAACATGGCGCTTTTTCCCGCCGCACCGATGAAGAGGAGGAGTACGCTTAGGGTGAGCAGGCTAACACCAGCAAATATTGAGGGGAGCAGTTTAAAGCCATCTAAGAAAGCGCTGGAGGTCAGGTAGGCAAAGTCGAGCGGCTCAACTCCTGCCACGGGAGCGGCCATGTACGAATCATAACCATAGGCTGCCAGAATAATCACCCCGATAAGAAAGCCCAGGTCGGCAAAGCGGGTGACGATAAAGGCCTTCTTCGAAGCGGCCACGGCTTCGGGCTTTTTGAAGTAGTAGCCGATCAGTAGAAATGAGCTTGCCCCCACCAGCTCCCAGCAGACAAACATCTGCAGCAGGTTGGGTGCGGTCACGAGGCCAAGCATGCTGAAGGTAAAGAGGTTGAGGAAGGTAAAGAAGCGTCCCTTGCCATCCTCGCCGTGCATGTAGGCTATCGAATAGAGGTGCACGAGGGAGCTGACGAGGGTAACGACGATCATCAATAGAACGGAGATCGGATCGACGAGGACCCCGGCGCTGACCGATAGGTGCTCTTGGTAGCGCAGCCACTCGACGTGCCAGGGGATCAGGGTCGCGCCGTCAGCGGTGCGCAGGTATTCGCAGGCGACGCCGCCGGCGCAGATAAAAGAGGCGAAGACCGCTAGCGTGGCCACCACCGCCGCGGCGCGGGGCGAGCGCGGACGGATAAACAATCCGACGATGATAAACGAGAGGAGTGGCAATCCGGGAATTAGCCAGGCGTGAGTGAGAAAAAATCCGATATCATTCATAACTATTCACACTAAAATTCTTGTCTAATGTCCAACCTTCGTCTGCGGTTTTGCCGCTGGCGAAACCAGGGCATCAAGGAAATGCTCGCTCATCGCCGGATCGTGCAGCTCTTTAAGGTCTGCAAACCCGGTAACATCGGTGCTACGGCGGAATTTGTAGAGCGCCACTAATATCGCCATGGCGACGACGATCTCGGCGGCGGCGATGGCGATGACGAAGATCGACATAATCTGTCCATCGACGCTCGCCGGGGCGATGTAGCTGTTAAAGATAACAAAGTTTAGAGCGCCTGAATTTAGGGCGATCTCAAGTGCAATCAGGATCCCAATGGCGTTACGCCGGGTGAGGACGCCGTAGACGCCGATAGAAAAAAGCAGCGAGGAGAGCACGAGCCAGTGAAATATCCCCGGGGTGAAGGTGAAGATCGTATCGATGCTCATCGGCAGCCTCCCTGGCTATCGGCGTGTGGCGTTTTGCGAGCGATGACGATGCCGCCGATGAGCGCCGCCAGCAGAAGAGCAGAGATTAATTCAAAGGGCAGGACGTACCCTTGAGCGCCGTTGTCGAGAAGCTTTCGGCCGATCTCTTTCGTGGCGCCGGCCATTGCCCCCGGTGTGGAGCTGAGTGTTATCGGCATACTCAGAAATGATCCGACGGAGACCATGAGGAAGAGGATCGCCGCGCTGGCGCTGAGCAGTTTGCGCTCAAACTTTGGTGTACCATCGAGGAGTTCGAGGGAGTGGGTGAGCATCACCGCAAAAACGAGCAGGACGACGATGCCGCCGACGTAGACCAGGACCTGCACACCAGCTAGAAACTCAGCTCCGAGGAGCATGTAGAAACCGGCGGTCAGGATCAGTACACCCATAAGATAGACCGCCGCGCGTAATATGCGCGTGCTTGTTACCGCCATGAGTGCCAGCACAACGGCGAGCGCTCCGAATACGTAGAACAGGACGTTATTTAGTAGACTGCTGGCCATCTTTCTTTTCCTCGGTCGTTGCTGCTGGTGGAGTTTCTGCTTGTGCGGATGCTGCGGGTACCTCGACGCCTTGGAGCCCAGCCCAGCTGTGGCCCTGCATCGGTACCGGTCCGTAATAGGGGGTGCGCGGCTCAGTCATCTTTTTGCGTTCTTCGGGGTCAGCGACCTTAGCCAGCGCCGTTGACGTTGGGCCGGCGTACTTCGATAGGTTATACACAAAAAGCCTGCGGTCGTAGACCGAGTTTTCGAAGTTGTTGCCGAATTTGAGCACGGAGAAGGGGCAGACCATGACGCAGGCATTGCAGAAGGTGCACGAGTCGAGTCGCCACATGAAGGCGTCGAGCTCGGCTTTACCCGTCGCCGATTTGGCGCGGTGCAACACCTTGATTGATCCGTTCGGGCAGGCCGTCTCGCAGATGCGGCAGCCGGTACATTTATGAAATCCGTTTTCGTCGTGGGTCATCAGCAGCTCCGAGCGGAAGCGCTCGAACATTTTGAGCGTTTCGCGGTTCTCGGGATATTGCTGGGTGACGACCGTTTTGGGGTTAACGAAGTACTTGATCGTCACGCCCATGCCCTTAAAGAGCGAGCCGATAGCGCCGAAGAAGCGTCCGACGGCCCCGAAGGTAGTAGGTGGTGTTGCTGCAGTCATAGGTTATACGGGGAAGAAATAGAGCCCTGATAAAATGAGGATCGAGGTGACAAATAGGTTAATCAGGCCGATCGGCAAAAAGATCTTCCATTCGAGCTTCATCAGCTGATCGACACGCAGGCGCGGGAATGTCCAGCGAAACCACATCATCATGAATATAGCGGCGCTGACTTTGAGGAAAAACCAGATAAGCGGAGGCAGTAGATCCATAACGGCGTTAAAGCCGCTAAGTCCCCCGATATGAAACGGCATCCAGCCACCGAAAAAGAGGGTCACGGTAAGCGACGAGACGATGAACATGTTGACGAACTCGGAGAGGAAGAAGAAGGCGAAGCGCAGCCCCGAATACTCCGTATGAAAGCCGCCGGTGAGCTCGCTTTCGCCCTCGGGGATGTCAAACGGGGTGCGGTTAATCTCGGCGATAGAGGCGATAAAAAAGATGACGAAGGCAACGAGCCCCGGCAGATGCGCGCGCCAGATCCACCAACCGTCAGCCTGGCTGGCGACGATCTGCGAAAGCTGCAGTGTGCCGGCGAACATGACCACGACGAGCAGTGAGAGTGTCACCGAAAGTTCGTACGAGATCATCTGCGCGCCCGAGCGCATTGCTCCAAGAAGTGACCACTTGTTGTTCGAGCTCCAGCCGCCGATGAGGATACCGAACACGCCGAGACCACTAATGGCAGTAATATAGAGCACGCCGATGTTCATGTCGGCGGCGTGCACGAGGGGGCTAAAGGGGATAACGACGAGGCAAAGCATGGCTGCCAAAAGGGCGAAGAACGGGGCGACCATATGCAGCAGCTTGTCGGCCTGCGCCGGAACGATGTCCTCCTTGAGGAGCAGCTTGAGGGCATCAGCCAGGGTTTGCAGTACGCCGTGCCAGCCGACGCGCATGGGCCCGAGGCGGCATTGAAAGTGGGCCGCTATCTTTCGCTCGGCGTAAACCAAAACGAGTCCGCTCACCCCGGTAAACGTGGCCACGCCAACGGCGGCAAGGGTGATCCAGGCGATGGCCAACCAGATGTTGTTTGGAAGCGCCGCCGAGGCGCGCTCGGCCAGTGTTGTAACCTCGAAACTTTGCATAATTTTAAATTACCTATCAATGTCCGGTACGACAATATCGAGAGTCGAGAGAATAGTCACGAGATCGGCGATCCTCCACCCCTGAGCAATCGTTGTTACCACCCATAGATTGTTAAAACAGGGAGATCGGAAATGGATGCGGTAGGGTTGATCCTTGCCCGTTGATACTACCTGTACGCCGAGGATACCGCGCGCAGTTTCAACCTGGCCGTAGAAGCGTCCCTCGGGGAGCTTAATCTTGACTGCCGGCTTCATGGTCATGAACTTGCCCTCGGGGATATTGTCGATTAGCTGCTCGACCATGCGCATTGACTGGCGTATCTCCTCCAGGCGCACCCAGTAGCGGTCCCAGCAGTCGCCGATCGTGCCCACGGGAACGTTGAAATCCAGCTTGCCGTACATGCCGTAGGGTTCATCCTTGCGCAGATCGAGGCTCACGCCGCTGGCGCGCAGCACAGGTCCGGTCGTACCCATAGCCACGGCGCTCTTAGCGTCAAGCAAGCCCACGCCGCGCAAACGCTTCTGGGTGATGACGTTATCGCTGAAGAGGGTTTCATACTCGGCGAGTTTCGGTTTGAAGTAGGTCAAGAAATCCTTGACCCGCTTAACGAAGTTGGGGTGGATGTCGAACATCACGCCGCCGGGCTGGATGTAATTCATCGTCAGACGCCCGCCGACGGTCTCCTCGAAGATATCGGTGATAATTTCACGGTCACGAAAGCCGTAGAGGAATGGGGTAAAGGCTCCGAGGTCCATGCCGAACACGCCCCACCACAGCTGGTGGCTCTGAATTCTTTGCAGCTCGTTCATTAGCGTGCGAATCGTTTCGATGCGATCGTTACTCTCGATGCCGGCGGCCTTTTCCACCACTCGTGTAATCGCCCAGTTGTTGGCGAAGGCCGAGAGGTAGTCCATGCGGTCGGTCAGATGCATGATCTGACGGTAGATGCTGTTTTCGGCGATCTTTTCGATGCCGCGGTGGATGTAGCCCAGCACCGGAATGACTTCGCGCACCGTCTCGCCGTCGAGCTTAAGCACTAAGCGGAGCACGCCGTGGGTCGAGGGGTGCTGCGGCCCCATGTTGACGAAATATTCCTGGGTGGCCAGCGCGCTGCCGCGCTCGTCGGTGAGCGCGGTGATCTTTTCCTGCAGGGTTGTTGGGCGCAGTGTCGTTAAGCTTGGTATCTCGCTCATTACTCTCTCTCCAGCATGAAGTCGTCCTTATAGTCTTTGCGCAGCGGGAAGCCCTGCCAACTATCATCGAGAAAGAGACGGCGAAGATCCGGGTGCCCCTCGTAGAGCACGCCGAAGAGATCGTAGACTTCGCGTTCCTGCCACTCGGCGATGCGCCACAGGGCGCTGACTGATTTGACCACGGGTTTGTCCGCCGCGACCTCGGTCGAGACCAGGCAGTAGTGGCGCTTCTCGGTCGAGTAGAGCTGGTAGAGGAGCTCGATTTTATTAGCTTCGTTCCAGTGCACGGCGGTGTGCGCTAAGAGAAAATCGAAGTTGAGCTCCGGCTGCGAGCGAACCTTGGCTAGGTAGTCAAAGAGGCGCTCGGGTGGAATGCTTACCGCGGCGCGGTCGGCCTTCTCCAGCGGCTTAGCTTCAGCGTCGAGCCCCTGCAGGGCGGCAAGTAGTGCGGCGTTATCCATAGTGCTGATTAGTTAAAAAAACTACTTTGTGTGCGGCTCCCCAGGGTTTGGCGATAACTGCATCTCCGAACGTCCTCCCGGGGCGCCGTTATGGGCTTCAAAAAGTCTCGTAATCTCGGCCGGGAATTCATCGATGCTAACCCCCGGCGGAAGTGCGGCGAATACCGGTTTACGCCGTTCGCCGGGCTTGCGCACCGTTTCACCGTCACGAATTAGTTTCTGCAACGTCATCAACCCAAAGAGAAAGGCTTCGGGACGGGGCGGGCAGCCCGGCACATAAACATCCACCGGAATGATCTCATCGGCGCCTCGCACCGTCGTATAGGAGTGGTACATGAACGGGCCACCGGAGATAGCGCACGAACCAGTGGCGATAACGTAGCGTGGCTCCGCCATCTGTTCATAAAGGGTATGCAGTATCGGTGCCATGCGCTTGACGATCGTACCGGCGATCACCAACAGATCGGCTTGGCGCGGGGAGGGGCGCGCAACTTCAGCCCCGAAGCGCGCCAGGTCGTGACGCGCGGCGCCCGTGGCCATCATCATCTCGATTGCGCAGCAGCTCGTGCCGAAGGTAAGTGGCCAGAGGCTGTTTGAGCGCGCCCAGTTGATCACCTTATCCATGCTTCCGAGCAGGATCGAGGCACCGGGAAAGTTTTGAACGTAAAAGGGAAGCTTTTCAGTAACTATACCCATTCCAATGCTCCTTTACGCCAGGCGTAAGCCAAACCAAGAACCAATACGGCAACGAACAGACCCGCCTCAATCAAACCCGCTGTTCCAACCTCACGCAGCACGAGCGCCCAAGGGTAGAGAAAGGCCGCTTCAACTTCGAACACCAAAAAGAGCAGGGCGAAGAGGTAGTAGCCGACATTGAACTGAATCCACGAGGTGCCGATAGTTTTTTCACCGCACTCATACGGCGCGTTCTTAACCGCACCCGGACGTCGTGGCGCAAGCAGGAACGAAAGGAAAAGGCTGCCGAAAAACATCAGCACGCCGATGATAGTGACTGCAAGAACGATTACGTAATCCATAGGGTATTTTCTTTTACATTGTCGCGCAGAGGATATCAAATTCCAGCAGGTCTGCTAGTTCTCCCCCAAAAAATTCTTTCACTTTTGCTTACCCTATTAACCGCACAATATGGGTCCACTTGCTTTCCTCTAGGTGGGATAACATCATTTGGGGGAGAACTAGCGCAGACCTGCTAAATTGTTATGCTATTGATTACTTTAGTATGAGAGTCAGGTATTGCCTATGCTTGGATTTGAGGGAAGCATAATAGCTGGGTAGAGCGTCCACGCCGCCCACTGTGGAAGTGCGTCTAATTGTGTCCCTAGGAGTTCTACCCTTTTTGGGGTGATAGCTAGTTCAGTGCAGTGGCGTTGAAAAAGGGTAGAACGACGAGGGCTGACAAGGGGCGTGAATAACCGCTCTTGAATGGGTAATTATTGAGTGATTTCAGTTAATTATGTGGCGAACTGGTAACTGCTCAATAAGTGTGGGTAATTCTAAATCTTGAACATGAACTGGAACTGTTCCCGATTCCTGCCCCTTATCCTCTTGATTGGAATAGGAAAAGGAGCAGGGGCAGGAATCAGGAGCGGTTCAAGTGCAAGTTCAAGCAAGTTCCTTTTGCCCGGGGTTATTGAGCAATTACGCGAACTGGTAACTACTCAAAAAGTACAGGTAAAGAGCTTTCCCGTGCACGGGCGCTGGCATTAAAAAGGGGTGTGAGTCATCTTAAGAAGATAGCAGATACTTCGCGCTGTCTTTGAGACAAAAAGTGGGAGGAGACAAAAAGTGGGACAAAAAGTGGGGGGCCAGCACTCGGCGACGAATCGTTACTTTTTTTTTTGCGCTTGCTACATATATAGCTACATCCGCACATGCATCGGTTGCAGGGTGCGCTTGAGTAGTAACTCCGTTGATGTTACTAACGGGAATCAACAATCTTGCCGTACGAGGTGAATTGCAATGCCAGTCCCTCAGAATGGTCTTCAAAGTAACCGCTGGTGGGGTGAAATTAACTTTCGCCTCTCTAAAGACATTGATCCGGTCAAGATTGGTGTAGGCAAATTAGTTGAAAAATTAAATCCGTCGATAGGCCTCCCCAGGGCGCGCTTTATGGACGAAGATGCGAATGCGTTCCTTCGTGGCAGTGATAGGCCAGATAGGCCAGATAGACCTGAAAGTTGGAAGGTGCCTGGACAGTCGGGCGGAGAGGTCGAGAAGTTTGATGCGGGAGCTGCACAGCATGAAGCTTTTCAGCCCGCCCAAAAGGCTCAACGCGAGGTCAGTGCAAGATTTAAGAATGTAGGGGAATTGCTGCTGATACTCTCGACACGCTATGGCGCCAGCGGAGAGTACACATTCCCTGGATTCAATCTTAAAGAGTTCTCTGGGCTAAAAGATGCCTCACTTCAGAAGATTTTAGATGATGCGGCAGGTGCCTTCGCAGAGCTTGTTGTTGCAGAGTGCAAAGTACTGCGTGAGGTTGAGCCGGAAAAGAAAAGCTACACCGTGGAAGTTATTAAGCAGATCGTGCTGGGAACGATTGGGTAGGCCCCTTGCCAGGAGGTTTTTTAACATTCTTGGTGCAATATGTGTCTGCTTTTACAGCGCACACTGCCGTCTTCTTCACCGCGCAATCAGAAAAAAGAGCGGGAAGGAAACTTTTCTCTGAAATCTTCGATAAATAAGATATGGTACAAGCGCATAGATAGCGAGACTACACCGCATAATATTTTTGCAGGAGAAAGCGAAGCTCCGGGTGAATCTTCTCTCCGGCGGCGATCAGCTCGGCTATCTGGGGAATGCTGAAGAATTTAAACTTGGCCACGGAGTGTGAGTCGAGTTTGAGCGTGGCCGGGCAGGGGGCGCGAAAGGTAATCAGAAATTTGTCGGGAGTGCCTGCTGCCGAATAAAAATCTTCGGCGAAAAACTGCGGCGTGATGCTCGTGCCGAGCTCCTCTTCACATTCGCGTACGGCGGCTTGCTGCGGTGTTTCTCCTGATTGTATGTGTCCGCCGACGGAGGTGGCCCAATGCAGCGGGCAGTAAGAGCACTCGGCGCTGCGCAGCTGCAGGCCGAGTTCGTCTTTATCGTTAACGATTAGGATGTGGACGATGCGATGCATCAGGCGCTCGGCGTAGATCTGCGATTTCGGCGCGCTTCCGATGATGCGGTTGGATCGATCAACGACATCGAGGATCTCTTCGGGCTCGGGGTTGGTTGACATAGGTTGATACTCGATAGCTTTCTTTAGTGTAACTACTCGCCCCTATATTAGAAGACTCGATGACGTAGACGTCAAACGTCCAACGCCGGACGTAAAACGTCGACGCTAGACGTCCGGCGTTTTACGTTTGACGTCAGCGTCATCGGTCCTCAAAAATTGCCGTTTATACTGAGTATTGCCATATTCATACAGAGGGGCGAGACTCGTTACCTTTAGCCTATATTTCTACCACGCCTCTCAATCTAAAAACAGCGTCAGACCGATCATCTGCGCCAGATCCCCAGATCCCGTGGCGGTGTATTCAAATCCGTAGTCTAGGCGCATGCGCGTTGGAGCTCCGTTCTCCTTGAGGAAGTTGTAGCCGGCGCCAACGGAGACGCAGATGTCATTTATGCCTCCACTGAGGTTGTTCAAGCCTGGGCGCTTGAATTCGTAGCTGGTTACCTCATACCAACGCAAGCCGCCGCGTAGGACGACCCCTGATTGTAGTTCAACTTCAGTACCCAAGCGGACATTGAAGTAGTCTCCCTCTTCGGTTCCGCCGATAATAATCTCTGGGGTGGCTCCCGGCAGCTCTCCACGCGACCTGAGATGCGAGTAGTCGACACTGAAAGAGAAGGTCCAGGGATCCCATTCCTTGGAGATACCCAAGGCCCCGCTATATTGACGGGGGTGGGAGAGGCCATTGCCTTGGTTTGACTCCACGAGGGTGTCGGATTGACCGATGCCGAGCTGGAAAACGCCTCCAAGTGTAATCTCGTTCCCCGGTCGAAATTGCGTTCCAAAGACGTGCAACATGCGCGCGTGGCTATGCAGAGTGGCGTCTTCTGTAATTAGTTGATCGTCATAGAAGGTAAACGAGTAGCCGACGGCGAGGCTTGATAGCGGCGCATATCCATAGGCGCCTGTGCGCAGGTGGCCGTCGGGGGTGCTGGTGATCGGGTCGTTGGTTATCCCCTGGTAGCGATACAAGCCCAGAGCGAGGGCTCCATACTCTGGCCGTCCATCTTGCGCTGAGCCCAAGGGCATAGCGCCCTGTATCTGTCCCTTTCGTTCGCGCTGTTCGATGTTTTCTTCGTCTTCGCGTGAAGACCCCAATATGCGCCCATAGCCGACTGTGCCGGCTAGCTGCGACTGTCCGAGATAGCCCAATCCGGCTGGGTTCTGATAGATGCAGGCGATGTCATCACAGGTAAGAGCCGTACTCCCCGCCAGCGAGAGGCTTCGCGCATCTTGGGGCAGGGGATGATAGCGGGCGATGGCCTGGCGTATATACAGGGCGCTGGCAGGGGAGGCATGAGCTCGGTCGGTCCCCACGCCGAGAAGGGGGATAAAACTGAGCAAAACCTGAAGGTAAATCCGCATAATAAACCCACGACAGCATAGATATCACGTTTATAACCAGCGCCGGACTCGGGCGCAGTAATCTTCGTACTGGACACCAAAACTTGCCACAAGCATCCGTTCCTCATGGCGGACGAAGAGGCGATCGATCGTGAGCGTAAAAAGTACAGGCAGGAACAGTGGGGTAAGGTTGCCGAGGCCGAGCGCTAGTGAGATAAGAACCAGCGTCATGGCGAGGTAGATAGGGTTGCGTGAGATTCGGTAGGGGCCGGTGGTGAGAAGCGCACTGGAGGGCTCGAATGGGCGCAGCGTGGTCTTGGCTCGGCGAAATTGGGCGACTGACAATAAAAAAATCGTTACGGCGGCTAAGAAGAGAAGTACTGCCATGATCAGTGAAGTGCTGCTGCCAAAGGGCACAAGTGGCACATAGCTTCCCAAGAGGAGGCTCAAGACGAGGGCTGCCAGAAAATAGGCCGGGGGAAAGCGCCAAATAGGGCGGCGCGACGTGGTGATGCTAACTTTTTCTATGGACATCAGGTGCTGCTTATCGGTGGAGGTAGATGCCTTGTGATAAAGAAAGGATCAAATTCCTGCGCTTGTTCGTTTGAGTGAAGAGGGAGGTCAAAGTGGCGGATACAATGTTCGGCCACGACTTTATTAGGCTCCCACCCGCCACCAATGACATTAAGCCAATTTTCGCGGTCTGCCCATCTATCCAATAGCACCCCCGTCGGGCGCTCTCTTGCGCTGACCTTTTTGTTCTCTAGTTCACCAACCTCAACTTCTGCCCTGCTGATAAGATGCCGTGACATAATAGCGTGCTCCGAATATTTGAGAATGGGCGATTGGAGTATACACTATTTTTGGAGTGCCGGGAGTAATTACTTATTAAGTCCGGTTAAAGAGTTTTCCCGTGCACCTGCACGGGGCGCCCGGAGTTATTGAGCAATCAAAGCAAAATGTTGTACATCCCCGACATGCCAAATAAAGTTTTGGTAGTATCGGCGCAGGTAGTAGTAGTGCGGAGAGTAACTTGACTACGCGATTCAACATTCGAAGAGCCAGCTAATGTTCGCTTGCCCGCTTGGTCATCGCGCTGGTTTGGGCTAGCATACCTCAACTGGCACAGCCGGATACTGCGGAAGGAAGATGGCAGACATGACGCGGTGACAGATATCACGGAAAACGGAGGGTTAAGAGAGATGGATTGTAAGATGGTTATTGTCGACGGCAATGAAGCTGCAGCACACGTTGCCTTTCAATTGAGTGAAGTGATCGCAATTTATCCAATTACACCGTCGTCGCCGATGGGCGAGTGGTCGGATGCCTGGTCTGCGGAAAAGCGCCCCAATCTATGGGGTACGGTGCCACTTGTAGCCTCGATGCAGAGCGAGGGCGGAGCCGCCGGTGCCGTGCACGGTGCCCTTCAAGCGGGGGCGTTGTCGACGACCTTCACCGCTTCGCAGGGGCTGCTGCTGATGATCCCGAACATGTACAAGATCGCCGGTGAATTAACGCCGACGGTGTTTCACATTGCGGCGCGTTCGCTCGCTACCGCGGGTCTTTCGATCTTCGGTGACCATAGTGATGTCATGGCTTGCCGCCAGACGGGGTTTGCCATGCTCTGCTCCGGCTCGGTGCAAGAGGTGATGGATCTGGCCCTAGTCTCGCATGTGGCGACCTTGAGATCGCGCATTCCGTTCTTGCATTTCTTCGATGGTTTCAGAACTTCGCATGAGGTCTTAAAGATCTCTCAGCTCACGCCAGCGGATATTCGTCAGATGATTGACGATGAGTGGATCTTAGCGCACCGTCAGCGCGCCCTTACCCCCGATGCGCCGGTGATGCGCGGTACGGCGCAAAATCCCGACGTCTACTTTCAGGCGCGTGAGTCGGTGAATCGATATTATGACGCCCTGCCGGGGATCGTGCAGGAGACGATGGATAAGTTCGCCAAGTTATTCGGGCGCAGCTACCATCTTTTTGACTATGTGGGGCATCCGCAGGCTGAGCGCGTGATCATTATCATGGGTTCAGGCGCAGAAGTCGCACATGAGGCCCTTGATGCAATGCGGGCCAAGTCGGATGAGAAGATCGGCGTGCTCAAGGTGCGCCTCTATCGGCCGTTTGATATTGCGGCCTTTACAGCGGCGCTTCCGTCAAGTGCCAAGCGCATCGCCGTGCTCGATCGCACCAAGGAACCGGGCTCTCTCGGCGAGCCGCTCTACCAGGATATCCTCAATGCCTTTGTTGAAAGCCGTCCGGGCGCAGTCTTACCGCTCATTATCGGTGGCCGTTACGGACTCTCTTCGAAGGAGTTTACGCCGGCGATGGTCAAGTCCGTCTTCGACGAACTGGCCAAGGATAAGCCGAAGAATCATTTCACCGTTGGCATCAATGATGATGTGACCCATACGAGCCTGCCCTACGATGCCAGCTTCTCCACCGAAGAGGTCGGGGGATTCCGGGGTATCTTTATCGGCTTGGGTTCGGACGGCACGGTCGGTGCCAATAAGAACTCGATTAAGATTATCGGTGACGAGACCGAGAATAACGCCCAGGGCTACTTCGTCTATGATTCGAAGAAGTCAGGCTCGGTGACGATGTCGCATCTGCGTTTTGGAAAACGCCAGATTCGTTCGAGCTACCTGATTCGCGAGGCGAATTTTATCGCCTGCCATCAGTTTGGACTCGTCGAAAAACTAAATGTCCTCGAGACCGCCGAGACCGGCGCGGTTTTCCTGCTCAATAGTCAGTTCGCCGCTGACGTCGTCTGGGATAAGTTGCCGCGTTCGGTGCAGCAGGTGATCGTCAGCAAGGGGATTAAGTTCTATGTGATTGACGCCTATCAGGTGGCGCGTGATACGGGGATGGGTGGGCGCATTAATACGATTATGCAGACCTGCTTCTTCGCTATCGCCAACATCCTTCCACGTGAGGAGGCGATCGCCAAGATTAAGAAGGCTATCAAGAAGAGCTTTAGCGTTAAGGGCGACGATGTGGTGCAGAAGAACTACGCCGCGGTCGATCATACCTTGGCGCACTTACACCAGGTAACGGTGCCGGCGACTGCCACCGGCACAAACGAGCTGCCCGCGGTGGTCTCTGATCGCGCCCCGGAGTTCGTTAAAAGATTTACGGCTGAGATTATCGCCGGACGTGGTGACGACCTGCCGGTCAGCGCCTTGCCTGTTGATGGCACATTCCCGACCGGGACGACGCAGTGGGAGAAGCGCAACATCTCACAAACAATCCCCGTCTGGGAGGCCGATCTCTGCACGCAGTGCGGTAAGTGCGCCATGGTCTGTCCGCATGCGGTAATTCGCATGAACGTTTATGACTCGAAGCTCCTCGAAAAGGCGCCCACAGGCTTTAAATCGATCAAGCCGATCGGCAAAAACTGGGCGGCGGACACGGTCTTCACCTTACAGATCGCGCCTGAGGATTGCACCGGCTGCGAACTTTGTACCGAGGTGTGCCCGGCGAAGAGCAAGAGCGACACCAGCAAGAAGGCGATCAATATGGCGCAGCAGGAGCCGATTCGCGATCGCGAGCGTCAGGGCTGGGAGTTCTACCAGACACTGCCCCCCGTTGAGCGCAGTATCCTCAAAAATATCCTGGTCAAGGATTCACAGTTCCTTGAGCCACTCTTTGAGTTTTCTGGAGCGTGCGCTGGTTGCGGCGAGACGCCGTACATCAAATTGGTGACGCAGCTCTTTGGTGACCGCATGGTCGTAGCCAACGCCACAGGGTGTTCGTCTATTTATGGCGGCAATCTGCCGACAACGCCGTACACCACCAATCGCGAGGGACGCGGCCCGACGTGGAGCAATTCGCTCTTCGAGGACAACGCTGAGTTCGGATTGGGGATGCGCTTGGCGATCTTGAAGAAAGATGAGCAGGCGCGTGAGCTGCTTAAACGGCTGGAAAGCCAGGTTGGTGGTGAGTTGGTGCAGTCACTACTCAACGTCGACCAGCGCGATGAGGCTGTCCTCATGCAGCAGCGTTGGAGGGTGGCTGAGCTTAAACGAAAGCTCTCCACGGTGCAGACGCCGGAGGCGAAGCTGCTCCTTAGTTTGGCCGACTATCTTGTGCGCAAGAGCGTGTGGATCGTCGGCGGCGACGGCTGGGCCTATGATATCGGCTACGGCGGTCTCGACCACGTTCTTGCCTCAGGCCACGATGTTAACGTCTTGTTGCTCGACACCGAAGTGTATTCGAACACCGGTGGACAGATGTCGAAGTCGACGCAGCTTGGGGCCGTGGCTAAGTTCGCCGCCGCTGGTAAGGCGACGCCGAAAAAAGATATGGGTCTTCTAGCGATGAGCTACGGCAATGTCTATGTGGCGCGAGTTGCCATGGGAGCTAATGACTCTCAGACACTCAAGGCTATTGTCGAGGCCGAGCGTTATAAGGGACCGTCGATTATTATCGCCTATAGTCACTGTATCGCCCACGGCTTTAATATCAAGTATGGGAATCAGCAGCAAAAACTAGCGGTCGAGTCGGGCTATTGGCCGCTCTATCGCTATAACCCCGATCTCGTGGCGGCGGGCCAGAATCCGTTCACGCTTGATTCCAAGTCGCCGAAGATCCCGCTGACAAACTTTATGTACAACGAGACGCGCTATAAGATGCTGCTCAAGTCTGATCCTGAGCGGGCAAAGATGCTCGCTGAGCAGGCCCAGCAGCGTGCCAATGAGTCGTTTATCTATTATCAGGCACTCGCCAATCGGGTAATTACGCCGTCTGAGGAACCACAGTACTAGTTCTCCCCCCCATAAATTCATGCCAAGCAGATCAAATGGCAGGCAGCATTGTTGGGGAAGAACTAGGATTTAAAGAGGAACTATCATGGACATCAGCACAAAATATCTTGGACTAAAATTAAAGAATCCGATCGTCGCCTCAGCCTCGCCGCTCTCACGCTCGCTGGATTCTGCCAGGCGGCTTGAAGATGCCGGCGCCGCTGCGTTGATCATGTATTCATTGTTTGAAGAGCAGATTAACCACGAGAAGCAGGAGCTCGATCATTTTCTGCACTACGGCAGCGACAGCTTTGCCGAAGCGCTCGACTACTTTCCGCAGCCGCAGGAGTTTACCAATCTGAACGCCGAGGAGTATCTCGATCACCTCTACAAACTAAAGAAGGGGTTAGGAATTCCGGTTATCGCCAGTCTCAACGGCGTCTCATCCGGCGGCTGGATCCAGTATGCCAAACGGATGGAGGCTGCCGGTGCCGATGCGATAGAGCTTAACGTCTACTACGTGCCGACCGATCCGACACTTTCGGCGGAGCAGGTCGAGGCCATGTATGTGGCCGATCTAAACGCGGTCAAGGCAGCCGTGCGTATCCCGGTGGCGCTTAAAGTAGGGCCGTTTTTCTCGTCGTTCGCCCATTTTGCGACGCGGCTTGATAAGGCTGGAGCTGATGGGTTGGTACTCTTTAACCGCTTCTTTGGCCCGGAGATTGATCTTGAAAACCTTGAGGTCGTGCCCAAGCTGGTCTTGAGCACCAATGCCGAGTTGACACTGCCGCTGCGTTGGATCGCCGTACTGCACGGGCATATTAAGGCCGATCTGGCGCTCACCTCCGGTGTTCACGATGCGCATGATGTCCTTAAAGGGCTCATGGTTGGAGCCAGCGTCGTGCAGGTGGCGAGCTGCCTGCTTAAGAGCGGTATCCCGCATCTGAAGGGACTTCTTGAGGGGCTGACGCGCTGGATGGAGGAGCACCAGTATGAATCCGTGACGCAGATGCGCGGCAGTATGAGTTACCATAAGGTAACTGAGCCGGCTGCCTTCGAACGTGCCAATTACATGAAGACCTTGCAGAGCTGGGATTAGTGAAGGGATTTCCGGGAGGGGATACACATGAAAAAAAAAGAACACGAGAATTCACTTCTGGGTGAAGAGTATGCGGCGAGAGTTAATTGGCGTATTGAGCAGGATTCTGACGCCGAGAAGCGCACCTCGCATGCCTGGTTTATCGCCCGTTCGGGAGAGGACCATTTTGCGCGCTTGACGCTTGCCATCAAGCGTTTCGTGCGTGCGCGCGGTTTCGCCGATCAGACAGCGCTGGCGTATGAGCGCGATGTAATCGCGTGCTTATTGTACGAAATTGCCGATACGGCCTATTTGACCCTCTCCGTTCTTGATTTCGACAAACTCGACCTGTCAGCTTCAGAGGATGGGCTCGGATTTGTCGGCGAAGTGGCGCACGAGGTGGTGCGCACGCTTAGTCTTCTCGATAACCAGGCTAATCGCCTGCTTGAGATCGAGAAGTCGAGCGCCATCAGGGTTGATTTTACAACGCCGGTGGACGAGAAGGAGGGGATAACCTACCTGCGCAAGCATCATTGGCAGGACATGGTTCCAGGGTCGGTGAGTGACAGTTTTAGAGGCTATTTCCGGCATGCCCGCGACGTCGTGCGCACACGCTTGGATAAAAAGCCCGACTTTTGGGTAGCCCAGACGATACGGCAGTACCTGGTATGGAAGCACTACGATGCGTTACTCCAGATTCTGCAGCGCCTTGAGGCAGATACTTTGAAGAGCGAGGGCGAGGCATAGCAGGGTTTTGAAAAATCCCCCAGCAAGAGGGCATATTTGAGCTACCGCCGACGCTGACGTCTAACGTCGAACGCCGGACGTCAGACGTTTTACGTCGACTCGACGGTGCTCGCCGGAGCCCGGCGTAAGACGTTTGACGTCAGCGTTAGCCGATGAGGGGCGAGCAGTTACAGATTCTACACCCTTATTGAGCATCTACCCTAAGATGAGTTAGAGTGGTGTTCTATGCAGGGCAAACCTCCAGCGCACGAAGCGCCGATTAAGATATTATCTGAGAATCGCAAGGCGCGTTTTAACTATCAGATCCTTGATACCTTTGAGGCGGGGATAGTGCTTACCGGAGCGGAGATAAAATCAATTCGCACCGATGGAATCAGCCTGGGTGAATCCTATGTGCGGCCCGATGCCGATGCGTTGTACCTGCTCAATGCGCATATCAATCCATATAAGTTTAGCGACCAGAAAGACTACAATCCGCTGCGGCAACGAAAGCTTCTCTTGCACCAACAAGAGATCGACAAGCTGCGTGGCAGGGTAGAGCAGCGCGGGTTGACGATCGTGCCGCTAAAACTCTACCTCAAGCGCGGTCGCGCCAAATTAGAGATCGCTCTGGCGCGCGGCAAAGCCGCCCCTGATCGGCGCGACGACATCAAAAAGCGCGAAAGCAACCGGGAGTTGCAGCGGGAATTGAAGCGGGGAAGGTAGGCTGTATACCATCCGCAAATTGGCACCTTTATTAATTAACAGGGCCTTAGGCCGTGGGCTGCGGCCGAAAGCTGCCGCTGCATCGGACGGCAGTCAGCAGATTTCTGAAAGCAGAGTACAGAAGGCCGATAGCTGGCAGGTGGCACTAGTCTTGTCTCTTGCGCGCGAATGCACGTGTCGGTTCAACTACTCGCCCCTTCTCCGTCAGGCTATGCTCGTGCTATAATTTACCCATGAAGCGGAGTTGGCAGGTTTTCGAAAAGTTTGAGCAGGATCTAATCGGATCCACGCCGGTGGACTATTTCGCAAATTTACGAATTGTAGATGAGCTATTCCGCCAGGCCAAGGCTATGGGGGTATTCCCACTTAAGGAACCGCTTGCGGGTATCGAGATTGACATAGAGCGCACGAGGATTTTTAACAGTGTTCGAAGACATTCTCAGACGAATAGCAAGCGCTCTTGATCGGGCGCACATCCCCTACATGGTGATTGGTGGGCAAGCGTTACTACGTTACGGTGAGCCACGACTTACCAAGGATATTGATATAACTCTTGGGCTTCCACCAGATCAGGCGGCACCGGTGCTGGTCACGATTAGGGAGCTCGGCTTTCGAATCCTTGTTGACGACGTCGACGATTTTCTCTCGAGAACATTTGTTCTTCCCGTTCAAGATCCATCGTCAGGAATTCGTATCGATCTCATCTTCTCGCTCTCGGAGTACGAAAAGACGGCGCTCGAGCGTGCCAAGGTGGTCGACCTTGACGGAACGTCGGTTCGTTTCATATCACCGGAGGATTTGGTAATTCATAAGATAGTTGCAGGGCGCCCACGGGATTTGGAAGATGTCAAAAATATTGTTCTCAAGGTGAAGGATTTGGATTATCAGATGGTCAGGTTTTGGTTACGTGAGTACGATTCAGCTCTGGGTGAGGGGTTTGAACATAGGCTGGAGGAGATTCTGGCAGAATTGCGCTAGCCTTTCTCCTCTGGCGTAATCGCTCATTAAGCCCAGGCAATTTGATAATTCGTGAGCGTGGTCGTGCGCGTGGTCGCGGTCGAAGAGTGTGCTGATTCGGCTAGTTACATCGACCAGGAGTAACTGCTCAATAACCCCGGGTAAAAGGAAATTGCTTGAACTTGCACTTGAACTGCTCCTGATTCCTGCCCCTGCCCCTTTCCCTAGTCCGATCACGAGGATAAGGGGCAGGAGCAGGAATCGGGAACAGTTCCAGTTCATGTTCAAGATTTAGAATTACCCAGACTTAATGAGCAATTACCCTCAGCCGTGGTAACCGACTGAATGCAGTCGTTATTAATATAGAGGGAAATGCGCCAGCATTTCCCTCTCAAGGAATCTCGTATTCCCCACGATATACAGTAACGAGGCCTTATTTGAGGGCATGGCGTACCTTATATTTAATTGTCTATGAACGGGCAATTGCGCACATCATTCAAATTCTTCCTGCTTGCCTGTGCGGCACTCGGTGTTGGGATCGGTGTCGGCGGTTTTCCGAATTACTATCTCTACAGCGCGGCGCGCGTTCCGCTGAATCACGTAAGCAGCGCCGCACCTAGGCGCGCGACCGCATCGGTGAGCCTGCCCGTGGTATCGGCCTGCTTTAAAGAGGCGACTGCGCTTGTGCATGAACTACGGAAGCCGGTCGAAAAGGGCAGTCCGCCACCGCCGCATCACTACTGCGAGCGCAATCCCGATAGCTTTTTTTTGAAAAGCGTTTCTGATTTTGAAGAGGCCATCTCTCGCGTGCGTGGGGGCGGTGAAAGCTGCGCTACGATCTCAGCCCCGCAGAATGGCTGTGTGCAGCTCTATGTCAATTTTGTGAAGAATCAGATGCAATTCTGTGCAGAAACAAGCGCCGATCTGCATCCTCTATCCCCCGAATCGACACTAGGCACACGTGCCTTTTACTGTCGCTGTCTCGCCGGCGCTATGAATGCTTCAGCCTCTTGGATTACAGCCCCTATGCTCGAACCGGCACCGGTCGGACCTTATCCGTTTGGAGAGGGGTGTGGGTTTACGGCGACAGCACCTATACCAGCCCAGCCTTGATGCGTTTGAGGCCCGCGCCGACATTCTCCTGCTTGAGAATCTTAAAGCGCTTGGTGCCCTCGCCTAAGTCCGCCGTGCTGGCCACGTGAGGGCCGCCGCAGAACTCCGCCGAAAACCAGCCCTGACGTCCGCCGACGAAGTAGACCGAAACGATATCGGCGTACTTGGCCCCGAATTCCATCTGTGCGCCGATCTTCTCGGCTTCGCTGAGCGGCATCTCGACGCGTTCTACGGGGAGCTTCTGCGCGATCGTTTCGTTGACGAGGGCCTCGATCTTGGCCAGCTCCTCATCGCTTAGCTTGCGCTCGAAGTTAAAATCCATGCGCAGCCGTTCGGCGGTGATGTTACTGCCGCGCTGGCGGATATTGGGGTCGACAACGCGCTGCATGGCAGCCAGCAGAAGATGGTGCGCCGTGTGCAGCTTTGTTGTTTCGTGCGACTGATCGGCCAGTCCACCCTTGAATTTCTGCTCAGCCCCGGCCCGCGAGAGATCGCGGTGCTTCTTCTCGGCCTCATTGAACTCCTTGGTAATGCGCGTGGCCTGTTCTTCACCGATATGAAGCTCATCAAGCGTTAGCTCAAGCGGGAAGCCGAAGCTCTCGTAAGCGTAAAACGCTTGCTCGCCGGAGATGGCTGAGCCGGGCGCAAGCTGCGATTGAATCTTAGAAAGCTCTTTGAGCCCCTTGGTTAGCGTTTGGTTGAAAACCTGCTCCTCCTTAGAGATCTTATCCAGCACAGACTGGCGATTCTCCTCAAGGTGCGGATAGGCGTGCGCCAGGGTGGTGATAACTACTTCGGCAACCTCTTTGGTAAATTCACGCTCAAGCCCGAGCTTACGCCCGAAGCGCACGAGGCGGCGGATAAAGCGTCGCAGGATGTAGCCCTGGTCTTTGTTCGATGGTGAGACACCGTCGGCCAAGATAAACGTAGCCGCGCGGCCATGGTCGGCGATGACGCGAAACGATGCCGTGTTCTCGTTCTCAACGCCATCGGTCTTATAGGTGCGCCCACAGAGGGAAGCGACCTTTTCGATAATCGGCATGTAGATATCGGTCTCGTAGATATCTGTTTTGCCTTGGATGATCATGCAGACACGTTCAAAACCGCCGCCAAAATCGATGTTCTTCTGCGCCAGCGGGCCCCATTGCATGTCGGTGGTGAGTCGATACTCCATGAAGACATTGTTACAGATCTCGATGAAGCGTCCGGAATCGTCGTTGATATGGTAAATCTCCTGCGCTCGCTCACGCTTCCCCATATCATAGAACATCTCGGAGGTTGGGCCCCCCAGTTCTCCGGGAGCGTTGGCGCGCTGCCACCAGTTCTTCTTTTTCCCGTAGGGGAAGATGTGCGCTTTCCAACCATTGCTCTGCTCAAGCGTCGGCGGTATGGCACTGATATCTTCAGAGAATTCTGCTTCGACGCCATAGGTACGAAAAGTTTTCTTCCAAAGCTCAATCGCCTGCGTGTCGCGCGGTGCGGTCTCGTCACCGGCAAAGACTGAGACATAGATACGATGGGGATCGATCCCGAGCTGTTTGACCCAGAGCTCCATAATCCAAGGGATCTGCTGCTCCTTGGTGAAATCACCGAGCGACCAGTCACCGATCATCTCAAACATCAAGGTGTGGCGGTTGTCGCCGATCTCCAGCATCTCGTCGTAGTTGGTGCGAAGGCAGCGCTGGATGTTGCACAGCCGCGTGCCGAGAGGGTGGGGTTGGCCGCCAAGGTAGGGAGCGAGGGGAAACATGCCGGAGTTGACGAAGAGCAGCGTCGAGTCGACGTTGGGCACAAGCGACATGTTCGGCACAACCTTGCAGCAGCGCGGCGCCTCGGACCAGAACTTCAGATAAATTTCACGAACTTGGCGGGATGTAAGCATAGGGAGATACCTTAAGATAATTAGAGAGGACCAGGGATAGTTTGACTATCTACGTCCCTTGACCGGCTATGGAGGTCCCTCGCTGGCCACTCTGTTTAGCGTTGTGTCGGTGTAGAGTCGCGCTCGGGATGACAATCTCTCTTAATGTCATCCAGAGCGCGACTCTGCACAAGCAAATCGCACGGCAGGAAAGCTAGCGAGGGACCTCCGTCGATTGAACACGCCCAGACTTGTCTCACGTTCAATAACTTAATCGGCCAAGGTGTGCCCCCCCGAATTCATACCAATTTATCAGCCTGACATCAACTAAGGGGATGTGCCCTCAATTTTGTGCTCAGAGCTCACTCCTGCATCAGGTTCGCCACCGCAAAAAGCATGATTGGGATTGCCGCAATTTGAAGCAAGCTATGTCTTCCTGCGAAAAACCAGCACCGCGCTCTCAATCTCCGGTGGTATGACATAGCTGCTGAGCTTCGCGTCGGTGGCCCAAGCGAACTTATCTTGCTCAGCGTACGAGTCCCAGTTGCCGCTGATGAATTTATATCGGCTGCCGATGACGATATAGAGGTCGACGTCCTTGTTTAAGAATACCTGGCGTTCAAAGGTATTTCCCGGCGGAGGCCACGAGCAGATCACAACTTTGGGTGAGTACTTAGCCAGGGCGTGCTTGGCATCTAAGTTTTCGACATTCTCCGGATACTTAATAGCGTGGCTCCAGCTTAGATCGTCGGTGGCGATAACGTTAACCCCCTGGTCTTTAAGAAAGCGGGCGAGGGTGCCGTCGCCAGCGGCGATCTCGACACAGGTGCGATCGCCGATAAGGGTTTTAAGCTCCCCAATGAGCTCCTTGGAGTAAAAGCAGTAGATGCCTTTGCCCTGCACGAGCGGAATGAGCAGTTTACGCTGGGTAACGAAGGGCCACAAAAGTTTAAACCAGCGCAGCGATGCCGGTTTACGCACAAGGTCGCGTTTGAAAAGAAGCTTCTGAATGATTAAGCCATTGACGATGGTGAAGCGCACCTTGCCGGTCACCTTACCAGCGGCTGCCGCCAAGAAGCACTTGTCGAGGGCATGCAGGTACATCCTACTCTTCACAATGTAGGGCACCGCCGCTTTAATCACCTTGTGGTTGTTGCGGCTCTTACGAATCCGGTTCTTCCAGGTCTCGGCGAGAAGCTTAGCTTTGACGGCATATTCGTTCAGTGCTTGTACCCGTCCCTCTTTAGCTGTCGTTACGAGGTCGCGTGCCGCCTGCTCCCAGACCTCGGGGTAGTGACCGACGAGATCGTCCAAGGGAGGATTGCTATTGAGCCAGGTTAGCTCATCCATGGGGAGGCGTTCTTCGATCATAGGCGAGTGAGGTTTCACCTCGGACCATTTAAGGTTTTCCCGTGCAACGTTCGGCTGAGCTCACGTCGAAGCCTGCACGTAAACGTTCCCGTTCCCCATAAAAACACTTTTTCGGGAAGGGGAGCGTGCAGGAGCACGGGATAAATCAAAACTTGACTCATTCTCAACATCTTTTCTTGGTCAAGGTAATTAGCAAGCCAGGGTATATCCACATTCGTGAGCAGATACATCCAAGCTAGTTATATCTCATCGCCCCAACCCAGAGCCACCCCTCATCGCAGCTCACACAGCGAAAGTGCGGCTTCGACGTCATACTGCGAAAGGTGCACATCCGCCGTGGTTACTTCGCGCAGTTCATACATCAGAGCCCCGTGCTGTGGCAGATGACCAAGCCCAAGGGCGTGACCAAGCTCGTGAAGCAGCGTAGCATGTAGCTGTTCGCGATCACTAAAAGCAAAGACATCGATCGCCTCCATCCCAGCCTGATGAATATGCTGCGCCCACGGCACTGGCTGGCTGAGCTTTTCGTGCTGTAGCCGGTAACGCTCATAACGCTCGAGAAGGATATTGAGGGAAGCCTCGGGTAGCGGTTGTTCGCGGCGCGCAGCTTCGATCTGGGCTTTGAGGGCGGCTCCCTCCTGTGCATCTTCTTGCAGCGCCTGCTGGCGGCCGTCGAAGATAAAGTTTATAGCCATTCCCTGTTTGTTCGAGATTGTAAACCAACGCCGCCCCGTAGCGTCTTCCCACTCCTTCGCTGCTTCGGTAACGAGTTTAACCAACTTTTCTCGTCCTAGTCCAAACTGTGGATCAATAGAGCCGATCTGCAAGGAGAGGGGAGTCGAGCAGATCGGGCGACCACGAGGCTTCGGGGAGGGAAGGGGGCTGCTTTCTGCCACTTGTAGGCGACGTCGTTGGACTATGTTTTGTGGATTATCCTTAAGATACAGATATGATGCGAGAAAGATCGCGATAATGAAGATGATTAGGCGGTAGAGCTGTGGACGCATAGGATGCCAAGTATACCGCCGCAATTGGGGTTTGAGTAGGTTATGCTGCAGTGCTACTATAAGATATCATCGATCCTAGGATTATTATGCAGGACGAAAAAGAGGTAAAAAGTTGTCGTACAAATGCTTGGCTGCTTGAGCTGGTGCTCGTTGTCCCAGCGGCGCTCATATTGTTTATATTACGTATAGTATTTTGCCCGGCATCTCTCGTCGCTTGTGGATCCGAGGGGGTAACTTCTAGGCAAGACCTCACCCTTTGGCATGCCTCTCCCCACATCACCTATATAGGTGCAGCCCTATCTCTTCTCCTCGTGCTTGACTTGATTGTGGGGAGGTTTCAGCGTCCCCTCTGGCGCTACATTCGCCCGGGGCTCTTCGTGTTTTCACTTGGTCTCGTTGCCCTCTCCTTTGTTGAATGCACCTGGTGCCAATAAGCTTGGGGACAAAAAGCAAACCGGCGATGACCGCGTTGGTCACCGCCGGTTCTATAAATCAGCCAGCATGTATCTATGCAGCAATATCAAGCTGGGCGCCGACTCCGGTCACCGCAGCGGTTACACTTTTTGCGACCTGAGCAGCGGCACCGCCGTCCTTATCGCCTGGGCCCTCATCTCCGTCATTTTCGACAGCCGGGGAGGCTCCTTTGCTCGCAACTTGAGTTGAGATTGGAGGAGTAACCGGAGCTGAAGATACTGAGCTAATCGCCATAATTCACTTCCTTATGATAAAGATACGTATCCACTCATTAACCGATAGGAGACCAAGTCGCCTGCTATTAGCGGCTGCTTGAGGAGTTTCCTCTAAGATCCTCATTTGGCTCTTCTATATCTTAAGAAATGAGCGAATCTCCTAGGATGCCTCTGAATAACTCCCACCTTCGCGGCCATCGTTCCTTCG
>CAIXSY010000014.1 GCA_903922175.1 uncultured delta proteobacterium | reverse complement strand
CTCTATTCCACCACTGCAAAGGCCTGTCTTTTACCCCACCCGGTAGTTCTTCAATGCGTAAAATCTCAGGGGTTTGGGGACAGCGTCCCCAAGCATGTCTGAAAATTAGCTCTTTTTACCCACACTTTTGCCCGAAGACCCAAAGAATTTATGGATTTACACTGTGCCAATTTAGGTCATCTTCGGAAATATGTTGGAAGAGAGGGAGATGGATCTATCACATCTTTATCACTTGAACGTATTGGTGATGACTTTTTTAGGTCCTCATTGCATCTACCGAACCTGAAGGAGCTTCAGCTTGATGCTTCTGGTGTGTCAGATGCAGGATTGGCGGGTCTCATACGTTTTCAATCTCTCGAAGATCTTGCTCTTAGGCATACCTCCATTGGTGATGCTGGCCTCGTTCATGTTGGGAGGTTGAGGAATCTTCACTATCTCCGTTTAGAAGGAACAAACGTGACAGGGGCTGGCATGTCTGAGTTAACAAACCTTAAATCTTTAGAGTGGTTGTTCCTTTTGGGTACAAAAGTAGACGACTCTGGTTTGCTAGCACTCTCGAAGCTTCCATGGTTGGAAACTTTAGATCTACGGGCGACTCGGGTGACCGATGTCGGAGTGAAAATGCTCGAGAACGGATTTCCAAAATTAACGTCTCTAACTTTGAGCAGGGATAATACAAATGTTTCCTTTGAAGCTCTCGCTTCGCTACGCCGCGTGAAACCCATTTGTAAGATTGAGTTATGGCCTCCGCCAGAAGCAGACGCAGATGACGACGCACGTGTCGACCGTATATTAAAGGAGAAGGGGCATAACAAAACTTAGATGCAGAGCAGGCTAAGTTCTGTGGTAAATGCGAAGTTTGTTGGCCGCCATTTTTTGCCTCAGACACCGCGCGAAAATAGTCTCAACCTAATGATTTTGCTTTATTCCACCTCACTATGAAATGGTTTGCAGTGGAAATTTTTCTCCGAAGCTTGCACCCCGATAGTCCAGGTGAAGACTGGCTCTGGGAAGATCGCATAGTCCTCTTCAGTGCCGAGAACGAAGCAAGTGCTAGGGCGAAAGCAGAAGAATATGGTCGCAAATCTGAGGTTGAGTATGTAGCCGCTGTTGGTGGGCGGTGCAAATGGCAGTTCGTCCGCGTCGGAGAATGTCAGGAATTAGAAGGCGCTAGTTTAGTTGAAGGATTAGAGGTGTTTTCTAAATTCCTCAAGACGGACGAGGTCGAGAGCATATCCAAACCTTTTGCAGAATAGGGCGAAGATCTAAGTTTATCAGAGAAGAAAAGGCATGTCCCTGGGTCTTTCAACAAAGGAATAGTATCTTGAGCTGACCCCTCTCCCACCACAAAGCACTGCAGTAATAGCGTAAGACATATTAGTTTCATATGGTATAGCGTTTCAAATACCTTTTTGACCGATTCGTCTTACTATTTAACTCAAAGCCACTTCGGGTCGGCTAAGCAGCTTTGCATGGCTAGGCCAACTCAATATTTTAACCACTTCCATAATCGCCGCACTATACTAAAAGCTTCCTGCCCTCTCTCCAGGTAAACAAGCGAGTATGGCGATAGCCAGAATCCTATTTCTCCGTGCTCATCGGGACTCCGTCCGGTCTCGAATACGCGGAGCTCTGCAATGCCATACTCGTTCGTGCACGTTCTAAAATCATAATCCACTATTTTCGTCACCCCGCGGTGTGTGATTTCAATCCTGCTATCGGCTACGAATTCCCACTGGAAATCCGGAATGCTGACATACGATGGATCTAAATGCTCATGGTCAAACCCCCACTCCTCTATCGTTCCGCTACCGTTCTCGTGAAACGTCAGCCTCATGCCTATGAGCATGTCACGACCGCCACCCAAGTACGACGCCCAAGATCCGACAAGACCTTGGCAAAATTTCTTTCGGGCATCACTTACATTCATAACGTGCGCGAATTGGCCTAACCTATGCCGCTTTCTTGGATCGCTCGATAGACGCCACTGAAAAACGAAGACCCATTCCAGCCAGAATCTTATTCAAAGTAGAGAACTGAGGATTGCCGGTTTTCGAAAGGGCTTTATACATACTCTCTCTGCCCAGCTGAGATCTTGAAGCGAGTTTCTTCATGCCACCATTCGCTCTGGCGACTAATCTTATCGCTGTTAAAAAAGATTCCGTGGATGCCTGCTTAAGAACATCCTCTAAGTACCCAACAACAAATTCGGGGTCCTTCAGATCCTCAACCAACGAGCTTTCGCTGATATCTCTCGCTCTCATCCTTGAACGCTTTCCAGAGTTTTTTTGCTTCATGTATATCACCCCCTTGGTCGCTCTTATCACCACCGCCAATTAAAACAACCAGTCGATCACCTTTCATCCCGAAATATACGCGATACCCTGGGCCATGAAATATTCGCAACTCGTAAACCCCTTCTCCGACCGACTTAAACGCTCTATATCTCGGATCAGCCAGTCGAGTAATAGTTGAGAATATCCGCTGCCGCGCTCGAACATCCCGAACGGATCTATACCAAGCTTCGAATGGGCACTTGCCCGTTCGGAGTTCTAACAGCTTGAGATCACGTACACTTCCCTCCATACAGGTTCTTACATCCCCTAGTGTATCCCATAGGGTACGTTCGAACAAGTAAAATTGTTTAGCTACTCACATTACCGTACCCTCATAGTATCGAAGATTTTGTGGAAAAGTTTCCTGCCCTCTGCGTTATCATGCGCCTTTGAATGGCGGCTCATTCTCCTTTTTTGTCCTTTGCGCTTGGCTTAACGTCCATATTCTGAACGAGCCTGCCTACCAGTTTATCTTGGGTCTCATCTCTACTGTCAATGAGCACCAGTAAATTCTCCAGTTGAACTATCCGTCGGTCTCTTCCCAGTTCTCTTCTCAGTAAAGTTTGCTTCTCCTGGTCGGCCGCCGATACATCCTTGTATGCAAGAAAAATAACCATAATTTTTCCTTTGGGGTCACCACACCCTCTCACCCCCAGCAGATTATTAACAAGACGGAACCTCCTTGCCTCGATGAGATACTCGTTCTCGTAGAATTCCCCCCATCTTCCTCATCACCAATACGACCGAGCGAAGCTTCCATTGTGAACGCGGCGAGCGAAGAAGTCTTACGCGCTGATACTCGACCTTAAAGCGCGGGAAAAGCTTACGCAGCTCGTCTATAACAAAATGATGTGCCACCCGAGCAATCAGTCCGCGTTTCGTTGCCCGCGCTAGCTGCGCACTATCTTTTATCGCCCCGCCTAGTCCCTTGCGCGTGTAAACGAAGAAAGAGTTTGCCTCTCCGAGCACAGAAGAGCAAAGGGCATATCTTTTCCGATATTGCTCGGAGCACAACGGCTCATGCAGCCAGATAACTCCACCCCGGACGAACTATACCGTCAGCAAAAAGTCTTGGCGGACCCCCGAATAGCGGGGCCGGCCGGTATAGTTGCACACGTATAGCACAAAGTCTGGCCACGCCCAACTTTGCAGGCCAATGATTTGGGCGCAAGAGTTATTTTTAACGCGAAGGTACGAAGGGATTCAAATTATTACCTTCGTACCTTGTCGTGACTTCGTTCCTTCGCGTTAAAATAAACTTCGTGGAGTTTCGCGAGATTACGCCGAACATTCTTACACCCTAGCCTATGATGCCCTGCGCAGCGTCAATCCCATGACTACCCGCCCTACACCTGATCCAAAAACGATCGGGATAGAATCAGAGAGGACTTTTACAGGAGTGACTAATTCAGCCTGAATTAATTCTTTTCGCGCCGTCTCGAAGGCATCTTTAGACAGTATCCAGCACATGGTGCCAGTGGCCATGCCGCTATGATCCGTCGTATGAATGGCCTTAGAGGGAACAAAAAACTTACAGCTCCTCCCGATACCAGTGTGTCTGATGAAAAAGAGAGTGCCCATGCCCCCGTTGTGATTGAGCTCACTGTCTGGGGTAAATGAGCGATATACCGCACCAGCAAACGACAAGGCGAGGTTCTGATAGCGCTCACGCAGATAGCGTCCGCTGTCGTTTGCTGAAGACCACGTATAAGCGTCAAAGGTCACCGAAGGGCATGTGCATGTCTGTCGCGGCTCATGGGATAACGCGCCATTTGAGACCAAGGCCTTGGATAGTTCACGAAATCTGGTTACGAATCTGGTGAAGGCTTCCCATGAAGCGAAGATTTCGTATCTGTCAGGGAACTCGGCCAACAGACGATTGGTAACCAACCTGAGCTGCGGCGCCGAACAACTTGTTAGATCAGGATAGTTTGAGATAAATTCAGTTAACCCGACCGTACTCCTCACCGCTTCATTAAAGAACCGACGCGGCGATATCGTGGCGGGACTCGTCCCATCCTCAGAACGGAGGAGCTTCCCTATTCTATCTTCAAACGGTTCGTCGAACAGATTCGAGGCTCGACGTAGGTCATCAAGCGCACGATCAAAGGCATATACCACAGGTGGGCTACCTCCTTTTACCACACAAAACTGCCGAGTGGCCCCCAGTGCACGGTCGAACATCTCTCTTCCTCTTATTTAAGCGTTGATACCTTCATTTCTAGGAACCACTATTACTCAGGAGATTGTTAAGTCTTCCTATCTGAATACTGAGGAATGCGATGCGATGAGAATTCGCCCCGTCCCCGCTTCTTCGCCCCAGCCTAATTGTATTTCGCAAGAGAAGATCCGCCGGTGATTGCACACCGTCCGTACTAGCCCCAGAAGATCCGTTGCACTGTTCGAGCTGCTTTTTTTTGTGTTCAAGTGCGCTACGGAACATCTCGACCACAGCTCTATCCACCGTACCAGCGCCATCAAGTATCTCTAAGCTCGCCTCCATAAGACTGTGACATTGGGAATCTTGGTAACCGATAAACGTCTCGAAATTTGCCGTGCCACGCCTTTCTGGAGGCACATCTATTTTGGAATCTGGATCGCAATACCAACTCACAAGTTTGAGCGCTAATGGCAGAGCAGCTTGATCTTTCAATTTGGCCAGGGCCATGGCGGCGCATTCGATGACCCCCTTTGTATATCTTAAATCCAAGCAGGAGCGAATTGCCGCAAGGAGATCGTCTCTCCCCTCGACCTGCGGATTAGTCGCTACCGCCTGAAGCAGGGCGACAAGGCCTACTCGAAAGCGGTTTTCGACAGCTACACATTGAGGTCCCTCTCGTGTTTCCTCCGCACCTAGAGGTACACTCGTTTTTTCCAAACGGCACTTCGCCAATTTCGCCAGCTCCAGTCCACTGCCGATCGGCAATCCGCAGCAGGTTTTAAATATCTTCAAAGAGCAATCCGGAACTGCAACATTACTCGTGCCTGGTGACTTATAATCAAGGACTACACGCAATATTTGCAATATCCTACACTGAATACTAGCCTCTTTTTGGACCTCAGGACGAGCCGATAGCAAGATACGCAAGCCGTCTTTAAGAAAGACCGGTTGGATAGTGGTATCTTCACTGCCGATACCCCTCTCGACACAATAGTTAAAAGCACCAACCTCCATTCCCTGTGGAGGTTGGGGGGACGCCCCGAAGCCACGACCCAGAAAATGAATCTCAAGCTTTTTCTTAAACTCGCATAGAGAATCTCTTAATCCATCAGGCTGCGACGTAGTTTGAGGCATCGCCGCGTAAAGCCACCTCAGATCGTCCTCTAGAACCGTACGGAGCGCGGCCTGTACCTTGGTGTCGTGCAGTTGCGTTAGGACAGCACTCTCTCCAAGATCAACAAGACTCCCCAACCAGAAATGCTCCTGCTGCCGATCGGGATATTGTAGCGTTGCCGCCCCCACCAGTAGCCCCAACATCCTGATCAAGGGTTGACAATACGTGAGCGTATTTAAAAACTGATCCCAGGCCAAATCAGAAAGCTTCACCTCTCCTTGACTAAGAACTATCGAAGATTTTATTTTTTCTTTAACGGTGCATGCTGGTTCGTCCTTGTGGAACGGTGCACCGTCTGACTCGTATAACCTTCGCGACGGTTGGGCCCGAAGAAAAAGCCGCAACATAGCTGGTGCGCCCATGAGCCGCCTCTTAAATGCAGATTCTCCGGGTTCTTGCGCCTGTGTCCCCCACCTCAGCTCCAAAGCCTTGAGGCTCTTTGTGAACTCTCGGAGGGTGGTTAACCTAGTCGTTACTATCTCTACCCCATACGACAAAGATTGGAGAGATCCAGTTAGTTTTACCGCCAACCCCTCTTTTTCTTGTAAATGAAACGGGGACGATTCATTCCAAATGTAGCCAAAATATTTAAATGCCCCACATGCATCGTCTAGATCACTCGGAGTCGAGAAGCGCACACTTTCTGAACAAACCAACGCTGAAGCCCCGGTAAGTATCTTCCCTCCACTAGCAACAAGGCCAGCAACACAGGGATCTGCCGCTACAGGGGCGATAGGTCTGGTTTTTGACCACTGGAGCTTACAATCCATAACAAACTACCCTACAAATACAACTCTCGGATATTACCAGATTCTCCAGGCTTAAGTACACGATGCGTAAGGATACTACAGACTATATATCTGCTCATAAATGTGGATAAATCTAAATCTTGAACAGTGCAAGTTCAAGCAGGAGCCTTTCGCCCGGGGTTATTGAGCAATTACCATAACCGTTCACGGGGCCTAACTAATTAAAACTATGGAAGTGTGATGAAGTTACGCGAAGGGCACGAAAAAGGACACGAAAACCACGAAATAAATTACTGAGTATTCACCAGGAGTTAGCTCCAGGTGAATACTCAGCAACTACTTTCGTGTCCTTCGCGTCATGTTTCGTGGCTTTCGTGTAGCTGGGTTCCTTCCGCTAGTTCAATTAGTTAGACCCCGTGAATAACGGTTACCAATTACCAGGCTATTGCCTTAATTATCAGAAATATCGATTATTTACCTTAGGCCCTGCTTATTAATAAAGCCTTATTCGCCAGCAACTCAGCTCAAGGGAGTATTACCAATGGCCGCCAACACCAGCACACCTATGTACCTCAACGATGCCGCGCATGCCCCTAAGGCTATCGGGCCGTATTCTCAAGCGGTTGCCGCCGGGAATCTTGTTTTTCTCTCGGGACAGATCGGCATTAGCCCGGAGAGCGGAGAGATCGTTCAGGGCGGGATCGAAAAACAGGCCGAACAGGTGCTCCAAAACCTAAAGGCAGTTTTAGCCCACGCCGGGGTGAGTTTTTCTAACGTCGTCAAAAGCACGATCTTCCTTACCAACCTGGCCCACTTCCAAGCGGTTAACGCCATATACGAAAAAGCTTTGGCCGGAGTGCGCCCAGCGCGTTCAACCGTGCAGGTAGCGGCGCTGCCACGCGGAGCGGAGATAGAGATTGAGATGGTGGCGCTGCGCTAGTTCTGCCTCAACCCATTTAAGCGGATCACCTCAAGCTCCTCTGCGCTAAAGAGACCGGCCTCCCATAAGCGCACATACTCTTCACTAAGACTTCGCCCAAAGACGGCGAAATCATCGGTATTGATCGTGACGCACACGCCGGCGTCAAAAAGCTCGCGTATCGGATGCCTCTCGTACGCTGTAACGCAGGAAAGTGCGTAGTTGCCGTAGGGGACAAGGTGCAGAGGGATCTTCTGCGCAGCCAAGCGCTGCATTAGATCCACATCCGTCGCGGCGCTGATACCATGCTGAATGGCATCAGGCTGAACTCGCCCCAGATCGGCTTGCATCTGCGCAGCCGAGGTTTGCTCCCCGGCATGGAGCTTAAGGCGAAGCCCTCGGGATCGCGCCTCAGCGAAGAAGGCATCGAATGCGGGTGGCACTCCCCCGTTTTCATTTCCGTAGAGATCCACTCCTTCGAAGAAGCCGGATTGCAACGCCTCGTGGGCGATCTCCTGCCACCCAGGAAGGTTAATCTGGCGATCGATACCGAGCTCTGGGCTTACTCTGATCGTATCTCGAACCTCGGTCAAAAGCGGCCGGAGCGCCTGTGCCAGATCCGCCCATGAGATCTTTAACTTGACCGCGGTCATCAGATCGAACGAAAGCTCGGCCACCACAACGCCGTCGTCACGCATATGCCGCAGTCCGTCACGTACGATCTTAATCCGCGCTGGCAAGCTCTGAAAATGCGGAATCATCTGCGAAAATATGTAGCGGTCAAAATGCTCAAAACCGCTAAAGCGCAGCGGCGGCGGTTCAATCGTATTATGCGAAAGAGCCTGGTAGGTTGAGAATGGAGCCGAAAGCATCGCGTGCGCGTGCAGATCACTTTTGTGGACAGCACGAATGCCGCTCCAGTCGCCTTTGAGAGCTGCGCTGAGGATGTTTTCGGTGATCGTCACGAGCGAGCGACCTCATACAACCCCTCAATCCGCGCGCTGTACCTCTTAAACACCTCCTTACGGCGCATTTTGAGTGTGGGAGTTAAAAGGCTGTTATCAATCGTGAAATCTTCGAGAGCGATGATGAATTTTTTAACGCTCTCATAGCTCGCCAGATCACGGTTAACTGAATCAACATGCTCTTGAAGTGCCGCACGTACCTGTAGATCCTCCTCCAGAGATCCTTCAAGAACAATTCCTTGACCAGCCGCCCAAGCGCGAATGCCATCCTCACGCAGCGTCAACACCGCGACGAGGTATTGACGAGCTTCACCCCAAAGCATCGCCTGCGAGATAAGAGGCGAAGCCCGCAAAAGGGCTTCAATGTGATCGGGCGCAATTTTCTTGCCATTCGAAGTGACGATTAGCTCCTTTTTACGTCCGATAATGGAGAGATACCCATCGGCATCGAGCGCGCCGAGGTCACCTGTATGAAACCAACCCTCGCTGTCCCAGGCTTCGCGAGTGGCGATTGAGCGATTGATGTACCCGATAGCGACATTCGGACCGCGAAAGAGTACCTCGCCATCGGCGGCGATGAGCACCTCGATATCAGGTGATAGCACCGGGCCGACGGTTCCAACCTTATGCTTGCCGAGGCGATTCACATTGGTAGCGACGCTGGTCTCAGTCAGACCGTAGCCCTCGAATACGGTAACCTCCAAAGCGCCAAAAAATTCTGCTATCGACACGGGAAGCTTGGCCCCGCCGATAATGGCGTACTCAAACTGTGCACCGAAGATAGCTCGACGAGCCTTCCGGCGTAACGGTTGAAGCAGCTGGAACAAGGCTCGTTGAAACAGCGTCGGAACCTGACCGACTTTGCGCTTTTCATAGATAGTGACGGCGTTACTCAGCATCAAGCAGATAATCTTACCTAGCCCACCCTGCTCACAGCGCTTGAGTAGGTTTTCGCGGATCTTTTCAAGCAGACGCGGCACGAGCGGTATCGCCACAGCTCCACACTCACGCATATCGCGCGCCAGCTGCACCGGGTCGGGCTTTGAACTTTGCCGATTCGCGATTGCCGGATATTTTATTTCTACCCCCCACAGAAAACCGATCAAGCTCATCAGCTTGGCAAATGAGTGCGCCAGTGGAAGCAGCAAGAAGATGCTTGTCTTTTCACCGAAGATCTCGGCGTCTCGCGCCTGGCGCACATTTGAGAGATGGTTGCCGTGGGTTTGCATCACCCCTTTGGCCGGGCCGGTTGTGCCCGAGGTATAAACCAACGAAGCCAGATCGTGGCGAGTCAGGTCACTGACGTAATTGTAATCAGGGGCAACCGAGGCGAGGATCTCGTCAAGTGCGGTGACCTGTGGCTCAGCAGCACACTCCTCAAAGGTGATGATCCGCTTAAAGCCGATCTGCGCACTACATGCCCCGCGATCCTCAGTCGCCGGCATGGCACAGGGCTCGCGCATGAGCTTGTGTAACTTTTCTAGCTGCTCCTCGTTTTCGGCGAAAACAACCTGCACTCCAGAATCATAGAGGATATAGCCGATATCATGCGCCGTCAGCGACTGGTAAACAGAGACCGTAACACCACCGGCACAGAGGATGGCAAAATCAGCTTCTACCCACTCCGGACGAGTAGAGGAGATTATCGCCGCCTTATCTCCCTTTTTAAAGCCGACGGACTTGAGATATGCATGAATCTTTCCAACACGCTCTTTAGCCTCACGAAACGTGGTAATGCGCCGAGACCGTCCAGCGCTCGGAGTCGCCAGCGCCTGACTATAGGCAACAAGATCGGGGTGCTCCTCAGCAATATCAAAGAAGGCCTGTGGAATATTGGAGAACGTATCGATGCGATAGCCCATAGAACGATCTTAGCAGGCCAGGCGGGGCTGACAAGCGGTCAAAACGGGAGGGGGGGCCCGTTCTAGGAGTAGATATACCCTTCAGGAGGCGGCGGTGCGATGAGACGGGACCTGAAAAGGAATGGGCTTCGCGGAAAAGTGTGGCTAAATAACGGTCGCCAGGTACGATAATTAGCCGAGATATAAGCGATTTTTTGTATTTCCCGTGCCCCTCCACGCAACTTTCATTGCATTTCTTCGATATGGGCAAGTGTGATTGATTACGAGAGACTTGGAGTATATCGCTTGATGCTGCAGTTTATTGTGGCGACATTGCCGTTTTGAGATGTGTCTAATGCAGGACTCTTAAGATCGGGAACGGGAACGTTTATCCGCCTTCGCTACTGATTCGCAGCCTGGGGTATTCGGAAAGGCTACGGCGAGACAGGCTGTGCACGTGCAGGTGCACGGGAAAAACATTTACCCGGACTTAATGAGTAATTACGTTTCCACATTTCATCTCCTTCAAGTTCGATATATACTCCCCCCTGCATATGCCAAAGTATAGCAATCCGGAAGCATGGGACGAGGCCAAACGAATCAGTTCGTTAATAGGTCTTGCACCAAACACCTTCACCACCTGTGTTCGCTTTCTGCGCCGAGATGTCGACGAGAACAATGGCCAACTCTCTGATGTAACAGCCTACTGCCTGCGTGCCCTGCTCAAATCTCGCAACATGAGAGCCGCACTATATTATGCCGTTTTGAGCTACCGCCCCGAGCAACTGCTAAACTACAAAACCCTCCCAGCCAAAGCATTTCAGGAGATATTTTCGATAGAGGAGTTGGCCTGTTTAATCGGGGTTTTGTTTGTTTTCCGGCGCATCAAACGCGGCTGTCCCTCAGAGCACTTCATCCCCTTTGCCAAAACTATGCACACCTATGCCGACATCGGCGCGCTCGTCGGTGACGCAATTCCGCGGATCGGGTTGGGACGAGGACTACTCCTTGGCACGATGCGTCACCTCTCTTGTGCCATGTTTCTTGGAGTTGACCAGAAAAATTTCATCAAGTACAGGCGCGCGCTGCGCATAGAGGATCGCCTCTTTGATATCGACGCCGAGATAGCCCTCTGGCAGTGTAGTCATGCCCACATCGGCTCATTCATCATTCAGCTTCTCGGCCTCGGGGTCAGCGAGGCCTCGGCCTATGCTCAAGCCATCCTTCCAACAACGATGTACGAAAATGAGATGGCAGCCGACATGTATCGCGCTAAAACTCTTCTAACCTGGGTGGACGTATTTCAGAGGACCGGCACTGCACCGAACATAGTCCACCGCGGCGAATTTTATCCAACTGCTGTTGCCCTTAGTCGTCTAAACGAATTCGTAGCCCGAGTGCGAAAAGAGGGCAGCCTTTCTTACTGGCTTCTAAAGAACTGGGCTGACTTAACCCCGGAGGCAGCGGAAATGTTGACCGTCCCCCCCTACCAAGATAAACAACGCGCACCAAAAGAGGTATCCTCAGACATCGTTCAGGATATGGCGCAGCTTGTGGCTGAAGAGGAGGGGGATTAGACCGTCCGCAAAAAGTCTTGACGTAAAAAGCGCATTGATGGCGGACGGAACCTTTCTCTCTATTACCGTGCAGGCAAGTAAAGCCAAAAACTCTCTGAAAGCAGCATGACATAAGGAAAAAGATGGGTATATCTAAGCTATTTGCGGCCGGAATAAATGAAGGCTGGCGGCCGGTAGCCGCAGCTGATGCAGTCAGCTGAAATCTGACAGCTGATCTCTGATATCAGATTACAGAATATACTTTTCCCTAGGGCGTCGGAACGTTTCCTTTAATTTATCGACTTGTTTCGGATAAATTTTTTACGGCTGAGGACGCTAAGGAACGTAGAGAAAGCCCTCTAAACCTAGATAAATCAGCCTTCTCCTGTGCGTCCCCTGCGGTGAAACATTATTACTCCCTACAATCGAATCAGTACGACTTTTTGCATAGCCCCCGTTTAAATGATAATCTCTTCGGTATGCTCCAAGTTGAACCTACCGCGCGACACCTAGTACCTTTACCAGAAGCGCGGGGGCTGCTTGGTCCTTTCCACCGACCGTTACCTACCTTCGACTTCGTTTGTCTTGGTGCACGCGATAAGGATTGGAACCCGAAGCCTTCAGAAGATCGAATTGTCATAACCTCACAGTTAGTTGCAGTCGTAGATGGTGCGACATCAGTCGATCCGACTCTAACTTACCACGGACTCAATGCAGCTCAGTTCGCGGCTGAACATCTTCGACGGTTCTGCTTAAAGAATGCGGGCCGCTACGCCTCGGCAGCAGATGTCCTTGTGGAAGCCAACACGGCCTTCGGCAGAATTCTCCGTCGGGCAGATCCTGAACCTGATTTTGCAGCTGGACCCAGCGCCTCCGCGGCTTTAGTTATGTTCCACCCTAATGGTCAGTTCGATGTTGCCGCCTGCTGCGACTGCATCGTTTGCGCTCGTCGTGCCGACGGCAGATGGGAACAGTTGACTTGCGATCTCCTGCCCCAAGCGCGAGTCACACTCAAGAATGCTGTCAACCCTGATGAACCGGGCATCGGTGATCTTGCACGCGCCACACGTCTGAGGTCCTTGAGTGACCCCCGGTTTCGCAGAGCGTTTTTGTACAACCAACACATTGCCGTTATGAACGGTGATCCAAAATTCGGAACAGAACCAGGACTTCTGCAGTATCGGCCAAAGTTGCCGCTTGATCAGTATTCAATGATCGTAATTATGTCCGATGGTGCTTTTTATCCTAATTTTGTGGTGGGCGAGTCCCCTGCCCTGGCGACTTGCTTTAGACTTGAGAAACTGAATTTCTCACCACGCCGTGTAGCATGGGAAATTTTTACTCTTAAAGAACAGGCTCGATCTTTGGATCTCGGTGGTAAAGCCTTTGATGATTTGACTCTACTGGCGATAACGATCCCAGAGCAGATTTGAAATAGGACAGGCAGAGAAAATCACGCGAAGATACCGCTCCCAACAACATTTGAGCTTTTCCAATTTCTTTGCTAGTATCCCCCAACTAGCTATTGGTACAGGCGCGTAGCTCAGCTGGTTAGAGCGCTCGCTTCACACGCGAGAGGTCGGCGGTTCAAATCCACTCGTGCCTACCATTCCTACTCGTTCGTTGCACTCAGCAACACCTGTTGTCCCTGGTGTAACCGCATCCCCGGTGTAACAGCAACGGTGTAACAGCAATGGTGTAACCGCAATGATTCTTAGACTATCCCACTCGATTTGAAGATTAAGGCTTCGCGTGCCTCTGCTGCAAAACCAACTAGCGGCACGCTTGGTCTACCCTTTTTTTGCACCATGGTACAGCTATTGATAACTCCACAAAAAGGGTAGACCAAGCGTGCCGCTCCTAGTCCCCTTTCCAGCTGCGTGAACTCTTTGTTTTTGCGCGCTGACGCTTGCCCTCCAATCTGCGCTCCCGCGCACCACGACCGGGACGGGTCGGCACCCTTCTCTTTGGTTTCTTAATCGCTTCCTGCACAAGCTCGCGTAATTTGTCGAGAGCCGCCTGCCGGTTAAGGTCCTGTGAGCGATTCTCTTGGGCGGTTATCACCAACTCACCCTCTACCGTAAGGCGGCCTTGCACCAACGGACTACGCAGCAGGCGCTCACGGCAGTCTTCGGGGAGCGCGCGCGAGCTAGCCGGGCACCAGTGCAGTGTTGCTTTAGAATCTGTTTTATTGACATGCTGACCCCCAGGACCGGAGCTGCGCGAATACGAAAGCTGGGCTTCCGCAAAGACTAGCTCCCAATCGATGATAACGTTATTCACGGGGTCCTGGTGAGTTTAAAACTGGTGCGTTTAATTCTGACATCGGTGATTGCCGATCCCGGCCTAGATATTGTTCCTGCTCCTCAGCTGTAAGTGCCAAGCCTTGGCCTATCGATGGAAATGGACGAAACGTAAAAAAACTCATAAGTCAAAGTATCTCGCTGCCCCGTTTCTCCGTCAACTACCCCGCATAATACCCATTATAAGCCTCTTCAAAGGCCTCAATCGAAGCCTGGATAATATCGGGCGAGGCGCCGGTCCCCACCGAGATGATCCCCTCTTTGGAAAGCTTCAACTCTACATTGGTGACCGCATCCGTACCTTCACTGCGAATGTCGACGCGATACCCGACGAGAGCAAAATTAATCTTCTCGCCGCATGCCGTGCGCAGGGCGTTGATCACAGCATCAACCGGCCCAACGCCCGTAGCGGAGGCCTCATTGTAACTGCCGTTCATGCGCACCTTCACCCGTGCCTGTGGTTTTTGGTCCTTACCCGTACGAATTTCAAAGTCCTCCACCACAAAAACGCCAACCGTCTTCTTTTTCACCATCTCAAGCGCACTCTGGACGATATCTTGGAAGTCAGAAAACGTGATCGGCTTCCCCTTCTTCAAAAACTTACTGACGATAACGAGCATGCTTTGTAGGTGAGTCTCCGAATAATCCGCATTGAAATAATGCCGAGCTTTGGCACGTAGCTCCTCTAGGGTTGGCTCCTTGCCAAAAACCACCTCTGCGCGATCGAAGAAGGCAACGCTCTTGCCATCAAAAAACTTATGCTCATAGAGAGCCAGAAACTCCTTCACCTGCGGCGTTATCGTCGGCGGCTTAATCGCCACACGCAAAATTGCTTGCGGATCTTTCAAACCATCGCCAGTCAGGATGCAGACGACCTTTTTGGCGCGCAGCGTTCCATCACGCGCGAACTTGATCAGCGCCGCGATCGACGCCGCACTCGATACCTCGACAAAATGCCCCTCCTCTTTCGAAAGCGCATACTGCGCTTCGAGCATCTCTTTGTCGCTTACGGCGATGGCATAGCCGCTTGAATCGTAGATCGCCGCAAGCGCTTTTGCGCCATCAAGCGGATTGGTCACCGCAATCCCCGAGGCGATGGTGTCTATCGATTTGAGCGCTTCGATCTTACGTGAGCCACGTTGAAAGCTCTGCACGATACTTGAGGCGCCATTGGCCTGCACACCGATAAGGCGCGGCAGGCGATCAATGAACCCGAGCGCTTGGTATTCGCTAAACCCCTTCCAATAGGCGGCCATATTCGTGCCGCACCCCATCGGACAGATCACCGCATCGGGCGGCTGAAAAAAGAGTTGATCGATAATCTCAAAGGCAGCTGTTTTTGCGCCTTCGACGCGGTAGGCGTAGTCACCGGCGAGGTAAAACCCAAGCTCCTCCGCCACACGCTGGGCCAGCAGGGCGGCATCGTTGTAGCTCCCCTTGACCTGGACGATATACCCCCCGAACGCGATAACCTGGGACAGCTTGGAGGGCGGCGTCCCCTCGGGGACGAAGACGAAACAAGGGATCTGCGCCGAGGCGGCGTAGCACGAACAAGATGCCGCCATATTGCCGGTCGAAGCCACGGCGATGGCCTTCGCTCCAAGCTCTCGTGCCACGCTTAGATCCACCGCCGAGCCACGATCTTTAAACGAACCCGTGGGGTTTTGCGGCTCGAGCTTGAACCAGAGATCAACACCAAGTTTCTTGCCCAGACTCTTGCTCTGGATTAACGGTGTTGCCCCCTCCTGCAACGAAACAAAGTTGGCATAGTCCTTTATCGGCATGAAGGGCAGATACTTCGAAGCATAAGGCGGCGCCTTGCGGAAGTAATCGAAGTTAATCTTTTTACGGATCTCGTCGAGATCCATTACCACCTCCCACGGTCCCTGCTCGCCGGTAAAAACCAAATTTTCCGGGGCTACGCGCTCTTTTGTTCCAAAGTCTTGAAGAAAATACATGTTCGTTTTTTCCTTATACCTTCCGCAAAAAGTCTTGTCGTGGTAATTCACGATCCCTCTTCGTAACCGTATTCACGTGGGGCAACGCGTAAGCCTCTAGACTCGGCCTTGACCTCCCGCTTGGCGATGGCCTGGTTACTTTTCCTTGGAGTCCTGTCCAGCTCCAAGGAAATGTTCTCAAGGCCAAGGCCACGCGGAAGTTCAAGTTCAAGGCTAAGGCGAAATAAGTACCGACAGTCCGCCCGTGAACGCTTACCCCCGTATTTACGGCCTCAACTTCCGTACCTGTGCCCCCGTGCGCCACAGCTCGGAGTTACGCATCTCACTTAGCTCACCCTCAAGGTGCTCCTTATAATCCTGGCGGCTATTGGACTCAATCGTAATGCGGGCTTCATTGCCGCTGGCAACTCCCTGGTACAGCTCCTCGAAAACCGGCTCGACCGCCTTTCTAAACTTCCCCTTCCAATCCAGCGCACCGCGCTGCGCCGTGGTTGAACAATTGGCAAACATCCAATCCATCCCATTTTCACCGACAAGGGGGACGAGACTTTGGGTCAGCTCTTCAACCGTCTCATTAAAGGCCTCACTCGGAGAGTGCCCTTTCTTGCGCAGGAGCGCATACTGGGCTTCGATTACCCCGGCCAAGGCTCCCATTAAAATCCCGCGTTCGCCCGTAAGATCGCTGTAGACCTCCTTCTCCATCGTCGTCTCGAACAGGTAGCCGGAGCCAACGCCGATACCGAGGGCACAAACCCGATCGAATGCCCTCGTCGTCGCATCCTGCATAATGGCGTAGCTCGAGTTAATTCCGCGTCCTGCCTGAAATAGCCGACGCACCGACCGCCCTGAACCCTTGGGAGCAACCAGAATCACATCGACATCAGCCGGCGGGACGATCCCCGTCTGGCTGCGATAGGTGGCGCCGAAGCCATGCGAAAAACACAGTGCCTTACCCTTGGTAAGCTGCGCCCGCACCTCGGGCCAACTGGTGATCTGACCGGCATCTGAAAGCAGGTATAAAATAACGGTGCCGCGCTTAGCCGCCTCCTCAATCGAGAAGAGTGTTTTGCCAGGCACCCATCCGTCAGCGATCGCCTTGTCCCACGAAGGCGACGGCGCGCGCTGTCCAACGATAACATTGAACTCATTATCGCGCAGATTGAGCGCCTGTGCTGGCCCCTGTACCCCGTAGCCGATAATGGCAAGAGTTTCGCCTTTGAGCACCTCACGTGCCTTAGCCAAGGGAAACTCCTCTCGCGTCACCACATTCTCTTCCGTATCCGCAAATTTCATCTTTGACATATAGGCTCTCCTCATTAAAATATCTTTCTCTAGACAGCTTATAACTATAGGAACATAGAAAAACAGAATTCGGCTAGAAACGGAGCATGAGCTTCTATTGCCTCTGGCTCTCAACACCTACTCAGCTTTCCTCATACTCTCCCTACACATATCCCCCAGTTCCTGACCGCGAAGAAAACGCCGCGCCACTGCAGAAAACGGATTGCCGGTCAGGAACTAAATAAAAGCTTTAGCCTCCTCGTTATCCCCACCTTCATGCTCTACAAACTGCTTCTCCTCGCGGTTCTCTTTGAGTAACCCAATCCTCCCCGAGCGCACGAACTCAAGCATACCGAAGGGCTCGAGCAGTGCATAGAGGCTGCGCACCTCAACCTCGGTGCCCATCTTCTCAATTATCACATAACCATTTTTGGCAAAGGCGATCTGCGCCCTCTGCTGCAGCACAAGATCGTCAAGTCGACGACGCTGCTCATCCTCAGATGCCGACACCTTGTAGAGGGCGATCTCTTTAAAGACGAGATCGCTATCATCGCAAACGTAGACGTCAGACACCTCGATAATACGTTGGATCTGATCGGCCACCTTGTAGGCCAACTCACGCTCAGTCTGCACAACGATCGTAAAGCGCGAGATGCCGCTCTTTTCGGTCTCCGAGACGGTCAGGCTTTCGATGTTTAATTTGCGCCGTGTGAAAAGTGTGGTGATGCGATGCAACACCCCGGGGCTATTTTCCGAAAAGACACACAGGGTATACCGTTCTGACATAGTATTGCTCCTATTCAAGCCTCACCTCATGCACCCCAGCCCCGGCAGGCACCATCGGGAACACGTTGGCTTCCTCTTCAACTGTTATATTAAGCAGGTATGGGCCAGGATAGGCAAGCATGCGCTGCAAGGCCGCATCGAGCTGCTCACGACTCACCACCGCTTCACCCTTAATTCCATACCCGTCGGCGATCTTCACAAAATCGGGGTTCTGCATGTGGGTAAAGGAGTAGCGTTTTTCAAAGAACAGCTCCTGCCATTGCCGTACCATTCCGAGAAAGCTGTTATTCAGCACCACAATCTTCACCGGCAGCTTCTCTTGCGCGATCGTGCCGAGCTCCTGAATGGTCATCTGAAAACCGCCGTCCCCAACCACCGCCAACACCGGACGACGCGGGTCAGCTACGGCGACACCCATCGCCGCGGGAAGGGCAAATCCCATCGTCCCCAAGCCGCCAGACGTTATGTAGCTATGCGGCTGCTTGAAACGATAGTAGCGCGCGGCAAACATCTGATGCTGGCCAACGTCGGCAACCACCACCGCATCACCCGCCGTCTTTTCGGAGAGTTGATCAATCACCTCTCCCATGCGCAGCATCCCCTTCCCGGGATGGAGATCGTGCGTAACTACCTTTTCGAATTCAATCTGCGCACAGTGCTTGAATTTCTCTAACCACTGCAGATGGCTGCGCTGCTCGAGGAGCGGCAGCAACGCCGTGAGCGCCTCGCGCACGTCGGCACAGATCCCCACGTCGACGTGGACCAGCTTGCCGATCTCAGCCGGATCGACATCAATATGAATGATTTTAGCCTTAGAAGCATAGTGCTGGAGTTTACCCGTCACCCGATCGTCAAAGCGCATACCGCAGCCGATAATCAGATCAGCTTCATTGGTGAGCAGATTTGGGCCGTAGTTACCGTGCATCCCGAGCATCCCCACATACAGCGGATGTGCCGTCGGAACGGCAGAGAGGCCAAGCAGCGTACTCGCCACCGGCATTCCCGTCTTTTCGATGAGTTGTCGCGTTTCATTTTCGGCGTGCGCAATGAGTACGCCGTGACCGACCAAGAGCAGCGGAGACTTGGCCTTATTGATCAGCTCAGCCGCTTGGGCAAGCTTACGTCGCTCCGGCACGACACGCAGAGAGGCATAGCGTACGGGGGGATGATCGCTCCAGGCATACTCATGCATCTCCACCTGAGCATCCTTGGTGATATCTATCAGCACCGGCCCAGGGCGACCGTTAAGGGCGATATCAAAGGCCTTAGCGATGATGTGCGGAATATCAGACGCTTTAGTTACCTGATAGTTCCACTTCGTAATCGGCATAGTGATACCGATCACATCGGCTTCCTGAAAGGCATCGGTGCCGAGGAGAAAACTTCCCACCTGCCCGGTGATGCACACCAGCGGCACCGAATCCATATTGGCATCGGCGATGCCCGTCACCAAGTTGGTTGCCCCCGGACCGGAGGTGGCGATGCACACCCCCGCTCGCCCGGTGATACGCGCATACCCCTCTGCGGCATGGGCCGCACCCTGCTCATGGCGAACGAGCACATGACGCAGCCGATCACGGAAATCGTAGAGCGCATCGTAAGCCGGCATAATCGCCCCGCCGGGATAACCGAAGATAGTGTCGACGCCCTCACGCAACAGCGCCTGCATCAGCGCCTGCCCCCCCGACATCTTGATCATCGTCGTTTCGCCACCAGCCTCGGCGAAAGAGGTAAAACGTGCCGCTATTTGTTGCATATCAATGTTCCTCGATAACGGCTGTCAAGTTTAACTTGCTCGGCAGCCTCCTAGGCCTCTTAAACAAAAAGCCCCCGTACCTTCATCAGGTGCGGGGGCTTTTCGCTCACTTATGTTGCCTACTCTACCGCAACACCCCGCACCTTGGCTCAAGGCCAATAATAACGACGACGAGGAGAAGTATGTTACAGATAGAGTTCATTGTCTTTATAGGAGACCACTTTGGGGAATTTTAGTCAAGGGGCAGCTAAGTATTGAGAAGCTAAGATACGCGGTGCTATATAGAGCCTGTCCGGAAAGACCCTGTTTTCGAAAAGCTACTTTCCTTGAGGTGAAAATAGGCAAGAAATTAATAAAATCACCCGCGACGGGACGAAACAGACGGCAGCAGAGGCCGCCGCGGTCAGTTTTTCAAGTGAATG
>CAIXSY010000013.1 GCA_903922175.1 uncultured delta proteobacterium | reverse complement strand
CTTGTCGCAAGGCGCACCGCTTCCTCTTTGAACTCTTTGGTGAATTGTCTCTTTGCTTTGCTCATATTATCTCCACTATTACACATTTTGTGGAGACACCCACTTTCTCTTCTGATCGTCAACATCTAGGGGACAGGTCTAGAAGTGCTTCAAAACAAACGCAGTATTTCACCTTCCGTTTGGCTAATCAACAGCAGAGGTTTGCCTGGGGCAGATGTGGTTTCCCGTGCACCGGCACGGCAGGATTGTTCGGCTAGAAGCGATGTCCGTAGGTTCGCAAGAAACTGGGTAGTCGCCGTAGCCAGCAGTCTGCAATCGGCTTACGGCTAACAGAAACGGAGAACAGCAGCCGCCAACGGACACGGTCGCCGCACCGGCTGTGAACAGGCCCTGGGGCTACCCCCTGGCTCTTATAATCTGTTTCTGTTGCTGTTTCTGTTCTCGGTTCTCTGTCGCCGGTAGCCGTAAGCCGGTAGCAGACTGCTGCGCCTACCCAGTTCCCAGCGAATATCCCAATGCCCCCTGCGGTGCTTGCGCCAGCATGGCTTCGTGCCCTATGTTTAACCCCAAATGAATCAACGTCATCCCTTACTCTTGTTAACGGTACTCGCCTTAAGCCTGCTCTCGGCCGTCTATGGTCTTGGGATCTCCTTTGATCGTTGGGTTGACTCAATGGTGCATTCGGGGAACTTCGCTGGCATCGGGCCGGATGGTTGGATCTCGCACCAGGGGCGAATGGACTTTCCGGGGCTCTTCAATATCGGTAACCGTCTTACTATTCAGTTCGCTCGCTGGCGTCCGCCAGTTGCCCCTAAGACGATCGTTAAGATCTCGGTCTGTAGCGAGCCAAGCGGGGACTTCTTGATCGAGGGTGGAACACGTATCGGTTTGTCGCTGCGCGGTGTGTGCGATCCGCGGCGGGTCTCCTTTGATGTGCCGCAGCCGTTTGTGGCACCGGGGCGGGACAAGCGCGAACTAGGTGCGCAGATTGAGAGTCTGCATATCTGGTCGCTGCTGGGCGTGCCTTTGGTTGCCTCGGCTCATATCGCTGAGGTGGCGCTGGCCCTGTTTCTGCTAGCACTGCTCGTCTCGTTCGCTTTTCGGCACTCTCTCTGGGGCTGGCTAGCGGCGGCAGCGGTGCCTCTGGCTGCGTTTCCGATGATCCTTGTTACCCCCTATGGGCAGTTAGAGCAGCCGCAGTGGCTTTGGGCCCTCTCCGTAATGCTCGCTCTCGGTTTGTGTGTGGGCGCGGCCCGGCGTGGGGATAAGGTAGGTACGGCATTTTCATTTGTGGGGTCTCAGCCGGTAGACTCGCGCATCTGGCCTATGTTGGTGATCGGACTCGTGCTGGCGGGCGCTGCGCTGCGCCTCTACGGCATCGACTTCGGGCTTCCGAACAACTACCATCCGGATGAAGTTCCCAAGGTAAATGCCATTGAGTACATGCGTGCTCAAGGCTCGCTCGACCCTAACTATTTTCTGCATCCATCGCTCCTGCTCTACGTAACCTATTTCACGAGTACGATCGTGCAGTACTTCGATGGCGGTGCAGATTTTCGCATAAGCACATTTTTGGCCGGGCGCATCGTCAGTGCCTTGGCCGGGAGCGCTTCAATCTATCTGTTATTCCTTGTCGGGCGCAGGCTCTACTCAAGCGTCGTTGGCGTCATGGCAGCGGCGATGCTGACGTTTTTCCCGCTACACGTAACCTGCAGTCGCTATCTGAAGGAGGACTCGCTGCTCTGTTTCTTCCTGCTGCTTAGCCTGGTCTGGATGCTCAAATCGGTCAAGGAAGATAATAAGTGGTACCTGTATCTGGCAGCGGCGGCGGCCGGGTTTTCGGCATCGACTAAGTACTCTGGGTTTTTGACGGCCGGGGTTGTCGTTGTGGCACCGTTTTTGAGATCACAGTCGTGGAAGCCGGACCGGAGATTTGTGGAGCACGCCTTTTGGGCTCTGCTCATCGTGCCGCTCTGTTTTGTGATCGGCTCACCCTTTGTGGTGCTCAATATTAGGAAGTTCTTAAGCGACTTCCGTTTTGAGAAGCGCCACATGCTGCGTGGGCATACCCAAGCTATCGATGCCTGGTCGCAGTACTGGATGTACCACTTCTCACGCAGCGTCGTTCCCGGGATGACGGCGTTCGGAGCGCTCGCCGCCACGGCTGGCATGGGTGTCCTTCTTTGGCGCAGGCGGATTGAAGATCTCTTTGTGGTGGGGTTAATCCTCGCTTTTTACCTTCCGGCTGAGTGGGTCAAGGCCAAGCCTGCACCGCAGCCGGAGCGTTACATCCTGCCATGTCTGCCGTTTATGGCGCTCGCCGCGGCTGAGACGGTGCGTATCTTGTGGTGCTCAAAGGCGCGACTGCTGGCGCTTGTGGGAGGGGCGGCGCTGTGTCTGCTGCCGATGCTGCGTAGCCTCGATCTGGCGCGTGATATTAAAGACGACACCCGCTTGCAAGCGGCGCGCTGGATGATTGAGCACCTGCCCAAAGGATCGCCGATATACCTCGATTGGCAGCCCTACACGAGTTACTTTACCGAAGATCAATTCAACGTTGAGTTTGTTTTTCGAGAGGGGGTGGTTGATCTTTTGACGCTAACCGCGCTTAAAGAGTCAGGCAAAAAATACCTACTTATCTCGAGCCTTTTTTATGATCGTTATTTTAGCGACCCGAATGGCGATCGCGCAGCCAAGGCGCGGCTACGCGGTATCTTTCAAGGGGTGCCGATCATCAAAGAGTTTTTGGCGCCTTCGGGCACCTATGGATTTCATAACCCGAGACTGACCCTCTTTTCACTTGACCCGGCAGAGTTTGCCAAATTAGATGCCGAGATCGCAGCCAAAGGGGATGGGCAACAGGTCGCGACATCAAACGAAGCAAAGACGGTTTTTCGTTGGTGATCACCCTGAAGATTAAGGAGGCCATATCGAAGCTAGTCAGCACGCGTGCCCATTTGCTGCGCTTTGGTGCGTTCGTCCTTCTTCTAGCGATGGCGATTCTACTTGCCGGCGCGCCGTTTGACGTAGGTGAGGTCAAGCTTCTCGGAGTGGCGGCGCTGTACGTGCTGCTGCTGCCCGGCTTCCTCTTTGGTGAGATCCTTCTTCCGCAGAGTTTTAGCGGCGGAGCAAGGCTCCTGCTTAGCATCAGCAGCGCTTTTGCCGGGGCGCTTATTTTGACCTATGCATTCCAGGCGCTCCCTGGTGCTCCCACCAAGGAGGGCTTCCTCCTTGTGTTGAGCGTCCTTTCAATCGTCGGCTTTGTGCTGCAGTGGCGTCGCCACCGGGAGCGTCTCACCTTTTCCGTCTCCTCTGGGTTACTGCTCGTGGCGTTGATCGTTGGCGCTTTTTTTAGGTTCGCTCACCTAGGAAGCGCTGAGTTTCAAGGTGATGAGACGCGGGCCATGCACCTAGCGTCGGCAGTGCTCGTTGGCCAGGATGATGTGCTTTTTCTGCATCGTAAAGGGCCGGGGGAGGTGCTTTTCCCGGCAGCGACGTTGATCTTGGCCGGTACAATAAACGAGTGGAGCGCCAGGCTTCCCTTTGCCCTCTGCGGCCTGCTCATCTTGCCGGCGCTGTACATCCTCGCCTCTTCGCTTTGGCCCACGAGATCTCGCGCCATAGGCGGCATGGCGGCGCTGCTCGTCTCGGTTGACGGTTTCCTGCTCGCCTTCTCACGTATTGTGCAGTATCAGACGCCGCTTGTGTTTTTCCTGCTGTGCAGTGCGATTGTCCTATGGCAGTTGCACTCGGTTAGCAGCGGGGAGAGGCGGCTCTTATATTTTGGGGCACTTTTTTTTAGCGCGGCGCTGCTTTGTCATTACGATGCCATGCTTGTTTTGCCTGCACTGGCCGTAATGCTGATCGTCGCCTGGAAAAGATCTTCGCAGCAGGGCCGGTTTCTTTCTTCGATCGTACAGGCGAGTGCTGCCGGGCTTGTCTTGGTCGGGCTCTTCTATCTTCCTTTTTTTCTTAATCGCCACTTTAGCGACACCTCGCAATATCTTTCGGCACGCATCGGGCCGCAGGGGCTTCCCTACAATAATGTGGGGTCCTACCTTAGCTTACTCTCTTTCTATAGCGCTTCGTATTTGGTGGCCTTTGTCGTTGTAGTCTTGCTTAGTGCGTGCGCCTGGATGGTGTGCTGCCGTTTCGGGGGAGGGTGGCGCGCTTCGGCGATTAGCGCACTTTTGCTGGTATTAGTTCTGAGCGCCGTGTTGACACCAGCTGCGTTCATGTTGGGCAATGGATCTAGTTGGGCTGTGGCGGTATTTGCTGTCCCGTGCGCACTACTCCTTATCGCGGGAACGTGTTCTGTGGAGATTAAGGTTCTTACCCTCTGGGCAGCGGTCCCTTTTTTCTTCTTCTCTTTTATCTCCTACCGGCCCAATACCCATTTCTATGTACTCCATGCAGCGGCGGCGCTGCTTTGTGCTTACACGATTCAACAGGTAGGCAGCGCCAAGCTCTTCGGGCGACTGAGTTTAGTGCCAAGCTGGCTATTGGGCAGCGTGGTTGTGTTAAGTTTGCCCTACCTCTACGTAGTTTTCGTACGCCTGCAGCCGGAGTATCGCTTCGTCTATCCAAGGGCTCGGATCGCAGGTTACTGGGCTCCCTATGGCAATAGGCTCCCCAAAGGGGGCTATTTTGGATTTCCACATCGTTCGGGGTGGAAGGTGATCTCTGAGCTTTACAGGAGGGGGGATTTGCAGGGCAGCTATAGCAGCAATGAGGAGGAGTTAATCACCACTTGGTACCTATCCGAGGCACCTCGAAACGATGCGTCTCCGGATAATTATTTTCTGGTACGAGCGCCAAATGACACATTTAAGGTTAACCGCCTCAAAATAGAAGCCGAATATATCTTCGCAGGGAGAGTCTATATTGATAATGAACGCTGTCTCGATATTTATAAGCGTCCCCCAGCGTTGGCCCCCGGAACTCCTCGGAGGTATTATCTAGCTGATTTTGTTGGTACTTTTGATTCGAGGCGGCGTATGGGGAGACTTTATCAGGCTTCTACGTTACGTTAGGGGTAGCTTGGTAGACTAGAGTAGTCACTGAAGCATTCTGTTACGGCAGTGGATAATATATAGGATGTAGCAGTTTTGGGCATGAATAGTTTAATCAAGGATGGTAAGGTTGTGATTCCGAGATATTACCGGATATCTTTAAGAGGCTAAGGTTATGGCGACAGTCGATCAGAATGCGCTTGCTGTTGGAATGATGATGGCAAAGAGGCGTTCTCAGAAGCTCATCATCGTTTTCCTCTCTGCTGGAGTGCTTGCGGTCGCGGCACTATTCATCCTCGTTTTCAGCACCACTCCGGCCGCGCCTGGGGCTGCGGCGGTTGTGGCCAGTGTCGAAGAGGTTGCCAGAATGGCAACAAGCAAGGTGCTCATTCCTAGCGACACCATTAGTGCCGGTCAGAAACTCGAGCGGGTTATGTTTACCGTTGAAACCCGTCCGGCGAATGAGGTCAATTCGCGCATGATAACGGACTTCTTTAAGATCGAAGGTTACTATTCCAAAGCCAACATCCCGCCTGGAGTACCGCTTTTGATGGATGATGTATCCCCGGTGCCCGTAAGGGGCGTTAGCGGCAACATCCCTGCGGGGTTTAGAGCGGTGACCATCAATGTAGATACGTTAAGCAGTGTCGAAGGTTGGGTCCGACCTGGTTCGCACGTCGATGTCTCGTGGATCGCCCCGATTCGCGGGCAAGCGTCGCTGACCGTGATCATGCAGAACCTGCTGATTCTATCTGCCGAGCGTCAGACCCAAGGGCAGGCAATAGGTGCCCCACTGGCTGCCGTGCCGAGTACGGTTACTCTGCTGGTGAACGAAGGTGAGGCGCAGAAGCTGATTCTGGCGACGACGACGGGTAAGCTCAGCCTCTCGCTGCGCGGAGACATGGATACCAAGATCTATAACGATTTTCACACGGTGACCCTTGGCGACCTCTTGGGTGGGGTGAGATCGGTAGATGCGGATAAGAGGAAAAATAGCGCCCGCATTACCTTCCGTGATGCGAACGATGATGCTGCGAGAGCTGTCGAGGTCGATTCGGCGGGACGCATCAGGAGAGACTGAGCTCGTTTAGGTGAGTGCGGCGACGATTCGCTCCTTGAGCCGCGTGCAGCGGCGTGAGGTGCTTGTCCGCCGACAGGCTATCTGCAGCGCATGTTTAGAACCAACGATAATTAGCAGCCGCTTGGCCCGGGTCACGCCGGTGTAGATCAATTGCCGTTCAAGTAGGGTGTAGTGCGACTCATGCAGCGCCAGCACGACGCAGGGGATCTCCGAGCCCTGTGAGCGGTGCACAGTGATGGCATAGGCGTGGCTAAGCTGCAGTAGATCTGAGCTGGTGTACTTCACCAATCGCCCGTCCCAGAGCTCGACCGTCAAGCAGCGATCGGGCTTATTAACGTTGTAAATTGTACCGGTGTCGCCGTTAAACACCCCCTGTGCATCGATCTGATAGTTGTTCACACGCTGGCAGACGCGGTCGCCGACACGGAAGATAGTTTCACCGACCTGTAGCTCTTGTTCGATGTCGAGTATCCCCGGCGGGTTGATCTTGGCCTGCAGCTGTTTGTTGAGGGCGAGGGTGCCGAGCGGCCCACGATTCGATGGGGTAAGGACCATGATCTCATGCGAAGCGATGCCGAATTTGCGTGGGATCTGGTCGGCAACGAGGCTTTCAACCAGCGCTGCTGCTTCCCCGGCATCACTCTTTCTGATGAGGTAAGCATCGCTCTTAACTTTACCGTCCGGTTCGGCGATTGAGGGCACAATCCCCGAGTTGATCGAGTGGGCGGTGGCGTTAATCGCCGACTCCTCGGCGCGGCGGAAGAGTCGCGAGAGGCTAATCGTTTTTATCTGGGTAAGCGCCAGCAGATCTCCGAATACACGGCCTGGGCCGACGGAGGGGAGCTGGTCTTTGTCGCCCACAAGAATGATCGAAGCACCTTTGGGGATCGCCGAGAAAAGATCTTTGGCCAGCATCAGGTCGACCATCGAGGTTTCGTCAATAATCAGGGCGTCGATCTCGAGTGGTTCGTTGATGCCATAGATGAATCCGCCGGTGGTGGGATCGTAGCGCAGTAAACGGTGGATCGTGCTGGCGTTCATCGAGCACACCTGTGACATGCGCTGCGCCGCACGCCCGGTTGGGGCAGCCAGGGCGAGGCGCTTATGCGCCATCTTGAAGAGTAGAGCGAGTGCCTTAATAATGGTTGTTTTTCCGCAGCCTGGTCCACCCGTAATAATCAGCAGGGGATGTTTCGTGGCGCTTAATACGGCCTCACGCTGCTCGCGCGAGAATTCAATCTTAAGCTCCTCTTCGGCAGCTTTGAGGCAGTTGTCGACCAGGTACTCGTCGATCTGTGGGGTCTCATAGGGTGTACAACGTGGGGCAATAAATGAGGCCACGAATTTTTCGGCGCGATGTAGGTGGCGCAGATAGATGGCGCTCTCATCATTAATCACGCCGCCCTCTTCGATAAGGGCCTCAAGAAAGGGCTCGAGCTCGATATCGGTTGAAAGCTGTAGCAGCTCGCGGGAGCGCTCCGCTAGCTGGTTCCACGCCAAAAAGCAGTGTCCGTCGTCGACTGATTTTTCAAGGGCGTAGTAAATTCCGGCTTTGATGCGCTGCGGGGAGTGAGGCTTTAAGCCTAGGTTCATGGCGATCGAATCGGCCGTAAGAAATCCAACGCCGCGAATTCCGGCGGTGCGTGCCAGGATATAGGGGTCTTTGGTGAGCGTCTCGACGGCCATGCTGCCGTAGCGTTCGTAGATCTTGAGAGCCAGGTTTTGGCTCATGTTATGCTCGATCAGAAAACGCAGGATCTCGCGCATCTCCTGCTGCCCGGCGAAATGCTGCGCTAGGAGCAGCGCTCGGTGCTCTCCAACGCCTTCAATAGCGCCGATCTTCTCGGGGGTGCGCAGCAGTATCTCCATCGTCTCGGTGCCGAACTCGGCCACAATCTTAGCCGCGGTCTTTTCGCCGATGCCCTTGACCAAGCCGCTGCCGAGGTAGCGAATCAGGGCATCGGGTGTTTCAGGGGCGGTTTCGGTTATCGAGCGGGCGCTAAACTGGCGCCCAAACTTGGGGTGGTTGATGAAGGTGCCGCGGACGATGACGTGGGTGCCGATATTGACATCGAAGCAATTTCCAACCACGGTCAGGCGATCGATGCGGTCGGGAACGGCCAGCTGCAGCACGGCATAGCCGTTTTCAGGGTTACGAAAGGTGACCCGCTCAATGACCCCGCGTAGGATCTGCTCGTCAGGATCTGTTTTGTTGCTGTGCTCGACGGCCATTGGTGTTTATACTAGTTCCTGTCCTTTAAAGGCAAACAGTGGCCAGTCATACTATACTTCGGGGAATCATAGCGAAAGTTTACGTAATTACTCAATAAGTATAGAAATAAGTGTGGAAAGAGTAACTGCTCATTAACCCCGGGTAGCTTAATAATTCGTGAGCGTGGTTGTGCTCGTGGTCGCGGTCGAAGAGTGTGCTGATTCGGATAGTTACCTCGACCAGGACCACGACCAGGAGCACGCTCTCGATATTAGTTACCCGGGGTTATTGAGCAGATACTCCTCCGGAAGGTAGGCAATATGTATACAATTGTTATTACTCGCCCGGCGGTCCAGTCTCAAGTCCTGTGCAAGAGGCTCAAGGCACTGAAGATGCGTGTTATTTTGGCGCCGAGCATAGAAACCAAGCTGACACCTCGAAGTGCCCAGGAGCGCCAGGTGATATCAGCTCTCAAGGCGAAAGGATTTGATTGGCTGGTCTTTACGAGCGCCAATGGGGTGAACTTTTTTGCCCAGGTTCTGAAGAGAAACAGAGTCCCGATCTCCGTCTTGCGTGGTATCTCTGTGGCAGTTCAGGGCCCCAAAACATCCCAGCGCCTCAAAGAGCTTCTCCATGTGCGATCCAGAGTAGCGCCGCGCGAGGCTTTGGCCGAAGAGCTTGTGGCGGTATTTGGGAAGCTAAAGATGCAGGGTAAGCGCGTGCTCTTAGCCGTGGCGCAGGAGACGCGCGATGTGCTTGAACCGGCGCTTCGTCGGCAGGGAGCTCTGGTGACCAAACTCCCCGTATATCACACATCTCCCGTGCCACTCTCGACCAGTGTTCGGCGCCAGATTCTTAAATGCAGCCCAAGTGAGCTGATTATTACATTTTTTAGCCCATCAGCAGTCCGAAGCTTTGTGCGTTCGCTTAAAGCCCCGCCTGGTTTTCTATCCAAGGCGCTTATTGCATCGATCGGACCGGTGACCTCGCGCGGATTAGAAGAACAGGGGGTGGCGGTTGAGATTGAGGCCCGGGATCATACTGAAGAGGGGTTGCTGAGAGAGATTGAGGGGCTGGGGGTAGTGTAATTTCGCCCCTGGTTGATCTAATTAATTCAATACGTTAATTTACTAATTCTATGATCAAAGAACCACTTCTTCTCCGCGCCTATCGCGCTCAGCCGACTGAACGTACGTCGATCTGGATGATGCGTCAGGCCGGACGCTATCTACCTGAGTATCGCGAGGTGCGGGCTAAGCACTCGATGCTTGAGGTGATTCGCACGCCCGAGCTTGCAGCCAAGGTAACGCTGCAGCCGATCGAGCGCTATGGATTCGACGCCGCGATTATCTTCGCTGACATTTTGAACCCACTGATTGGGATGGGGATCACGCTTGATTTCGTCGAAGGCGAGGGGCCAAAGATATTTAATCCGCTGCGTAACCGCGCTGATATCGAAAAACTGATCGTCCCTGCTCCAGAGGATAATGTCGGCTATACGCTGCGCGCTATCGAGATAGCCGTCAAACAGCTCGCCCCACGGGGCACACCGCTGATCGGGTTTTCCGGCGCACCGCTTACCCTAACGTCCTACCTCTGTGATCAAGGTGAGAAGGATCTGCGTACGACGTTAGAGATAATGCATAACGACCACGCCGCTTGGGATCTGCTCCAAGGTAAGCTGAGCACATTGGTCGCCGACTATCTGATCGCCCAGGTGCATGCCGGGGCGGCCGCTGTGCAGATCTTTGATTCCTGGGCTGGGCACCTGTCGCTTGAGGATTTTACGGTAAATGTTTTGCCGTATCTGCAGCGAATTATGCAGCGTGTGCACAGCGCGGTTAATGTGCCGATCGTCTACTTTGCGCGTAATGCGCAGAAACTCTACCCGGCGTTTTCGATGATAGGGGCGGACCTGTTCAGCGTCGATTGGCAGATGACGCTTACGCAGGCGAGCGAAGTCATTGGGCCTTCCTATCCGCTGCAGGGGAACCTTAATCCGGATCTGCTCCTGGGCGCCTGGGAGCCGCTGGCTGAGGAGGCAACCCGTATTCTCAAGCAGGGGGCGACGCTTAAAGGGTTCGTCTTTAACCTCGGACATGGTATCTTACCCTCGACGCCGCTTGAAAATGTGCAACGGCTCGTTGATCTGGTTAAAAAGAATCTGGTGAAGAGCAACGTTGCCGCGTAGCTGAGGTGGTTAGCTTATGGGAAGGCTTGTTCATTACGATCTGATGGTTACCGGGTTTTCTCAGAACTGCCGCGTTATCAGTTATGCCGGTGGGCGCGAGGCTGTGGTCATTGATCCTGGTGGAGAGAGCTCGCGAATCGTTGAAATCCTTAAAGCCAAACAGCTCACGCTAACAGCGATCTGGCTTACGCATTCGCACCTCGATCACTGTGGTGGCGTAGCGGCGCTGAAGCGCTATGCTGACGTGCCGCTTTCGGCCCATCCGATTGAGGCGCCACTGCGTGCGCGAGTTGTCGAAATTGGACAGATGTATGGGGCCGATGAGGATTTAGAAAACTGCCCCGAGCCAGAGCAGTCTCTGCGCGGAGGGGAGCAGCTGACCTTCGGGCCGCTTTCATTCGAGGTGCTCTTTACCCCCGGGCACTCACCGGGGCATCTCTGCTTCTACGAAAAGAGTGCCAAAGCGCTGATCGCCGGTGATGCCGTATTTGCCGGTTCAATTGGGCGCACGGATCTGCCTGGTGGGGATTCGGAGACGTTACTCGCCAGCATTCATCAAAAGATCCTTACCTTGCCTGCAGATACTGTTATCATGTCCGGACATGGCCCCGATACCACGGTAGGAGAGGAGGCCCGGAGCAATCCGTTTCTTAGCTAGTACAGAGCATGCTTTTGAGGTAAAAAATTTGGTAACTGGTCAGCACTTTTAGTGAACGCGCAGGGAAAATTCGATGACGTTGACGTCTAATGTCTAACGCCGGACGTCCTACGTCGACGCAAGACGTCCGGCGTTAGTCGTTTGACGTCGACGTCATCGATCTTTTAGTTAAATAGTTCCCTAAATGTGCTGAATAGTTACCAAGAATTTAATGGCCGAAGTACGAGGGAGTATCCATGGACTACGATCTATCTGAAAAACGCAAAGTTGTGCTTGGCATAACCGGTTCGATCGCCGCCTACAAAGCCGTCGAGGTGGCACGTCAGCTCGTCTCGTACGGTCATGAGGTGCGCTGTGTGATGACCGATTCCGCGCAGAAGTTTATCACGCCTTTGACGATGCAGTCGGTGACCGGCAATAAGGTCGTGAGCGATTTTTGGGAGGGCGGTAGCGCCGAGATTGGGCACATCGAAATTGCCTCGTGGGCCGATGTGGTCGTCGTGGCCCCGGCCACTGCCGATTTTGTGGCAAAACTCAATGCGGGATTTGCCGAAAGCCCGTTACTGGTGATCTGCTTGGCGACGAAGGCACCGATCCTGATCGCCCCAGCCATGAACTGCAACATGTACACCAACGTTAAGACGCAGGAGAACATCCAGGCCTTGCGTAGTCGCGGGGTCTTTTTCATCGATCCGGAAGAGGGAGAGCTTGCCTGCGGTTCGAGTGGCGTCGGTCGACTCGCCGACCCGCAGGAGATCTTCTATGCCACGCGCCGCCTCATCTCGCGCGCTGATTTTAAAGGTAAGCGTGTGCTGATCACCGCCGGGCCGACACGTGAGCCGATTGATCCCGTGCGTTACATCAGCAACCGCTCCTCAGGCAAGATGGGTGTTGCTCTGGCGCGCGAGGCGTATCGCCGTGGGGCTGAGGTAACGGTGATTCATGGCCCGCTCAAATCGGAGCTGCCCCGTTCCGTCAAGAGTGTCGAGATAGTCACTGCGCAAGAGATGTACGAGCAGGTGCTGGCACACGCCTTTCCAGCCGGCGGCATCGGAGTCGATGTGGTGATTATGGCCGCGGCGGTGGCTGACTTTAGGCCCAAGGAAACAGCTCCAAATAAGATTAAGAAGAGCGGCGTCCTGAAATCGATTGAGTTGGTCAAAAATCTTGATATTCTGCTCGCCCTCGGTGAAAAACGAGCCAAGACCCGTAATCCTCTCTTGATCGGCTTTGCCGTTGAAACCGGCGAGATCGAAGATCTGATCAACGAAGCCCGCGCCAAGCTCGAGCGCAAACACTGCGATCTCATCGTCGGTAATTTTGCGCAGGACGCCTTCGATCTTGAAACCGACAGAGTTTGGCTGGTTGATCGGAGCGGGAAGCAGGAAGAGGTCTCAACCACGCACAAAAGCCGGATCGCGACTAAGATCCTCGATCGAGTTCTAAAGCTCTAAGGGCCTCATGGACAATACCTTAGCCATAGCTGCCTACATCGACTCAATTCAACGGGACTATCCGTTCGGCATCCCGCGCTCGGCGCTGGTGGCCGGAGGGCATCCACAGCTCATCTTCATCGGCGAGGTGCCGGGGGCGTTGCCGACGGAGCCGTTTCGAGGTCCGGGCGGAGAGCTCCTACGCGCGGCCATAACCAAGGGGATGAAGCTTGATCTGGCGCAGGTTTCGGTCATCGTTTTGCCACTAGCTGACGGTGGCTCAGGCCTGGCGCTGATTTTGAAGGATGCACACCCGCGCTGTATCGTTTGTCTGGGAAAGGCTGGTAGTGAGGCGCTGGCTGGGGTAGGGGAGGATCACGGGGTCAAAGATGTAGTCGTTACTGCCGACCTTGCTGCGGTGCTAAGCAGCGTCGAGGCAAAGCGGGCCTTTTGGGAAGATCTGAAGCGGGTGATCGGAATTCTATAACGAGTTCCTGCCCGGCAATCTGTATTTTGCAGAGGCGCAGCCCTTTCCGTCCGGGCAGGAACTGGCTGCCACGCCTCGGAGATGGTGTTGTTTATGCTAGATAATATTGTTGTCGATTTTACTGAGTCGTCACAATTCCTCTCGAGTGAGGTGCTCATACCTTTGCTCATAGGCATTTGTTTGCTGGCCTTGGTAATATATCTTCTTGTCGGCATCAGTAAGCGCACAAAGCCTGAAATCAACGGCGAAGATCTACTTGGCCTCACAGGTCGAGCGCTAGAGAACGTTTCCCCCGATGGCAAGGTGTATGTACATGGCGAGATCTGGCAAGCACAGGCTCGCCAGGGTTTGATCGTAAAAAACGACATTGTTGTCGTTACGGGCATTAGGGAGGGACTTGTGCTGGAAGTTGAGAAGAAAGACATCGAATTGAAAAACACCCTCTGAAGGGAACGTTCACGCCCCCTGTCAAAGTGCGCACAATTGTCATCCCGAGGAGCTCTACCCTTTTCCAGCGCCTCTGCACCGAATCAGCTATTACCTCAAAAAGGGTAGAACGACGACCTCCGTTGCTGGCCGTAGCTGAGGCAGTCAGCAGAAATCAGATTGCAGAGAGCAGATTAATAAAATAGCGGCGACGGAGGCTTCGACGTGAGCTCAGCCGAACGTTCCCTCGTCGCTAGCGCTTCTCGGGATAACAGGGGGCGTAAACGTTACCTCTGAGGAGAGGTCATCGTAACTATTCAGCATTTTGATATTGTCCAAGCGAGGATTTTAGACGAATAAACGTAACTACTCGCCCCCTCGTCAAGCTGTGCATATAGCCCTAACAAAATGATCATTTTTGAGAACCGATGACGCTGACGTCCTAGGTCTAACGCCGGACGTCTGACGCCGACGCTTTACGTCCGGCGTATGACGTTTGACGTCAGCGTTAGCCGATTAGGGGCGAGCAATTACCAATAAACAAAGCTAATAATTGTAGCACAATTGGGAATAGGTAGATATAGTAGTCCTGCTGAGTCTCGAGTGAAGAGCCGGTTTGTTTCTGTAGTCACAGATTAGTAATCGAGGAGCCTTTATGTTTTGGTTAGTATGTCTATGTGCGATTGTTTTTCTCTTTGTTATTCTTGGATTTAAAGTACTTAAAGAGTACGAACGCGGAGTAGTTTTTACTCTTGGTCGTCTCGGTGGCCAGAAGGGGCCAGGCTTCGTTTGGATCTGGGCATTCATTCAGCGCATCGTCATCGTCGATCAGCGTACGGTAACGATGGATGTTCCGCCGCAGGATGTGATTACTAAGGATAACGTCTCGATCAAGGTCAATGCGGTGATCTATTTTAGGGTGATTGACCCGATTAAGGCGATCATCAAGGTGGAGAACTTCTTGTACGCCACAAGTCAGCTCTCGCAGACAACGCTGCGTAGTGTCTGCGGTATGGCCGAGCTCGACGATCTGCTCTCGAAGCGAGATGAGATCAATAAACGCATCCAGGAGATCCTCGATCATCAGACCGACCCGTGGGGTATTAAGGTCTCGATGGTAGAGGTCAAAGATATCGATCTGCCACAAGAGATGCAGCGCGCCATGGCCAAGCAGGCTGAAGCTGAACGTGAACGGCGCGCACGCATCATCCAGGCCGAGGGCGAGTACCAGGCGGCAGAGAAGCTGACCGCAGCAGCAACGATCATGAGCGCCAACTCCGGTACGATGCAGCTGCGCTATCTTGACACCCTCCGTCACATCGCCACCGAACATAACTCGACTATCCTCTTTCCCTTGCCGATGGAGCTTTTTAAGCATTTCATGCCTAAGGAATAGGTCCCGTCCTGGGTGAATTTTAGGGGCGAGGCGGCCGTGGCGCTATGGGACGGGAACTGGAAGAAAAATAGTAAAGGTGGAGAGCACTGTATCGTAGGACAGTGTAGAAATGTTCATGCGTAATTGCTCAGTAACCCCGGGTAAACGGGTCTTGCTTGAACTTGCACTTGAACTGCTCCTGATTCCTGTTCCAGCTCCTTTTCCTATTCCAATTAAGAGGATAAGGGGCGGGGGCAGGAATCGGGAGCAGTTCAAGTGCATGTTCAAGATTTAGAATTACCCGGACTTAATGAGTAATTACGCCTAGTAGACGTTTTCTACCAACAAATTCTGGTGACGAGCCAAGAATAACTGAAGCATTAAATGCGCCATACCGGATTACCCTTATGAGATTCTTGCTTTTCCGCCGAGAGGTATTGATTTTGGCTAAAGCGACTACCGCAGTGGATGGAGGTTTTATGCTTAAGAAATTTGTAAACTTGTTATCAGTGTGTGCTTTAGTTTCCTTGAGTTTGCCTAATGTTTCGAGCGCACAACTGAGTAACCCCAACACAGCTTCCGTTGATATCCGCCTAACCAACGAGAGCGGCCCCACTCATTTTTCAGATTTTACTTTTACTGGGGGTAGCTTTGATGCCATCAGTGATGGCAGATCTCTTGCGAGTGTATTTGTTAATTATGGAGGGATTAATTCTGGAGGGATAAGAAGAATCGGGCTTTATAACTTACCAACGCCGCTTTTCCCAGGGCGTTATGCCTTCACCAGCAATACCTCAGAACAATTTCCACTACCGGATGGGGAATTGCCGAGTCCTAAAATATCAATTCTTGCGTTTGAGCCATCCTCAGGAGGGATCACTATCAAACATTGCGACTTAGAACACGGCACCTATGAATTTGCGGACGTGGAGTTGTCGGAAGATGGCAGCACCTTGTTGAAAGGCTTAATCTTCATTGAAGGTGTTTGTGCAAGCGAAGCTGAAAGTGCCGACCAGCCATTGTGTCCGCCTTACTTTACCCAGCGACAGTGTGATGGATTAAAGGATCAAGTTAGTGCTGTGCTTTGGATCAATAAAGAGAAAACGGCATTGGAGTCACGCCTCCTGGAAACGAGTGCGCGCCAACAGTACGAAATCCAGATGTGGAAGGGGGAACTTTCGAGACTGCAAACGGACCAGGAAATACTGGCACAGAGTAATCGAAATTTACAGTTTGATCTTGACGGGCAAACCGTAGAATCGGCGGACTTGAGGCTTCCCTCAATGCTTGCACAGATAAATCCGGAAGCCTTGAGGCCAATCTGGATATAGCCTCAAAGCTTATTTTGTCTCAAAACACGCGACTTACTTCTATTAGAGCTGACATAGCCACCGCTCAGAACGCGCTAAAAACTGCTTTGACATCATGTCGAACCGGCAACCGGCGGCAGTGCGTGAAGGATCTTGGACAGGTCGTCACTATTTTAACTACGGCCGCGAGTCGTTAGAAAAAGCAGTTACTGGCTTTCTTCTTAGGTCCAGTCCCATGGCACCACAGCCTCCTGGAGTGTATACTTATCTCAGGACTGGACCTATTTGATGACTATGCTTTCTCCCTTCTCCTACAGCGATTTTCCTACAGCGATTTTCCCTCAGTGACCGCGCGCGCAGTCCCTGAGACAAAAAGCAAAAAGCTATGGACAAGATTTGAAGTGAAGGGCAGGGGAGTGGAAGCTGCTGACTACTCGATCTATAATCCACCAATGGCCCAGACAATAATAATTATTCTTGCCGAAGTGTATCATCTATGATACACTTTATGAGTATAGTAAAAGGTAAATTGTGCCTATAGCTCAACTATATGAAATTAAGAAACTTGTGCTTAATGGCGGTCTTTGCCCTTTCGATGAATGGTTTGACACCATCACCGAAGACGACCAGGTAATGGTCGATGATAGGCTTACCAGAGTGCGCCAAGGCAGCCTCGGAGAAATAAATACAGTTGGGCGTGGTGTCTTTGAACTTAAGTTTCGAAAAGGGCGCGCCGTTAGAATTTACTATGGTCAGATTGGGAAGCAAGTTCTTCTTTTAATAGTAGGTGGGGATAAGGCAACTCAAAGGCGAGATATCAGAAAAGCAATCGAGCTTTTTCAGTTAGTTAGAGAAGGTGGAGCGTGCTATGAAAATTGTTGATTATCGAAAGGGGCTGCTTAAGCGGCTTAAAAACCCTCAGTATGCTGCTAAGCTTTTAAGATTTTCTTTTGAAGAGTCTTGCAACGATGGCAACTGGGAGGCTTTTGGTCTTGTTCTTCAAGATGTTATAGAGGCTCAAGGAAACAAGAGGGCATTTGCAAAAAAAGCGCATATGAGTAGGCCTCATCTATATCGCATGTTTAAAAAGGGAGCTAACCCAACTCTAAAAACCCTGCTTCCTCTTTTGAGTAGTCTTGGAATAAAGCTCACACTTTCCTTTGGAGCAGAAAAGCAAAAGAAGGCTGCCTAATAGACCTCGCCCGCATCTTTGCTGGCATCATACGCCGAAGACTTTGGGCACATATCACGCATAGTGAAGAGGAGCAGGCGAAGATGACGCTGAGGAGCCTTTTTTCTTAGGTCCAGTCCCATGGCACCACAGCCTCCTGGAGTGTATACTTATCTCAGGACTGGACCTATTTGATGACTATGCTCTCTCCCTTCTCCTACGACCTCCCCCCCGATCGCATCGCCCAGCGACCGCTGCATCCGTATGATGCAGCGCGGCTGCTGCTGGCGCGGCGCTGTGATGGCGTGATCGGCGAGTCAACCTTTGCCGATCTAGGAAGCTTTCTGCGGAGCGGGGACCAGCTTATCTTGAACGATACCAAGGTGCTTCCCGCCCGGTTTTTGGGGACGATTGAAAAAACCGGTGGGGCTATCGAGGTCTTGATCTTGCATGAGCAGGCCACATGCCAATGGGAGTGCATCGGGAAACCGCTTAAGCGCTTTCGCCCGGGGATGGTGCTCTGCTTCGGCGATCGACTGCGTGCCCGGGTCGAACAAAAGCTTTCGAGCGAGAGGGTGTTGCTTAGCTTTTTTGCCTTAAGCGGCGATGTTCACGTCTTAATGCACGAGGTTGGTAGTATGCCGATTCCGCCATACATCCGCCAGGGCAGGGGCGATGAGGATGATCGCCTTGACTACCAGACTATGTTTGCCCAGCAAGAGGGCTCGGTGGCCGCTCCGACGGCAAGCCTGCACTTTACACCACGGCTCGTCGAAGGCCTTAAAGCGCGCGGTGTCGGGCTAGAGTTTATTACCCTGCACGTCGGTGCAGCAAGCTTTTTGCCCCTGTGGCATGAGGAGGGTGACGAGCCGCGAAAACCTGGTATAGAGCATTTTCGTTACTCGACCAGGATCCTCGAGCGTATCAAAGATACGCGTCGCCAAGGCGGGCGCGTGATCGCCGTTGGTACAACGGTGGTGCGAGCATTGGAAAGCATGGCCCGTTGCGCAGGTGCCGATGAGGGGACGCTGCTCTCGACAGAGTTGTTCATCAATCCCGGGCATGAATTTAAAGCTATCGATTGTCTGATAACCAACTTCCATCAGCCGCGCACCACCCATCTTCTCCTTGTGCAGGCACTGATGGGGGAGGATTTGCTTCGCAGCTCGTACGACTATGCCCTGGCGCACGGATTTCGCTTCCTTAGCTATGGGGATGGGATGTTGATCGAGTAGAGTCTGTCCTCGCGGACAGAAACTAGCTTCAAAGAGGCTTTTGCGCAGCCAATATGGAGTAGGTTATAAATATCGATCTACCAATGAATTTTTTTCTAAGAGGAAATTGCGATATGAGTCCAAGCTGGATTGACACCATGTTAAAGCTGCTGCTCGGTTTAATCGAATTTTTTCTCGCGGCTTTTTTCTTATTTCTATTTCTTATTCCCGAGATTATTTCCTTGTCCATGGTTGCGAAAGAACAAGGCTGGCCGGACTGGACGCCAGTCACATTGGCGCTTTTATTCTCCGTTATAGTTGCGGCTGGAATTGTAGCCATAGCCCGACGTCTAGGTAAATGGAGAGTCCTTTTAGATGTTGCTCTAATTGCGCCGTACATAGCCTGGGCTGTGCTGTCGTAGTTGGAATTCACAAGGTGTGGTGGTGCTTTATCGCTTACTGTCCGCAGCAACTTGCTGAAGTAATTAGCTAATTTTCGCGCAACCGCTGAGGCAATGGGCCAAATAGGTTTTGGTCCTGGTCTGGTTTCTTGGTCTTTTCCATGGTCTTGGTCAAATAGGCTAAGAAAATGGCCAAGATAAGGACCACGACCAGGGCTTAAGACCAGGACCAAAACTATGACTATGACAGAATGTCTCCCGGGGTTATTGGGCAATTACGTCGCTTGAACATATCCCAGAATTACCCGATATTTCTGGGATATGTTCTAGATCATTATTTAGATAGGTATCTTCCTGGGAAACAGAGTATTCTGTCCTGCAACATAAATATGGGACTACCAATGAATTTGTTATCGCCTGTTCGGTTTGCCTTTTCCCTGCTGTGCATTGTCAGCCAACTGCTTATCGCGCCTGCGTTTGGTGAACCGAATAGCGACAAAGTAAATTTCCACTTATCTAAGGATGCCCAGCCAAGTCCGCTCTTGGACGTTTGTATGGACGGAGTGCCTGGGTTTAAAGCTAAAGTTGGGAATTTAGTTAAGATAGTGGGGGTCGAGAAAAACGACAAAAGGATTCTTGCGGAGAATCAGCGTGTTGAACGCGTTGGTAACTCTTGTGAACACTGTGCCGCGGGTGTAGGGAGGCCGCGATCGCATCGCCAGAAACTTACCGGCGTATGAGCTCCTGCCCTCCTAACCCAGACGAAGCATGTCAGGATTGTTGTAACAATGATATTGCGGTCGGCATTGTTGGCAACATGAGCGGATCCTTGACGGGCTTATCACAAATAGTGTTAGAGGTAACGGACTCTCGCGGCGATGTTGGCACCATGAAAGTTGGAAATGACTCTTTCTATGTGAAGGAGGATGGAAGCCGCGTGAAGGGCGAATAGGCACCCGTCGTCGTTTTTCTCAGACCTCGCGCGCGCTGTACATAAGAGAGATAGCAATGGTTTTACCAAGTAAAAATTATGTTAAGCAGATTCCCTAGATGCCTAAGATAATTTTGTCTTTGGTTTTGTCTTTGGTTTTTGTCTTTGGTGCCCCCCTACTTGGCAACAACAAAGTAAAGAGGCAAAGGCGGAACCCCTAAGTCGGATGAATCAAGTATGCTCTTGAGCAAATCGTAGAGCCTTTTTGTCTTTGGTGCCCCCCTACTTGGCAACAACAAAGTAAAGAGGCAAAGGCGGAACCCCTAAGTCGGATGAATCAAGTATGCTCTTGAGCAAATCGTAGAGCCTAAGTGTAGTTTTTATCGGCACCGTAACGAAATAAAACGTCGCCAATCGATTCTGGCCTGAATCACATATTATCACCGAAGCGTATGCGTATCTGTCACCTCTAGCTCGGCAGTAACGATGCCGTGACAGGAAAGCACGGCGGAAAAAATCCAGGTGGCCAGGCAACAGTACGATCCCCCTTGCGCCAGAGTGAGAGCACCGCGCGGCACTTCTCAATCCGCTCTTTCGTCCACCTCAAAAACTGTATCCGCTTAGGTATATCCCAGCAGATGCACTGCATGCGCACGCCCCGCTTTGTCGGCACATAGCTCTCGGCACGCTCAGGGGAGGTGTGCTTCTTTATCGCTATCCCCTTCTCCTGGCGCTCCGTTCGGAATTGCTGCTCTAGCTCCCGCACCCTCCTTATCACCTCCGCCTTAGCTTCCTCCTCAGGCATCGTTGGGGCAACCCTCTTTAGCCAAGCATACGGAGAGAGCACCAGAGTATGCTCCGATCTTTTCTCCCGACGTTTCTCATCTTGGTCTATGCCTTGAGCAAAGTCGGTACGGTACAGGCGTTTGTAGGTTCTGCTGTAGCTACCCGAGATAAACTGCCCCCAGGAGGTAGCACCTTCCTTGTTTTCTTCCCTTTCCTCAATCGTATCAGCCTGGTGTGCTGCCTGAGCCTGGGTGTAGCAGTAGGCGACATAGTATAGCGCTTCGCTGTACCCGAGCAGGATTGGGGAATCGTAGCCGTCGCACCAGACCGTCTTCTTCTTTCTTCCCCTGATGCGGTTAACGGCGTGGGCCAGTTCTTGTTTCACGTAGCCAACAAAGCGCGTAAAGTCCTCCGGGTCTTGGGGTACGATAATCATGTGGAAATGGTTAGCGCCTAGGTCATAGGCGCTCAGATCAACAGGGTAAAGTTCCTGTGCTCTCGCCATGATAGCTTCGACAATAGACCTAAAGCGGCGGCCATCGGCAAACGGCAGCCCCTCTTCGGTGCGCGAGGTCACCACGTACGGCGAGCCGTGTTCAATGTACTTTAGCGGGTTCGGCATAGTACTTATGTTTCGCCGATTCCGCTTAAAAGTTTCCTGACTTATTTAATAAAAGGGGTCTTCGGGCAAAAGTGTGGGTAAAAAGAGCTAATTTTCAGACATGCTTGGGGACGCTGTCCCCAAACCCCTGAGATTTTACGCATTGAAGAACTACCGGGTGGGGTAAAAGACAGGCCTTTGCAGTGGTGGAATAGAG
>CAIXSY010000012.1 GCA_903922175.1 uncultured delta proteobacterium | reverse complement strand
CTGTGTAACTCCGTGAGACCTCGGTGGATCTCCGTGTGAAACATAGCGCTTATTGCACATCTTCCAATGGCGCTGACTAGTACCTCGTCCAGAAAGTTTTTTCACCTAAATTTGGAGTTTTTCTCCTAAGCTTGGCCTTGGCCATTTACCTTTAGATTTGGGCTTAAATGTAAAAGTCGATCGGTACATTTAGCGCCATGCAGCGCAAGGCACTTGATACCGAAGCACAGGCATTGTCCGACGAGTATTTCCGCATCGCCCAGACGACCTCTTTTAATGGGCAGAAACTGTTTGATGGAAGTGTGCAGGGACTGACGCTACAGGCCGGGTACGGCACGGGAGGCACGGTTAGTGCCTCAATCGGCGGCATGATGGGCACAGGCAGTTTTAATGGGGCGCAGAATTCTGGGGTGGGTAGCATGCCCTAATCCGTAACCCTCGGTGACTTAAACGGCGATGGGGTGTTGGATATTGTTTCAGCCAACCAAGGCAGCGCAATGCCTCCATCCTACTCGGCAAAACCCGCGATGGAGTTGCCCCTCTCCTCGACTTCTCCTTAAAAACCCGCGCCGATGCCCTGCAAGCCATGCCGATATTCGACAACGCACTCAAGAACCTCGGGCTACAACGTGGCGTTGTCGGTGCCAATATGAGCCGTATTGGCGTGGCGACGAATGTCCTTAGCGCCTCGTCCGAGAACTTCCTTAACGCCGAAAGCCGCATCCGCGATGCTGATGTGGCGCAAGAGTCGGCCAATCTTGTGCGCTTGCAGATTTTGCAGAAAGCAACGACTGCGGTGCTGGCGCAGGCTAATCAGCAGCCCACGTTGGTGCTTATGCTATTGTAGCTCTCTGTTCACGACAGCTCCCCAACACGGCAAGCCCTTTGCATTAGTTAACCTATAGAATCTTCAGGCCGGTGTATATGGCTTGGAAAATCAAGCGGTTAGGCGACGAATGCGACAATTGTCTGACAGAACTGCTTTTTTGCTGTCACTTGTTTGACAGATGAGGAGTGTATGCAGCACCTTGAACTTTGGCGATTAGGCACTGATATCTTGCTCCTGCTGAGCTTGTTTTGGCTCGGTGCACGTTTTCTGCGTAGTCCCTCGACTGCGCGGGCGCAGCGTGAAGTGACCGACTTGGCCGAGGGATTGAAAGGCCTGATTAAGGATGCTGATGGCTGTGGTCGAACTTTAGATGAACAGCTGCAGCGTCGTCAGCAAGGACTTGAAAGGCTGCTCTCTGAATTTGAGGGCGCGGAGTTGCGCCTGAGCAAATCAGTCGCCACTGCCGAAGCTGCAAAGAGGTCGCTTGAGGAACACTCGCAGAAAGTGGAGAAGGTCATCCGAGACAATCAGAGCTTAGCCGCAGAGGCTCTGGTCGAGGAGGAGCAACAAGCTCCGGAGCCTCCGAGCTTTAAGGCGGTAGTGGCTCAGGCCGCTCCTCCGGTTATGGCGTCACAGCGCAGACCAGCTTCACCAGCAGTTAACATTTATGGCGAAAAGATCGCCTCGGCCGAGGATGCATCCCCACCGCTGCCAATTCGAGCTGCAGCACCTGCACAGCGCTCCTATGCGCGTGCCACTCAACGTTATCTTGGAGGGATCGCCAAGCAGGTTGAAAGAGAGGTGGTGCCCGAGGAAAGGAGCGTCCCAAGGGAGAATTCATTAGGTGAAATCGAGGAGGTATACAGCGCTGCTGAAAAGCTTCTCCGGGCTGGAAGAAGCATAGAGCGAGCTGCGGGCCAAGGCCGGTCTACGGTAGGTGGTGTCGTTCGCTCTGAGCCTGTTGTGCAAGAGGTACAAGAAGTGGCCGTCCCTGAGGTGATGGATGTGAGAGACTCGTCCATTGAGTCAGATACGGTTCCTAGCGATGCTCGTCTCGGAGTTCTCGGCGGCATTAAGCGTCAAGTGCAAGTGCTCTAAAGGAGCTTAAGTATGGAACGTGGTACGTACGTAGCAGCATCAGGTGGACTGCTTCAGTTCAGAAAGCTCGAGGTGGTTAACAACAACCTCGCCAATCTGAACACACCTGGCTTCAAGAAGCAGATGCTGATCGGCAGCGAGCAGACATTTGACCAAACCCTAGCCTCGCTGGTGGCGACCAACGATCCCTATGCCAAGCCCGACGAAGAGCGTACTCCGGCGACGATCAATATTGAAACGGTTACTGATTTTACAGCCGGTCCCCTCAAAAACACCGGTAACCCTCTCGATGTAGCGCTGCGCGATCCCAAGGATTTTTTTGCTATTCAAACGCCGAGTGGCACGGAGTACACACGTGCGGGAAACTTTACCCTTAACGCGGCTGGAGAGCTCGTAACGCAAGAGGGCTACCGTGTGATGGGTGACGGCGGCCCCCTCGCCGCCGATGGCGCGGGGGTTCACATTACCGCAGGTGGCGATGTCGTCGCTGGTAAGGAGAGTTTCGGAAAGCTGCAGGCGGTTCATTTTGAGAACCCGGGCACTCTTGAGCGCAGCGGTGGGGCGCGTTTTAAGCTTAAAGGCGGGGCCTCGCCAACCGTGGTGGAGGCGGATGTTGTGCCCGAGGCGCTGGAGATGGCAAACGTGTCTACGATCTCCTCAGTCATAGATCTTATTACCACGAATCGTGCCTTTGAGATGTACACCAAGTCCGCACAGACGATCGATCAGATGAATCAGGCGGCAATTAGTCAGGTTGGTAGGAGAGGAGCATAAGAAAGCGGAAACGAGCATTGGCGTCGCCCGCGATGGTTAACTAAGGGAGAGAACAGATGATACGAGCACTATACAGCGCAGCTACGGGGATGAACGCCCAGGAGACGAATATCGACGTGATCTCCAACAACTTGGCCAACGTCAACACCAATTCATACAAAAAGAGCCGTGCCGATTTTCAAGACCTGATGTACCAGTATCTTGTTGAGCCGGGCGCGGAGACCTCCGGTAGTACCAAGAATTCGAGCGGCATTCAGCTCGGTCTTGGTGTTAAAACCGCCGCAGTGCAAAAGATCTTTACGCAAGGCGATCTGGTTTCAACGAGCAATCCTCTTGATGTGGCGGTAGAAGGTGACGGGTTTTTCGAAGTTACCCTGCCGGATGGCCGTAATGCCTATACTCGCGCTGGCTCGTTTAAGCTGGACGAAAACGGGGCCATGGTGACCTCGGACGGTTATGCGCTTAACCCGCAGATAACCATTCCTAACAATGCCTTGTCGGTCTCGATTGCTGAGGATGGAAAAGTCTACGTCAAGACACCTGGCGCCACGACGACAACGCAGGTCGGGCAGATCGGTGGTGTGCGTTTCCCGAATAATGGCGGATTAAAGGCGGAGGGACGTAATTTGTATGAGGAGACCCAATCGTCGGGTTCACCGATTACCGGCACCTTCTCTGAACTTGGGTTCGGCCGCCTTTCACAAGGCTTTCTGGAAAGCAGCAACGTTAGTGTCGTCGAGCAGGTGGTGAATATGATTACCGCACAGCGCGCCTATGAAGCATCCTCAAAGGGTGTGTCGACGGCCGATGAGATGCTTTCCCAGGCGATTAATTTAAAGAGGTAGGGTAATGAATAACTTGAGTAGCTTGTTGCTCTTGCTTTTAGGTTTGAACGCTGCGGTCGTTGTCCACGCTGAGCAGCCTGTGGTCGCCAGCCAGCGATCGATTCAGATCCTGGGTCGGCCTGAGGTTACGGTGACCCAGCCAACGGTGTCTATCGGCGATATGGCTGATGTGTTTTCGGCACGCGCGAGCGATGATAGTGCGGTCATTGCCCTAAAAAAGATCACAGTCGATCAGAGCCCGCGCGCTGGGGAGACACTGACGGTAAGTGCGATGACGGTGGTAGAAAAGATGGGAAAGGCCGGGGTCGACCTGCGCCAGGTAGGCTATAGCCTGCCGCGAACGATGCTCGTGCGTCGTGCTAGTCGTACGCTCTCTATTGATGAGATTCGCAAGGCGATTGACGAATTTGCCAAACTCTCGGGGCGAGACCTCGCCGTTAAGAATATCGCCATGTCACGCGAGATTCAGGTGCCGCCTGAGGTGAGTAAGATTGAGGCGCGCCCCTTTGCATTGGCTGCGCCAGGACGGATGGGCTTTACCATCGCGGTGCAGTCGCCCACGGAACCTGAGGTTAAATTCGATGTTGAAGCCTCGGTGGAGCAGTGGGCTGAGGTGCCCGTAGCGAGACGATCATTCGGCAAGGGCGAAATCGTGCGCCCCGAAGACGTGATGATGGCACGCATGAATCTTGGCACCATGCCACGTGACGCGGTGCTGAGTGGTGAGAAATTGGTTGGACTTTCGACGAGTGCCGACCTCACCTATGGTGAGATCTTTCGCAAAAATAAGTTAACCCTGCCAATAGCGGTGGAAAAGGATTCGAGTGTTGTCGTCCTCTATCGCCAAGGGGCGCTTCAGGCAACGCTGCGGGGGATCGCCCTAGAGGCGGGAGCTGTTGGTCAAGAGATAAAGGTACGTAACGAAAGTTCAAAAAAGATTGTCTACGGCCGGGTCAAAGAAGGCGGAATGATTGAGGTGCAGCCATGATGCAAGTTGGGAAAATTTTGAGCCAAGTCAGCGCAGGTGCTGTGGTACTTAGTGGCTTAGTCTCTTGTGTTAGCTGGCAGGATCTGACTCCGGTAATTCCGGCACAGGTGTACGCCGACTCCGTGCGTCAGCAGTCGAGTGAGGCTTGGCGTCGCCGCGTCCCGGCGTCGGTTATGCCGCTCGGCAGGTTGGCCACGTATGATCCAGCATCGAGGGCGCGATTGAAGTTTGTAAGTGATGACCTTCCACCGGAGCTTTCGGGGCCGGGCAAGGGGGGGGCATCAGATTCGACTTCTCCGTTTGTACCGAAGCGTTCGGTAGATGATCGCGATGTGGTAACGAACAACAACCCTGACGGGGCGGCCATTGATCCCAATGTGTATACCTACCACAGTTCAATGTCTGAACATCGTGACTACAGCGGGCCACTTAGTGTCGGCGACCCTGGTGAATCGGCTTCTCTGTGGCGCGAAAGTCGTGGGGGAAACGACCTTTGGCGAGATGTGCGCGCATGGCAGGCGATGGACTTGGTAACGATCGTTATTACGGAGAGTGACGAGGCAAAGAAAGATGCTAATACTGAGGTAAAGCAGAAGTCAACGATCGCCCTGGCGATCTCCAAGTTGTTTGGGCTTGAAACGCAGGCCACAAAAGCGAATCCGACTCTTGATCCGACCTCGTTGATAAATGCTTCCTCGCAGAATGACTTTAAGGGTGAAGGAAAGGCGGATCGTAAGGATACATTAAAGGCCAAGATGTCGGCGATGGTGGTCGAAGTCCTGCCCTCCGGGATATTACGCATTGAGGGCCAGAAGATCGTCACGATGAGCTCAGAGGAGCAGGTGATGATAATCTCAGGCCTCGTGCGCCCACGCGATGTAAGCGCCAACAATGATGTTGATTCGGCCAAGATCGCCAACATGCGTATCGACTATTATGGTCGAGGCACGGTGGGTGAATCGCAGAGAGGGGCGTGGGGGTCACGTCTGATCAGAACATTGTGGCCATTCTAGCGGCATAGTTAGGCTGGGGATTGAAGCAGGTGATGCAATCACGCTGTTGATAGGAAGGAGAAGAGTATGCGGCAGGTTAGACGACAAACAAGAAGGTATACCAGGGTGGGCAGTTACTGCTGCGCCTTGGCGCTCATCCTGGGCTTGGCTATGCCGGCATTTGGCGCGCGGCTAAAGGATATTGCTGATGTCGAAGGGGTACGTGGTAACCAGCTCTATGGCTATGGGATTGTCATCGGTCTCAATGGTACAGGTGACGGCAAGATCGACTTTATGACGAGTAGCTTATCCAACATGCTCGAAAAAATGGGGCTGCGTGTTGATGCCAAAGATATCAAGGTGAAAAACGTGGCCTCGGTGATGGTGACTTCGACCTTGCCTCCGTTTGCGCGAGCGGGCTCAAAGCTTGATGTGACGCTATCTTCGCTTGGTGACGCTAAAAGTTTAGAGGGAGGCATCCTCCTTTTTACGCAGCTGCGAGGAGCCGACGGTAATACCTACGCCACGGCTCAGGGGGCGCTGAGCGTCGGTGGATTTTCAGTTCAAAGCGGTGGAGATACGGCTCAGAAGAACCATCCCACGGTAGGCAATATTTCTGGTGGCGCCATTATCGAACGCGCAATCCCGTTTGATCTCTTTCAATCGCGGCGTGTGCGAATTGTGTTGCGTGATGCAGACTTTACGACGATGACGCATGTGGTGAGCCAGATAAATCGCGAGCTGGGACGGCCGATAGCGGTGGCGATTGACTCCGCCGCCGTTGAGATTCCGTTGGTGGCTGATTTAGCCAAGGACCCGATTAGCCTCGTTGCTCGCCTAGAACAGGTTGAGGTAGAGCAGGATATCGGCGCCAAGGTGCTCGTCAACGAGCGCACCGGTACGATTATTATGGGTGAGAGTGTGCAGGTCAGCAAGGTGGCGCTGGCGCACGGCAACCTCAATATCGTCATTAGCTCGGAAAATCAGGTTTCGCAGCCGCAACCATTTTCACAGACTGGGCAGACAAAGACCGTGCAGAACGCGGACGTTACGGTGGGTGAGGACAAGCGCAGTCTCAGTATTGTCGGTGGTCAGGTGACGCTCGGAGAGTTGGTAAAGGCGCTTAATGCCCTCGGTGCATCGCCGCGAGATCTGATCTCTGTTTTTGCGGCGCTTAAACGTGCGGGCGCGTTACAGGCCGATCTGGTGGTAATGTAAGGGGAGGTATTATGGCAGGAGATAGTAAAGTTATCGGTGCGGTGCCTGGACTCACCAGCTCTGTTCTCAGTGGACTAATGCCGAAGGGGCGCAGCGAGGCCATGCTGCAGTCGCTCAAAGAGCTTTCGAGCGACGATGGGATCTCGATGCACAAAACATCGGCAGACCAGAATCCTGAGCAGGTTAAGAAGGCGGCCACGCAGTTCGAAGGGCTGTTGTTACAGCAGATGTTTAGTTCGATGTGGAGTACGGTGCATACAAAGGATGCGCTGCTTGGTAGCAAAGACGAGGAGACCTACAGGGATATGTTCAATCAAGCCCTGGCAGATAGCATCGCCCAGGGGCAAGGTATTGGAATTAAAGATGTTATTGCCAAGGAGATTTCGAAGAAGCAGAGCTGAATCCATGTTAAGCTTGAGTCCATATTGAGCCTACATGCATCTAACTAGGTAGCGGCTTTTGTAGCTGTTACCTACGGAATGGGTTAAGAGATAGAACAAAGGATTGTTATGAAGATACCAGGCGGAAAAGAAGATATTCAGGGCGGTGCACTTAAGCTTCTCGATCCACGTCTCAAGAGTTCATCGCCGGGGCTGGCTTCAAAAGAAACTCAGGGCACGGTCCTCGGTCAGATTGCTGGTACCGATAGTGTTAGTATCGATGCGCAATTTGGTACTGCCCTTGGTTCATCGCTCGATCCGGGCGTAATGGCAGCTGAAAGGCGGGCCAAGGTTGACGACATAAAAAAGCGTGTTCAGAATGGCACCTATGTTCTTCCCCCGAGTGAGGATATCGCCGCCAAGCTGGCTGAAGAGCTAGACTTCGAGATCATGACCAGCGCCAAAGACGGCACCACGGATAAATCAGCCTAAGGAGATGCATGCAGCGTGACCCTCAATTTTTGAGCTCGCTTCAACGGTTGCTTGAGCAGGAGTGTGCTGTTCACGGCGAGTATATTGCGCTGATGGAGAAAGAGGAGATCGCGCTCACCAAATTCAAAGCCGAAGAAGTAACCGCTCTTGCTGGGCAACGCGAGATGCTTGCCGGTCAGATGGCGCAGATTCAAGAGAAACGCCAAGAGTTCATGCAGCATTTCCCCGATGCTGAGCATAAGAAATTAAGTGAGCTGATCATTAAGCATTGTCACCCCGAGGATGCGCGGCGCTTAACACCGCTTGTGGGGCGCTTAAAGAAGCTGATTACTCGATCGCGCGCGCTCGGAACGGCGCTTGGGCAGGTGGCCAATTTTTCACTCTCGTTAGTTGATGGCACGCTTTCCATCCTATGGTCTGCCACTCAAAATGTAACACGCTCCTATAGCCGCAAAGGCGTGATCAAGGAGTCGTATCAGAGTTTGAAGACGGATACGCTGAAGCAAGTTTAGCGGTGCGCTTCGCGCGCCGCTGGTTTCCTGAATCCCGACCTCCACTTTCTCTCGCACTCCGCGTGCGAATCCTCATATAAATTCAAACAATTAGGGTTCAATCTGCTGATTTGTCCTGTGCGCGGTCTATGAGTGTCTGGTGTCTGGGAAGTGTCTGGGGTTAGTATAAGCTTTATTACTCCACCTACTCATAGAGGTCGATTAGGCTTGAAGTATTATGCGAATTGTTCGTTTAATTTTGGCGACATTACTAGGGTTCGCACTCTCGCCACTTAACATAGGGCACGGTTGTGGCCTAAGTAGCTTAATTGCTGAAATTCCAATAATGCTGCTTGCGATCTCTATCGTCCCGTATTTTGTGTTTCGACAAAGTAATGCACTACGATCATGGCTGCTTGTATTGGCGTCGCCCGTGTGCTCGTTGCTTCTCACGTTCGGGTATTTTGAATTGCTCGTAGTACTTTCCCTCACACACCGCGCGCGGCAACTCGCCAGAATTCTTCATTAATTTGCGCGCTGTCACTGAGGTAAAGTTAAGGTAAAGTTAAAGTGAAATTCTTGCACGGATGGCTGCGGCAAGAAGAGCTACAAGAAAAAAGGTGGCGCAAGATCGTAATCTCGTGCGGTTCTCGCGTGAGCTTGCTGGGCCTACTACATGGGTCTGCACTGTTCCACCACTGGTAGGATCCCGCCTTTTACCCCAACCGGAAGTTCTCCTCGTGCGTAAAGTTTCCCCGCCTTCGCTAAAGCTTCGGCGAGGTCCGCGCTATCAGGTCACGCCAAAGTCTGAAGCACAAAAACCCCCATTAATTCTGGTGAAGATCCACACATCTTCCTCCTTTTCTTTTGTATATGGCTATAATATACTAGCACTATATGTTTCCTAAGAAACTTTTGAATGTCGATGGTTTTCAGTGGGATGCAGGAAACCTCGAGAAGAATTGGTTCCAACATGGAGTATCTCCGCTGGAATGCGAGGAGATCTTTTTTAACCAGCCGTTAGTAATGCAGCGAGATACAAAGCATTCTTCAGATGAGGAGCGATATTATGTACTTGGGCGAACCGACAGTGACCGGTACCTTTTTGTGGCATTTACTATAAGGAATAACAAGATTCGAGTAATTTCAGCGCGTGATATGAATCGAAAGGAGCGAAGAGTCTATGGCTCGTAAAACAATTCCAAAATTTAATTCAGAGGCAGCGGAGCAGGCCTTTTGGGCTAGCCATGACTCTACTGAGTACCTCGACTGGGCTCAAGGTAGGGTTGGAATTTTCCCTAAACTCAAACCGTCAACTAAGACGATCTCTCTTAGACTACCGGAATCTTTACTATCAGCGATTAAGGTTTTGGCCAATAAGCGAGACGTGCCATATCAGTCGTTGATGAAGGTTTTTCTGGCCGATCGCTTGAAGGAAGAAGTGGTAGTTGGCTGTAAAACTGAGCACAGCCCTAAACGCATTCGCTCGCGATAGGAGGGGAAACGTGCCCAGAAGGACAAAAAAATGAGTACCTCTTTCTTACTGATGCGTCACGGCCATGCTGATTGGGCTCGGGTTCGGCATTGCATCGGCTGGGGAGCCGATGTCGTGCCCTTGAGTGACCTGGGTCGGCAGCAGGTTCGTGATCGGATTGCCGATATCAAAGCTTGGCAACCCACTATAATCCTGTCCTCACCGATGACCAGATCTCTGGAGACTGCGACGATCGTCTCCCAGGCTCTTTTTATTCCTATAGAGGTGCGTTTTGAACTCCACGAGTGGATCCCAAAACTTTCCATGGATTGGCGAAGCCTCGATGAGGTCACGAGCCTTCAGAACGATCTTATGGCGTGTGGCGGCGAATGGCCGGCTGGGCAGTCGCGAGATTGGGAGCCGCTTTCTCGGGTCAGGTCTCGGGCGCTGTCCGTGCTCGATAAATGTGGAGATGGGCAGCGTGTATTGGTAACTGCCCATAGAGTGCTGATGTATGCTCTCACTGGGCAATTTGAGATTGCTAATGCGGAGATTATTGATTTCCGCTCCTCTCCATAACCAATAGGCCATTGCGCCTAGCGATCGGCATGGCGAAGTCGAAGCGGTCGAGCGCGACAGCGAATTCGAGATCGTGCAGCGGAAGGTGTGGTGATGCTCCGCTCAGAAAGCGGCGCCCGTGGCTCGATGTGTGTATGCGTTCGAGGTACGGAGCAGGGTCGGGGGTCCTTCCCATTATGAGCTCGGTGACGTAGTCGGCAAAAGCTATATCTTCGTCGCCATCGGTTGTGCCATAGGTTCCGGTAACGATAAAATCTACCGCTATCGGTTTTAGGGCGAGGATGTGACGTGCTGTTGCCGCTGCGCAGGGGAAGGAGCCTGCAAAAAGATTCTGTGCATTCTTCGCCCGCACGACCCCTTGTGTGCCGGCAGAGCTGCGGTGAATGAGGCGCTTGCCCTGTAGATCGGCGGCATTAAGTTCAGCGGGCGAGTTGCTAAAGTTAAATTCAGGAAGCGGCTTGCCCTCGACTTCACCAAGGGTGAGTGAGCCCGGAAACTGCTTCTGCAAGGCGAGGGCCTCTTCGACGGTGGATACAAGCAACACATCGCTAGCCCCCTGGTTGAGTGCAAATGCGTCAGTAGTGAAAGCTCGTAGTACATCAATAACGACGGCTGTGTCGTGGGCCTGCTCGGCTTGGTCGAGGGTAAGTTTGCGGATTGTTATAGGCATGTCTCTTTTCTTAGCACACTGAGATTATTATAGCACTAGCGCGGCAGCTGCCTCAGGCTCTCGCAGCTTAAGGCAAATATTTAACTAACTCGCTGACTCACGGCGGTCGTGTATCAATTCACTTGAAAAACTAACCGCGATGGCTTCCGCTGCCGTCTGTTTCGTCCCGTCGCGGGTGATTTTATTAATTTCTTGCCTATTTTCACCTCAAGAAAAGTAGCTTTTCGAAAACAGGGTCTTTCCGGACAGGCTCTACGTAGACAAAGCGGCATCGAGCATTGTTTTGAATCTGGCGGAAGGGCGGGGTCGTGGGACGAAGGCCGACCAGAAAAGATTCTTCCACATGGCCCTTGGGTCGGTCAGAGAGTGTCAGGCAATTCT
>CAIXSY010000011.1 GCA_903922175.1 uncultured delta proteobacterium | reverse complement strand
TTGCCACGTCCGCACATCGTACATTCGTTCTATGCTGTACCAACGTAAAAGACTCTAACTGGGAGCCGGATGGTGTAACTCTCCTAGTCCGGTTCTGCGAGGGCCTGGGGGTCGCGAGACCTCCCGGCTACTTACCCTTTCATTGTAACTATTTAGCACATTTTGGACGCGCCGCCGCAGTGGAGGCGCGCGAAAGCTGTTAGAATCGCAAGCGATCGCGACTATCGATTCGCTACTGAGTAGCTCTCAACAAAAAGTATCTCCCCGGAAAGGCGAGGGGCGGTCATGTACGGATTAAGTTTTCCATCCTCGGTGAGACTTACGTAGTTTACTATCTCTCCCTGTAGCGTCAGCAATGCGCCTTCCTTGAGACTAAGGCTACGTAGTGATCCCGCCGACTGGGTCGAGTTGCCAATCAGAAAATATTGGCGCATGTGCGAATTTAGAAAAGAAGCTGGACAGGCACCAACGTTCCTGTATTTCTTTAGCATCGTTTGATATTCGTCTTCACTAATGAGGGCTACCATCGCCGAAATTCCGGTGAGCTTGGTGAGGCTCTTGTCGATGGTGGGGTTCCCAATCACGCGCAGGGTCCCGTGCACCGCGCGCCCTTTCGTATAGTGAATTTGAATACCGCTTCCCTTGGTTTCTACGGTAACTCCGTCAGAGGTTTGTTGTACGACGAGGACTGGTGGACGCATCGCGGTCCAAGCGAAGACGCAGGTAAAAACCGCGGTCAACAAAAGCCCGACGGTGATGCTTATTGTTCTGAGGTTATCTCCAAATATTCGGGTAACGAGGTTTGGGGGCCCATCCTGTTCCTGGGATGATTGTACGGTACTGGCCGTGCGCATGGCTCGGCACTCTTGGCAGGTTCCGAGCTCATTACCAATCTCCTTACCACAGGTGAGACATTGCATAGGGATGCTATCGGCCTTTCTTCGCTATATGTTTAAGGGACAAGAGAAGTCTCTAGTTAAGGGCCTAACCCAGAGAAATTCAAGGACTTTGCGTGCTGCAGAGAGCCACAGCCTGTCTAATTCGAACGAGGCTGGCCTGTATCATGGCTTCGCTCGGTGCTAGCCGCGCAGCCTTTTCGATAAGAGGCAAAGCCACTCCAGGCTGGCCCAGCGACTCCAGGACTGTGGCCAGATTATGCAGGCACCAGATACTCGTGGCGGAGACATCGAGGCAGCGCTTGTAGGTTTCTTGGGCGGCGGAGGGATCGTTCTGACGTTGCTGTACGATCCCCAAATTGATGTAGATCTGCAGGTTCAACGGATCGAGCTGCAGTGCTTCTTGAAGGAGGACTCTGGCGCGTGGCAATTGCCCCTCAACAGCGAGATACCATCCTAAGCTACTTTTTAAAGCCGGATCCTGCGGAAGCTTCTGCAGATTTGCTTCGGCAATCGCTATGGCCTCGCTGTTGCGCCCGTGCTTTGAAAGAAAGCTGGATAACAAGGTGGCTCCACGGCTGTTACTACCAAAGAGTCTATCGGAAAGAACGTTGAAAGACTCCTCTGCGTTGATCAGGTCGCCTAACTCCTCAGACATAAATCCGAGATGCTCATAGAGGTCGAGGCGATCCTCCTCTGTGTCCAGTCCGGAGCGTAGCCTCTCGGCAGCAAGTTTTACTCCTCTGCTGAATACCTCCTGAGATTGAGGCAATGCTCCTCGCGCTTTGAGTGCATATCCCAAGCCGCGCAGGGCGAGAATAGCCGGGACGAGCGAGTCGACACCCTTTTGATAGTAGGGCTCAGCCAGGTCGAAGCGACCCTCCATTTCGTAGGTATTTCCGAGAAGCGCTTGGAAAAAAGAAGAGGTGGGATCTACTTTGCGTGCGCTCTCTATCAGATTGCGAGCAGCGCGTTGATCCCTTCTATACATCTCCCTCTGAGCGAGCATTTTTGTGGCGAGTGCGTTCCCTGGATCGATGGCGAATATCTCCTCGGACATCTCTTGGATAAGTTCTTCGTTCTTTTGCTCGAGTGCCCAACCTAAAATATGCTGTCGAGCACAGATAAATTTGGGGTAGGCCTCAATCGCTTGCCGATAATAGGCCATCGCCTCGGCATATTGTGCTCGCAGTTCAGCCGCTCGGGCGAGGCGCGCAAGGTCGTATGCCTTATTTTCGCGAATTCTTAACTCTTCATCCGACAGGAATTGAGAGTGCCGCGAAGAAGATTGGCCCGGCTGCTCTTGGTTTGGATTTGGGCAATTTAACAGCTCCGGATCTTTGGCGAGGACGTTGGAGCTTTGTTCATTAGGGTGACGCGAGGCTGGGAGGAAAACGGTGGCGATGTACTGCCCACTGGAGTTAAAGTAGTAGCGTAGAGAACTCGCTGAAAATGAGGAGTAGGCGCTCGGCACTCGGGCCAAGGCAATGCCTATAGAATCGGGGCCGATCTGTGCACCGAGCTGCAGCTCCTTATTGCAAAGCGGGGGGAGTGATAGCTGGTTTTGGGCGACAATCTCGCCCTGCTTGTTATAGGTATCGATACTGCAATCAGTTCTGACGGCAGAGCGTTCAAGGAACTGGTTTATCGTTACGGCGCCTTGTTGGGAGCTGAGGAATAATAATCCCACGGAGGTAGGCGTTATTTGAATGCCCGGTTGGATTACAAAGTGTGCAGCCGAGCTGTGCCCCTCGTTTGCAAAGATCTGAATCGAGGGAAGCAGTGTTGGCGCGTCGCCCTCACGGCATAAGAGTCTCACCGAGGCTGGACGACGCCCATTGGTCAACATGCCATTGAGCAGCGTCAGCGACGAGCCATGGGCGGGGATATCAATGTCCTTTTCCAGCAGAAGCTCGCCGCCTGCTGCGCGCAGTTCAAGGGCTGCACCCTGCTGCTGGTCTGAAATATTGAGCACTTGTAAGGCGTTGCTGGTGATGGCAAGCGTTGAAAGAGGCAATGGGCCCGAATCGCATGTCGGCGGGGTTGTGTCGAGAACGTTGGCATAATAGGCCGAATCATCATGATCGTCCTCCAGCGTTCGCAGCAACAGCGCGGCGACGGGAAATTTTGGATTTTGCGCTCGGATCACCACCGAGGTTGATTTTTCGGACATAGCAGCGGAAAGTTTGAAGATCTGCAGCGTGCCTTGTTTAACCTGGGTGGTGAGGAGCGATGAACTCACCGCGCTCTCGCCTCGCAGTTCGATCTCAAGTTTTAGATCGCTCGTGTCACTCGGATTAAAGAGGAGCAGGGAGTGGTTGTATCTTGCCCCACCAGCTTGTGGCAGGATCGGGAACAGCACGGGGTCGACCGTGGGCGTAAGGATCGGCGCCGACCAAGCAAATCGCAGGTCTTCACCGCTAACGTTACGTTCAAGAATTACCGAGTGACAGGACAGGGATTGATTCATCCTCGGGTTGTCGACGGAGATGGCGTAGCTGCCGAATTTTCCACGGGCGACGAGGTCTTTAAGGGAGAGTGCCACCGCACCGAAAGGCTTAAGACTCATTTTTTTCGAAGCGAGTGTTTTACCAACGGGGTCGTTGATCCTAAGGGTGGCGCCAAGAGTATCCGCCGAGGCGTTCGCGCACTCAAGCACCGTCTCTGCGCTGCGCTCAGCCGTCCAATAGCCGACGTGCAATTGAGGCTCCAACGCCTCTGTCGTGCCGACAAAAAAAAGGCCCCAGCATAGAAAGATCGAGTAGGCTAGTTTGATCATGGCAATCACAATAAAAAAGCATCATTTATACGGCGGTTTCTGTATGGTAGCATAGTGGACTGATGCTGTCGTGAGCTAATCATTGAGTCACGTATGTGGGGTGAGTAAGGGGACTTATATGAAAACAGGTTTCAGTTTATCAATTGTCTTTCTCCTGACTTCCTTGGGGGGCTTCATTTCGGGTGCTGCCTGCCAGGTTCGCAGTATTGCTGATGACACGAAGGTTTTTAGCGAGAAGATCAAGCAGGTCGCCGTAAAAAGGGATTATGCGCGGCTTGAAGACTTAGCCCATAGGTACAGAACGACAGAGAAGGATACCACCTGGGGATGGCCGGCGCTGAACAGCTTCTACCAGTCTTTTGACCAATTGACTTTACCCGCCAGTGAGTCGGTTTTGGTTATGGAGGATTTTTTGGCGGGGTGGCGCAAGGAGTTTCCGGATTCTCTCACGGAGAAAGTAGTTAGGGCGCGTTACCTATCCAAGCAGGGATGGACCGTGCATGACGAGGCCATGGATAAGGACCAACCAGAGGCAAGGAAGATTTGGGCAGCAAGATCGGCTCAGGTATGGGATTTACTGTTACCGCTGCTACCACGGGCGGCTGAGGATGGCGAAATATGCGCTGTTCTTATTCATAACGCCCCCGGCCTTGTTGCGGATCATCAAGCTTCGAGAACGCGAGTAAATCCGATACTCGAGACTTGCGTTACTCAGGCTTCTACCTACGCTCCGATTTATCAACGAGCGGCATACTATCTTTCTCCCTCCTGGTATGGCGTTGCGGGGGAGCTCGAGGAGTTTGTCAGCAAGAGTGCCTTCAGGCTTGGTGCGCAGGGTGATATCTGTTATGCCCGCACCGTTTTTCTAATAAGACAGCACATGGGCAATCGCTTCAAAAACCAACTGAGGTTTAATCCGCTAAGGGTAGCAAAGGGTTTTGCGCAGTTACAAAAGCAGTATTCGCAGTACCCAGTATTCTCGCACCGCGCTCTATTTGTGTTGCATGAGATGGGTGAAGATCAAGCAGCCACGGAGTTCTTACCCCGCGCCAAGCAGTATTGGGATAGCGAGTGTGATTCTATCTGGGGCCGCCGCGAAGACTTTAGTAAACTGACGGCTCTGTTAGAGTCTGAGATGAGCGTGCCGACCGAGGGGGCTCCAGATCCAGGAAATCTATAGGGGATCCATGGAAATTGTAATCATTCCGGGCTTTACAGGGCACCCAAAAGAATTAGTTTTTCAAGAGCTAGGGGAAACGCTTATCGGATTGGGGCATTCGGTAAGGAAGATAGCCTGGCCTCATTTCCCCCATGAGCTCGATAAATACAGTTTTACCGCCACGATTGCCCACGTTCGTTCCATCCTAAAAGGTAACTACTCGCTCCCTTCGCAAGGTACGCAAATAACCCCAGCAAAAAGACCCTTCTGAGAACCGATGACGTTGACGTCTAAGGTCAAACGCCGGACGTCAGGCGCCGACGTTGAACGTCCGGCGTTTGACCTTAGACGTCAACGTCGTCGCCCACTTTTTATCACAGGGGGGGC
>CAIXSY010000010.1 GCA_903922175.1 uncultured delta proteobacterium | reverse complement strand
GACGAAAGCTGACCAGAAAAGATTCTTCCATATGGCCTTTGGGTCGGTCAGAGAGTGTCAGGCTATTCTGGACATTAGCCCTGAGCCGAGTGCTGATGCCGTAAAGTTAGCTGACGTAGTGGCCGCTAACGTCTATTGCCTTATCAGGAGTTACGGCTAAGGCCGTGGGCTTCGACCGTAGCTGCCTGCTGATGCAGTCAGCAGAAATCTGAAATCTGATAGCAGAAAGCTGACAGCAGACCTCTGAAAGCTGATTACAGAAAGCAGATAGCAAGAAGGAGTCAAGACGGGACCTTATTTCTGCAGCGAATTCATCAGCGCCGGCATCGGCAGGAGCACGGAGATGACGATCAAAAAGACAATGCTACCGACCACAATTAACATGAGTGGTTCAATCAGCGAGGTTAGTCCGGAAAGGGTGCTGTTGACCTCGGATTCATAGGCACGCCCGGTCTTATCGAGCATGGCCTCGAGGGCACCGCTCTTTTCGCCGATGGCGATCATCTGTGTTACCATGGGTGGGAAAAGGCCGCTGTCTTTAAGCTCTTTGGCCAAGCTTTTGCCCTCACGCACGCCATTTTTGGCTGAATCAAGAGCATCGGCAAAGTGCACGTTCTGGATCACATTTCTGGTAATCTCAAGCGCCGAGAGCAGTCCAACGCCTCCCGAGAGTAGTGCTCCCAGCGTGCGCGTGATGCGTCCAGCGCTAACCTTGGTGTAGATCGCTCCGAAGATAGGGAGCTTAATCATCCACATGTCCATACGTCGCCTTCCCTGTGGCTGCTGATAATACCAGCGTACGAGAAAAGCCGCGCCGATGCCGAGGAGGATAATAAACCACCAGTAGTGCGTCAGAAATTCCGAGATATGGACGGTGATTTGGGTTAAGAGCGGCAGTGTTGCGTTCTGTTTTTGGAACATCTCGACGATGCGTGGGACAAGGAACACGAGCAGGCCAACGATGACTAAAGAGCAAACCACCATCATTACCGCCGGGTACATCAGGGATGAGGTGATCTTGCGCATCAGGGCTAGCTGCGCTTCGAGGTAGTCGGCTAGGTTTTGCAGCACCGTATCCAGCGACCCGGAGGCTTCGCCCGAGGCTACCATGTTAACGTAGAGGGTAGGGAATGCTTTGGGGAAGTTCCCCAGTGATTTGGCGAGTGATTCCCCCTGTTCGACGCGCTCACGCACGTCGGTGATGATCCGCTTAAGGGTGGGGGTATCGGTTTGCTCGCCGAGAGCGGTCAGGGCATTGACCAGCGGCAGGCCCGCTCCAACCAAGGTTGCCAGCTGGCGTGTGGCAACCGAGAGATCTTTGGTCGAAACCCGGTTGGATTGAAAGAGGCGTTTGACGTCGCGGATGGGGGCCTTGGCAGCTTCATTGCTCTCGGCGATTTCGGTGGCAAAGATCCCCTGGGCGCGTAGTTTTTGCCGGGCAACACGAACGTTCTCAGCGTCGATCACGCCCTTAATGTTTTTTCCGGATGGGTTAATGGCGCTATATTCAAATATCGGCATAGAAGCGTTGTCTCGTTAAGCATCCTCGTGTGTGGCCAGAAGGACCTCTTCGACCGAGGTGTGACCTTCGAGCACCTTGCGCGCTCCGTCAACACGCAGGGTCTCGAAGCCCTGCTTGGTTGCGGCTGCCTTGACTGAGCTTGAGTCCATGCGCTGTAGGATCGTATTGCGCACATCATCATCGATCAGCAAGAGTTCGTGAATGCCGGTTCGTCCCTGATAGCGGGTGTTTTGACAGTGTGGGCAGTTGGCGCTTCCTGGTCTAAAGGCACGGCGGGATACGACGTCGGCGGGCTTTACCCCAAGTTCGCCAAGCTCAACATCGCTTAGTTCGTATGGTTCCTTGCAGTGGCTGCATAGCCGACGGACGAGGCGCTGGGCCATAACGGCGAGTAAGCTTGAGGCAACTAAGAACGGCTCGATGTTCATGTCAAGCAGGCGTGTAATGGCTCCGGCGGAATCGTTGGTGTGCAGGGTCGAGAGCACGAGGTGGCCCGTAAGCGAAGCCTGAATGGCGATCTCGGCGGTCTCCGTGTCGCGAATTTCTCCGATCATCACCACGTCAGGGTCTTGGCGCAAAATAGCGCGTAGCCCCGAGGCGAAGGTGAAGTTGATCTTCGGCGCGACCTGCATCTGGCCGATGCCGGCGAGCTGGTATTCAATCGGATCCTCAACCGTGAGAATATTGAGATCGGGGGTGTTAATCTTCGAAAGACAGGAATAGAGCGTCGTTGTTTTACCAGATCCGGTGGGGCCGGTGACGAGCATGATGCCGTTTGGCTTCTGGATCAACTTCTCCACTAGCTCGCGGGTACGCCCGGTAATCCCCAGCTGCTCAAACTCTAGAACCGTGGCTGTTTTATCGAGGAGACGCATGACGACGCGTTCGCCAAACTGCGTGGGGATGGTGGAGACGCGGATATCGACGTCCTTACCGGCGATCTTCAGGCCGATGCGCCCATCCTGCGGCAAGCGCTTCTCGGCGATGTTGAGGCCGCCCATGATCTTGATGCGCGAGATGATCGCCGCTTGGAAAGCTTTGTCTTCTGAAGCCACGTCGTGGAGGATGCCGTCGACACGGAAGCGTACTTTGAGGGAATCCTCGAATGACTCGATATGGACGTCGGAGGCGCGCTCGGAGCTGGCCTTGAAGATAATGGCGTTGACATAACGGATAATCGGAGCGTCGTCGTCCTGGGCGTCGGTAACATCTATCTTAAGCTGCGCGTCGAAGTCCCCTTCGTCTTTGGCACCGTCCTCAGAGAGGGCTGACGAACGGTCGCTCATTAGGCTGGTGCGAATGGCATTAATCGCCTTGGTGATCTCTTCGGGCGAGGTCATCACGACACGTACGGGGCGATTGTAGCATAGACGCAGCTCGTCAATCGCTTGGACATTGAAAGGTTCGGAGGTGGCGACGACGACGCCGAGTTCGTCGCCGTCTATGGGGACGGTGAGGTACTGTTTCCCCCATGAGCCGGCGATGCGATCAAAGTCGCCGCGGTGCAGATCGCGTGGTGGATGTGGTTCGGGGAGGCGCTCGATAAACGGCAGGCCCAAAAATTGCGCCAGAAGTCTGCCAGAGAAACTCTTCTGCGGGTCGGTCGGCAAGTTGTCGTTGGTGGGTGGGGTGCTACTCACGTTTTGTGTTCAATCCTGCTCGATAACTTTGGCTGATTACTGTACCAATTTACACGTTCGATCCTAGACCACCTCTTTCAAAACCGCTACTTCGCTTCACTCCATGGTCCGCGCCCAAGGTTGAGCAATTCATAGGGGGAAAGAGTATACCAGGCATCTTCAATTTGTGGCTGAAAGGCTGCAGCCTCAGTGGCTGAAGTAAAGATCCCCTGTGGTATGAGGGTGATGTTCTTGCCCTCGCGGGTGTAGGAATACGATGTACCGGCGCGGAAGAAGTCATGGGCTGAACTATCAGCTTCCGGCGGAACGATAATACCCACTGTTTGTCCGGCATCATTGGAGTCGCCTGACTTTACCGCGAAGGGGAGGCTGGCGGAGTCAATCTCGTCGCCTGCTACTCGAAATACTACGTAGCGCGGACCAACAGACGCCGCCTGACGTGTTGCTCTGGTATGGGCCGATTGTTGAGGAATAAACTGAGGCTCGGGGGCAGAGACGTGCAGCTCAATTGCTTCAGGGGAAGCAGGAGCGGGCGCATCTGGCTGATCTGCCGATGGCTGTACTGTCGCTTCTTGGTCTACCTTTGGTTGTGGCAGTTTTGGCGAGGGGCGGATGGTGGTCGGCTTTTGTCCATCGTACAGTGAGCCCTCGGTTACACGGTTGATGTTGAAGTCGTGGAGCACTTCGCTACGATCTGGGTAGACGTCATTCTGGCCTATAATCTGTTCCAGCGTGTCTCGATGATCGAGGGTGCTTTGGCGCGCATCAAATTGATCGCGGACAACGTGTGGGGTGATGAAGATCAGCAAGTTTTGCTTGATCTTTTGCTGACTGTTATAGCGAAAGAGGTGTCCAAGGATGGGCACATCTTTGAGGAAGGGGATGCCGGACTCTGCCTCGGTCATATCATCGGCGATCATCCCACCGATGACGATCATCTGGGAGTCTTTTGTGATGATGGTTGTTTCACTCGTACGCATAGTGGTCGAGGGCCCAAGATCTGAAGCCTGTGTTGATGGAATTATGCGTGAAACCTCGGTGAAAACCTTGAGGGTGACGAAATCTCCGCTGCTAATCTGTGGGGTTATGCGAAGCGTAATACCGACATCTTGGCGATCGATCTGGTTGAATGTGTTGTTAAGGTTGTCACCACTGGTTGATTTACTGGCTAGGAAGGGGACATTTTGACCAACGACGATCTCAGCCTGCTCGTTGTCGGTGGTGAGGATGTTGGGTGAACTAAGCACATTGACATTGGTGTTGCTCTTAATCGCTGAGAGCAGCACTGCCTGGGTTGGGACGGTTATACCGCCGGGGAGGGTTAGTGTGCCTGAGCTTGCCGCCGCCATAGAGAACCCTGAAAGCTTCGACGGATCTTTGAGCATCTGGCCCAGGTCGCCGTTGAAATCTCCTTTGGCCATGAGGCCGCCGTCTTTGCCGCCCGTGCTAACCAGCCAGCTCGTGCCGAGTGTCTGGTTGTCCTCAATGTTAACTTCGAGGATCATCGCTTCAACTAAAACTTGGCGGCGTTTAATGTCGAGTTTTTCAATCAGCGTCTTGATTTTTTGATAATCTGCCTTACTCGCGCTGATGATCAGTGAGTTGGTGGCCGGGTCTGCGGTGATGGACATGTCCTCACCTAAGCTAACGGTGCCGGCGCCACCCTGGCTTTTGCCCTCATTACGTGACTGACCTGGGGTTCTTTTCTGGCCGCTCGTGCGGTTCTGAGAGCGTGAACCCTTAGAGTTGCTTGAGCCTCCCATGCCGCTGCCTGAGTCGCTATTGAAGGCACCGGTTAAGCTTGCAGCTCTGTTGGAGCCGCCCGAGGAGCTGCCGCCGCCACCACCCATCAGGCCAGAAAGCACCTCAGCTAGCTCTTGAGCCTTGGCGTGCTGACAGCGATAGACGTAGAATTTTCCACCCGACAGGTCGAGTTTGCTGTCGAGCTGCGAGATTAAAGCTCGAATGCGCAGAGTGGTGTCTTCGTCGGCAACAACGATGATTGAGTTGGTACGCTCGTCAGGGATAATCTTTGGCTCTTTGGCGCGTCCGCCGACTGTCGATCCTCCTGCAGTCCCCGAGCCCTGTGGCGGCGCCCCGGGAATCGGCGGAAGGTTCATGCGAGCGTTTTGTAATAAAGGATCACCCATGCTGCCCTTGGCGTCGCTTCCTTTGCCCTCGCCGAGAATATCATTGAGCTTCTGCGCCAAGTCGACCGCATCGGCATAGGTCACCGGAATAATGGTCATGTCGCGGTTAGAGTAGGGGACGTCGATCTCGTCGACGAGTTTAGCAATGCGCGCGATGTTATCCTCGGAATCAATCACGATCAGGGCATTGGTTCCGGTGTAGGCATTAAGCAAGCCGTCGGTTGATATGAGCGGGTTAAGTAGCTGCTTCATCTCATCGGCGCTGACATACTTAAGGTGCAGTAGACGAGTCACGACAGCCGCAGAAGGGTTGCTCGACGTCTTGTCAACGACGGTGGGGATGGTGGTCTGGCGAGCTTCGCGTGAAGGGACGATCTTCCAAAGGTTCTCCCCGATCGGCACTGAGGTGAATCCTTTGAACGAAAGCACCGATTCAAGGATTCGTAGTGATTCGTCGGTTGACACCTTGCCGGGAAGATAGATCGATACCTTGCCCTTAACACGATCGTCGAGGATATAGTTGCGCCGTGTTTTCTTGCTAAAAATCTTCACTACCGCAGCGATATCGGCGTTTTTAACGTTGATCTCGGTAGAGGCGTCTTTGGCGATATTCTCAGTCTCAGCCTTGTGATCATCGGAGGCCGTAGTGGCCCCGTCCGTTATCGCTCCGACCGCGGTTGGCGGGGGGCGCTGGCGTTTGCCGAATGATGGCGCAGCGGATTGGGCAAGCGCCGTAGGGCTTACCGAAAACCATATCGACGAAGCGAGGCTAAGAGAAACGAGCAACCCTTTCATTTAACGAATCTCGTATTTAAATTCTTTTTCTTCCATATTACGCTCGAGCTTCAATGCCAGGCTTCCATCGGCTTTGAGGGTTTCGAACAGCTTCACCGCTTGAGTAACATCGCCGAGATTACTGCCGTTGACCGACTTGAGGATATCTCCGTTTCGCATCCCCAGCTTTTCAAACATGCTATCACCCTTAATGGCGAACAGACGCAGGCCCACCGCCACTCCGTCCTTGAAATAGGGGACAGCCCGCGCTTGTGTGAGGAGTAAGGGCAGATTCTCTAGGGCCTTATCCAGCTCGCCTCTATCTACAACGTACTGGTTGTTGTCTAATGTCGCAACACCGCCTTTCATCTCAGGTTTAGAGTCAGTTAACTCATCAATAACGAGCACTTCGCGCTGACCGTTACGCTCAATCTCAACACGGTCAATGTCGATCTTCATGAGCTTAGCTTCGTTAAAGATTAACTCGCCGATATTGAATACCTCTTGGATGCTCTTCTTTTTATCCTCTATGATCGCATACGGTTCGTGCTTGGCTTCGACGAAGGTGCCAATCAGGGTGAGGGCGATATTGCTGGCCGGTTTGACAGCTGGCGTGGGGGTTGCCTTTGGGGCCCCATTGTCGACAGCGCCAAGCAGTGACTTACTGATAAGAGCTGTGTAATCCTGCGTGGCTCCCTTTGTGCTGGAGCGAGCCGCGGTGCCATCCAACTTACCTGCATTTTCAAGTTCAAGCACGGCTGTTTGCAAGCGGGTCTTCGTGGCTGAAACCTCCTTCACGATTACCACGAGCATGAGGACGCACAGGATTCCGCACACAAACTTTAGTACCAGCACGAAGCGATCGACTACCACCTTGCTGAGAAGTCGATTCAAGCTTGGGAGTTCAAATTTTTTTATCGGAAGGCGTGCCATCTGCCATCAATACATAAAATATCCAGGCTAAAAGATAGAGTAGAATCATAAGTTTAACAAGGTAGGCAGTGAATGCTGATTAAGTGAGGGAAATATTTTTCCAGTGCACCTGTACGTGCGCGCAAACGTTCCCGTGCCCTAATATCTTTGGCTAGGGGAATGTTAGCGTGCACCTGCAGGTGCACGGGCTTACTGGGGTTATTGAGCAATTACCTTTAGAGTTCGTGCAGATCGCCCTCGTCCTTGATCTTCTTATCTTCGTAGGGAGCGGTTTTTCTGCGGTAAAATTCCTGTGCGGCGCAGGTAAGCATACCGACGACTTCGTTGTGATCGGCATAGCGCATCTCACGGCCATAAACCTTCTCGATAAGCAGGCTAATCACATAATTCATGTGCCCGGGTCGTAGGCTGCGATCCTGAGGAATAAGCTCAGCAATGCTTTTTACGATATCCTGGTACTGCTGGCGATCTTTACGGTTGATGTAAGGCATACGTTGAGGCTCCGTGGCAGAGTTATAGATGTGAGGTTTCCGCTAGATTCCTTGAATCTTGGAACGTGTACTAAATGAGTTGCATTTTCATAACTGTTCGTCAAATATGGGTTTCCCGTGCACCTGACGTGCACGGGAGAAACACTCGTCCGTCTGAGGCTTAGCCTAGTTGGTGTTGACGTCTCATGTCTTGGGGAAAACGTCAAACGTATTAGGGTAACCGTTCACGGGTAAGTGCTCAATAACCCCGGGGGGCTTAATAATTCGTGAGCGTGGTTGTGCTCGTGGCCTGTCGTGAGCTTGTCGAACGGTCGCGGTCGATTCGCTAGTTACATCGACCACGTTCACGACAGGCCAGGGGCACGACCACGATATTCTTTATCCGGTGTTATTGAGCAGTTACGCAGGAGCAGCTCAAGTGCAAGTTCAAGCCGGATTCTTTCGCCCGAGGTTATTGAGCAATTACAATGACCAGGCGCGGCGGCTGCTCCAACGCCATTAGCGTTGCGGTGCTGGCGGGGGGGGGCTGTAGGGTAACGACACCATCACGTGAGATTGAGAGATCTTTACTTCCAAAGCAATCAAGCTCAATTCCCTCAGATCCCGCATCTGGCAGAGCTATGGTTAGGGGCGTGCCGGCGGCGATATCAAGCTGATGGTGGGCTTTGAGGAAGGCCAGATCGCTAAACGGAGCCTTAAGGTAGAGAAATATCATATTGCCTGAGCATGTCGCGCGCTCAATGGCGAACATTGTTTGAGCAGTCTCGACCTGTACGCCTGCCATGAGTGTATCTGCCTCTTCTGTCGTAGCGACGGGTGCTGCTGCAGGCTCCACTTTTGCGAGGTCATCGGCTAATGGTAATGGCTGGGGCACGAGTGCCGGCGTCGTGGCGGCGTCTTCTGAGGCTCGGACAAGAGGGTCCCATTTTGTGGCAAGCGCAGCCTCTCTGGCCGCGTATGCTTTTTGGTCTTCCTGTCGCGCATAAAACTGAGCTATCTGCCTTTCATGCTCGACAATCTCTCTTAGGGCCTCCAAGCGTACCTGTCGGGCGACGCCGCTATAGGGTGAAGACGGGAAACGTGAGATCAGCTTTTCGCAGAGAGCGAGCGACTTTTCGAGCGAGGCTGGATCGCGGCCCGTTCCTTGGAAGGCAAGCTTGTAACACTGCGCCCCTCGGAGAAGGGCGTAGGGCACGCTGCTTGAAGAGGGCCGGTTCGTGGCGAAGGCCTCGTACGCCGTGGCCGCTGCCGACATATCGCCGCCTAAGAATTCGGCGTCAGCAGATTTTATCTCAGCAAATTCTCCATAAGGACCAAGAGCATAGTTTGTGGCCAGCGACTGGAAGGCGTCTTTGGCGACTGAGTACAGCCCTGAGACGTAAAGCCGTTTTGCGTTGTTAAACAGTCCTTCCTCCGAGGATGAGTCGACCAGTGAGCTTCCCTTCGTGGAGGGGAGCTCTTTCGCCTCAGGCTCAGGTGGGGGCGTACTGGAACAGCCGCTCAAGATTAGCCAGGAGAATGAGAGCAAAAGCGTCCCCGCAAATGCGAGCGTCCGTCTCTGCTTTTTCGAGCGATGAAGATGATATCGATGTACATTAGGCATAAATTGAAGAGCTCTGGTAACCATTTAGAAACTTCTTGCCCGTTTGTTGCACAAAAGCAGTCGAACAAATAGGCGGGCAAGAAGTTTCTACCCCCGGAGGGAGAACATAGCCAAACACATTTAAAGAAACAGAGTCAAACCGAAGGTTTGTCCAAAATGTATTGAAGGCTCGTATCTCATCGGAAGCTGTTGGTTATTCTCAAAATTTCAAATGTGTTTGGCTAGCACTTATTGAAGACTTTACAATCATAGACTAGTCTCCAGGTATTCGCTAATGCTCCCCTGATGCTCGGTGCTCACCGTCAAGGGGCGCTAACATTACGTTGTTGTCCCATAAAGAGGTAGATTATGAAAGCGCTGGTAAAGAGCAAGGCCCAAGAGGGGCTTTGGCTAGAGGAGATCCCCGAACCGAAGATTGGCGTCAACGACGTTCTGATCCGAGTGCTGCGCACGGGGATCTGTGGCACGGACCTGCATATATACAATTGGGACGCCTGGGCGCAGAAGACCATTCCGGTGCCGATGGCAGTTGGTCACGAGTTTGTCGGTGAGATCGCTGAGATCGGTGCCAATGTCTCCGGTTTCAAAGTTGGCGATATCGTTAGTGGCGAAGGGCACATTATTTGCGGGCGCTGCCGTAACTGTATGGCAGGGCGGCGGCACCTCTGCGTGGCGACCAAGGGACTGGGCGTGAACCGGCCGGGGGCGTTCGCCGAATATGTAGCTATTCCGCAAACGAACGTGTGGATGCATCGCAGCGGCATTGACCTGGACCTCGCCTCAATCTTCGATCCTTTCGGCAATGCCGTACATACGGCGCTGACCTTCCCCGCGCTGGGTGAGGACGTACTGGTTACTGGCGCTGGGCCTATCGGTTTGATGACGATCCCGGTGCTTAAACAGGCAGGCGCGCGTTTTATTGTGGTAACTGACACTAATGAGTATCGCCTTGCACTAGCCAAGAAGATGGGGGCCACTGTCGCGCTCAACATTAAAGAGGGAACATTAGCTGAGGTGCAGCAGCGTCTCGGTATGACTGAGGGCTTTGATGTTGGTCTGGAGATGTCGGGGAATTCGGCGGCACTGCGCGACATAATCGCTAACATGGGGCATGGGGGCAAGATCGCTATGCTTGGAATCCCGCCCGGTGAGATGGCGATTGACTGGAATAAGCTGATCTTTAATATGTTGACGATCAAGGGAATCTACGGCCGGGAGATGTACGAGACCTGGTACAAGATGAGTGTTCTTCTGCAGTGCGGTGTCGACATCAGTCCGGTGATTACGCATCGTTACCACTATACGGAGTTTGAAAAAGGCTTTCAGGTAATGCGCACGGGGCAGTGCGGGAAGGTAGTTTTGACGTGGAGGGAGTAGGGATCGACTATGTACACCATCAAAGAACAGCTCGAGCGTCAGCTTAAAGATATAGCCGCGGCAGGTTTGTATAAGCGCGAGCGGGTCATCGCCACGCCGCAGAATGTGCGCATTCGCGTTCAGGATGGCGTGCCTGTGCTCAATATGTGCGCCAACAACTATCTCGGGCTAGCACAGCACCCGGCGATCGCCGCCGCGGCCAAGGCCGGAATCGACGCTTGGGGTTACGGTATGGCGAGCGTACGCTTTATCTGCGGCACACAGGCGCCGCATAAGCAGCTTGAAGAAAAGTTAAGCCAGTTTCTCGGCACCGAAGACACGATCCTCTATTCGTCGTGCTTTGACGCTAACGGAGGCCTGTTTGAAACTTTGCTCGGGGCCGAGGATGTAATCCTCTCGGATGAGCTTAATCACGCCAGCATCATTGATGGAACGCGGCTGTGTAAGGCGCGCTGTGTGCGTTACAAAAACAACGACATGGCCGACCTCGAGGAGAAGCTTAAGGAGAGCGCTGCTGCGCGCGTGCGTCTGATTGCGACCGACGGTGTCTTTTCCATGGACGGGTACATCGCCAATCTGCCGGCGATCTGCGCCCTTGCCGATAAATACCAGGCACTAACGATGGTTGATGACTCACATGCTGTTGGTTTTATCGGAGCCCACGGGCGCGGCACCCCCGAGTATCACGCCGTGGTAGGAAAGATCGATATCATCACAGGTACGATGGGCAAAGCCCTTGGCGGGGCGAGTGGGGGATATACCAGTGGACGAAAAGAGATCATCGAGTACCTCCGTCAGCGCTCGCGCCCGTACCTATTCTCCAACACGTTAGCCCCGAGCATCGTGGCCGGAACGCTCAAAGCGCTCGAGCTGCTCTCGACATCGACTGAGCTGCGTGATCGCCTCGAACGCAACACGGCCTTCTTTCGCCAAGGGATGAGCAAAGCCGGCTTTGCCATCTTACCCGGCGTGCATCCGATCGTGCCGATCGTGCTCGGCGACGCCGCGCTCGCTGCGCGTTTTGCCGAGGCCATGCTGGCCAAGGGAATCTATGTGATCGGTTTTAGCTTTCCCGTCGTGCCCCAGGGCAAGGCGCGTATCCGTACGCAGATCTCGGCCGCGCATAGTGAAGCCGATCTGGCGTTTGCGATCGAGAAATTTATTGAGGTGAAGAGGGAGCTGGGGATCTCGTCCTGAGATACGTATGCACTTTAAGTTACACTTTCGTGAGAGTTTTGTGATTCCTTTTTGTTAAGATAAAGATAGATCGTCAACCACAGACGAAGACGGGGTGGTGCGGGGTCACACCTGGACCATCATCGGTAACCGAGGGAGGGGAGACGGCTCATTACCGTCTCCCCTTTTTTTTACGCATCTCTTTGCTTTCACCTCAGTGACTGCGTTTAAATTAACGAAACGCTTCAGGGACTTGTAGCGCGCGGTGTGTGAGAGAAAGCACGGGGGGTATTAAGCGGGGGAGGAATTCAGTTCTCTCACTCTTGCGTTTAAATTTCTCGCATACTTAGCAATTTGTGTGTGCAGGATTGGGAAGAAGCTGAAGACGGTGCCAAGCGCAAGAGCAGAGGATGGAAAAATTAAACTCCTGGAACTTGTGCTTAATTTGTCGATCCGCGTGAGTATGTCAGCACGAAGTGATTCTTGCAGGCATTTCTTCTCCGCCTCTAAACAGTCGGTCTTGGAAGATAACTCGAATTTTCTAAAACTTTCATGAGGCAGGTAAAGGGTAGCAGTCTTTCCCCATCCGCATCTGATTTGGGTTATTAGCATAGATCCATTATCAGAAGGCAGGTCCAATCGCCGAAAACTCACAGCCGCTGATTTTGTTTCTCCAGGGCAAGAACTAGATATGTCAGCCTTGATGACTACCTTCTTTGCTTGATATGCCGAAAACACAGCTTTGTAACAAAGTCTTGCTATTATTAAAGAGGAATCGAAGACCCTCATACAAAGATCGAGCCTTAGAAAAGGTAATGTAGTCTTTCTTAACGCATCTGCCTCCAAAGCAAGAGATAGAGACCACGCAGGAATCTCATCGAAATTCATGTATCTGGAATAAGCTAACTTTGACGACCAGCGGGCAGTTTGATATCCGCAAAAAACAGGAGCCTTTCCCTTGACTCTAATGAGAAAATCCGTATGCGCATGCCAGATTTCATGGAAAAGTATACTTGATACTCCTTTCCCTTGGTCTAATAAATCTCTAAGTTCCGACCGGCCAACAAGCACCCCCCCAGGTCCAGAATCCCTGCTCCCATGGGTTAGAAACTGACCTCCACAACCGTCATGGACCAATCTGGAAGGAGAAAATAACAAAGGGTACCCCATCTTTTTATACAAGGCGTAAGCAATCCTTCCCAGCGCTGAAGTGGCCTGTTTTGTTGGGTACAAAGTGACAATGCCATCTGTCAGAATTTTGCTCACTCCTCGAGCCGTATCCCCAACTTCTCGTGAATGCTTATGGGTACAGAAGCCAAATTCCTGGAGCATCTCTTTCGTGTTTTTAGTGATGGAACTGGGAACATCGGGGGGACCACAAAAGCCAAGAGTTAATTGTCTGCGGAGCGAGTTGGTAGTCGCAAGCTCCCTCCATTTTTCTAGAGCATCAGTATACCTCCTCCGCGACGGGAGTGAGAGTTCTTGAAAAGGCAGGTTCTGTTCACACTGAGCATTCGGCAAAACGAGGGGAGGTGGCGTGTCTGACGCTAGGGGAAGACCATGCCTCTTAATAGCGGCATCTAATATTTCATCAATCTTCCCTGTTGATGGAGTGCTTCGCTTGTGCTCTTTGCCCATCCTTTCGAAAGTATAATCGAAAGAAGACTGAACAGCTCCGTAGTTGTCTAGGTAAAATTTATGGACGGTGTTTGTGTTAGCCCCTCCCATAGAGCAGGCGACCCAGTACCCGCCCCTAACCGTCTCTACTGACAGATATCCACCATCTTTTTGCCTAATGATATGGCCATGGTCTTCTCCCAGGAATAGCTCGCACTTTGCGCGTCTAAGCACAGAGGCTGAATCAATAGTTACTGTAGCTATTTTGGGGGTCATGCTGCTGCATTTTTATCAATCGATAACAAGGTAGATTTGATCCAAAAATGGTTTAGTCCTACTATATACGTTATGGTTCGGAAGCATGATAATGTGACTTATTAAATGTTAGTAGAAAATGAAATGTAACTAGAGCCTGTTCGGAAACAGCGAAAGAGGCACGCTATAATAGAGCCGACTAGTGAATTTTGAGGCTAAAGCAGCCCGGTTGAACTATAACGCTGACCGTGTTTGATAAACGAGCATTCCACGAGCAACTCCCTGCCAATCCCAAACGACACCACCACGGTTGAAGTTACTTCGGATATATGCGATAAATTCCGAGTATGATCGGAAGATTAATTAACCCACTGAAAAACAACAGTTTCTTCCTTTTTGGAGGAAGGGCACTGGCAAGACTAAGCCCATGATTTTACCTCAGTGCCTGCGCGCAAATTAACAAAACGCTTCAGAGCGTTGTGGCGCGCGGTGTGTGAGAGAAAGCACCACCACGGGGGCTTCGAAGATACCCACTACCGGTCAGTCCCTGCTTTTACCCCTTGCTTGGCGTGCAAGTGAAAGCACCAGGCCTGCACGGTGTTCCTGCAGAAGGTACTCGCACCGAAGGTGGTATAGAAGCGCGCGCACGCGCGCTTCTCCGTCCGCGAGGACGGGAACTTCTCACTCCGCCCTTAACGCCGAAAGGATCTTCACCCGTCCGGCGCGCCAGGCGGGGAGTACGCCGCCGATAAGTCCCATGGCGAGCGAAAAGGCGATGCCTTGGAGGACGATCATCGGCGTTAAGCTAAAACCAAAGGCGACCTCTGAAAAGCTCATAAAGTTGGTGGTGGTGACGGTGAGGCGGGTGAGAAGGGAGGCTAATACGATGCCGCTAACGCCACCGGCGAAGGCCACCATCAGACATTCGATCAAAAAGGCGCGCAGGATGTCTCCCGCCGAAAATCCGAGCGCGCGCAGCACACCGATCTCGCGCGTGCGGCTTGCCACCGCTCCATACATGGTAATCATCGCCCCGATGATCGCCCCGATACTAAAGATGACGCTAATCACCGTTCCGAGGTAGAAGATGAAGCTGGAGAGTGCCTTGCTCTGATTCTCATAGAAATCGATCTCGCTCTGGATGGTAAGATTGAGGCGGCGATCATTTTCGAGGCGCTTCTTGATCGTATCGAGCGAGGCGTTGGGCGCTAGCCGAAAGGTGATGCTCGAATAAGCTTCGCGGCGTACTGCCGGCAGGAGCACCTCGACGTCGCTCCAGATCTCCGAGCTAAACGAGGTGTTCCCGGCTTCGAAGATGCCCACCACCGGCCAGTCCGTGCCAAAGAGGCGAATCGCCGCCCCAATTTCGGTTTTGGCAAACTTGTTATAGATCGGTTTGCCGACGATCACTTCGCGTGTGCCCGGCATCGGCATGCGTCCCTCGACGAGCTTGATCGGGTTTCGCAGCGTCATGCTCATCGGCGAGACCCCACGAAAATTGACGTTACTTCCGCCGCCGTCGCTGCGCTTGCTCAGGTTAATCAGCACAAGGCACTCCTCGGTGGCAAACGGCGCTCCCGTGTCGAGCTGAGCGACTTCGGGTTGGGTGAGCACGATGTTGGCGTGCTCGCGGCTGATGCCACTTTGCACCTCGTTGCGTGCGCCTTGGCGGATAACGATGGCGTTATTGGCCTGGCCGGTGGCGCTCAAGGTTTCGCGCAGGCCCTCGGCGAGCATGAGGGTGGCGACGTAGACGGCAACGACCATGGCGATGCCGCCGACGGTCATACACAGCGCCGTTTTACGGGCCATGACGTGTTGCAGATTATAGGAAAAAGTTAGGCTCATTCTTAATCTAGCCTCCGTAGTCCATCCGTCACCTTGAGGCGTGTCACTTCAAGCGCGGGGGCCAATCCGGCCAGGACCGCCACAAGGACGGTGAAGACGAGAGCGACAAGCAGGTTGGCTGGATTAAAGGAGAACGTGGGGAGGATACTGGCTGCATTTTTCTTGATCGAGTCAGCCAAGACCGTAAAGACGGGTGTCAGCATCAAACAGAGCAACAAAAATCCGGCGCCTCCGATGGCCAGTGATTCGCCGATAACGAGGGTCAACAGATGGCGCCTGCCAAAGCCGAGAGACTTTAAAACAGCGAACTCGTGCATCCGCTCGCGCGCCGAGATCAGCATCGTGTTGGTCATAACGAGAAGCAAGATGGCGACGACGACGTAGGAGATGATGTCGAGGGCGAGGATGATTGAGCTCGACATGGAGAGGAATCCGCGGATAAATGAGGTCTCGCTCTCGGTCAAGGTCTCCGCGTAGCTATTGGCGAAGACGGCATCGATCGCCGGTGAAACGACGCCTGCATCCACGCCGGGCTTAAGTTGACTCACAAAGACACCGACGTGATCGGGGTCCATGTTAAATTCACGTTTGTTGCGCTCGTTAAAATACTCCCAGTGAAAATACATCTCACGCGTAATGACGCTGCTGTCACGCCCGCGGATGATGCCTTCAATCTTCAACTCCCATAGCCCGGGGTAGATCTCGCCGCGCAGCTGAATCGTGTCGCCGAGTTTGATGCCGGTAAGCTCGGCCAGGGACTCCCCGATCAGGGCCCCTTTGCGGTTCGCATCGTACGCTTCGCGCTCTGGGGCAGTGAGCAGAAACTCCGGGTAAACCTCGAGGTAGGTATCGTCAATCGCAAATTGGGCAAAGCGGATCTTCTCGTCTTTGTAGATCCCGCCGAACCAGGTGGCGTAGCCGACATTTTTAACTCCGGCGACCTGCTCGATGCGCGGTTTGTATGAGATCGGCAGGGGGAAGATAAGCGAGATACGATTTCTGGTGACGAGGCGATCTTTAGCCGAAGCGTCGACACTGGAGTTCCAGGCGTCGAGCAGCGTGCGAATAAGACAGAAGGCGAGCAGGGCTACGGCCAGACCAAGGGCGGTCAGCCCCGAACGCAGCGGATGGCGCAGGCTGTTACGGAGCACAAGCAGGCCGATCATTTAGTCTCCAGTGTTTTCTCCAGCTCGGTTGATGCCGATTGGCCGACCAGCTTTCCTTTATCAAGGCGGATAATCTTCGCCGCGTAGCTTGCCGCCGCTTCGTCGTGGGTCACCATGGCGATAGTCTTTTTGAACTCTTTATTCAGCCGACTCAAAAGCGCCAAAACCTCTCCAGCTGAGGTGCGGTCGAGGTCCCCCGTGGGTTCGTCGGCAACAACGATGCGCGGGTCGCTCACCAGTGCGCGGGCGATAGCGACGCGTTGCTCTTGGCCGCCCGAAAGCTGCCCGGGGCGGTGTCCGGCGCGGTCAGCGAGGCCGACCACCTCGAGGGCGAAGAGGGCCCGCTCTTTACGCTCTTTGCTGCTCATCCGTAGAAGCGAAAGCGGCAGGGCCACGTTTTCGAGAGCACTTAAGACGGGGATCAGGTTATAAAATTGGAAGACAAAGCCGATGTTTTGGGAGCGCCAGGTGGAGAGCGCGGCCTCGTCCAGGGCTGTTAGATCGGCCCCGGCCACACGCACGCTGCCCGAGTCGGGGCGATCTATTCCGGCCATAATATTAAGCAGAGTAGTCTTGCCCGAACCGGAAGGGCCCATGAGCGCAAAAAAGTCGCCCTCATCGACGTGCAGCGAGAGGTGATCGAGGACAAGCACGTGTTCGTTGCCGCGCACGTATGACTTTCTAATCTGCTCAAGTTCAACTATGGCTGGCATAACTCCCTGTTATTTTGTGTCGTCCAAAGAGAAAGAAACCTTGGCCGACATGTCCGGCAAAACGTGGCTATCGAGTTCGAGAAACTTAATCTTGGTGAGCACCGTGCCCTTTGCGCGATCGACGGTGGGGACGATCTTACTGACCACGCCGCGATACTCCTTATCCGGATACGAATCGAGGTGAATACTACAGGCCAGTCCCGGATGTAATTTGGCGAGGTGCTGCTCGGATACGTCGGCTTCGACCTGGAGTGAGGACATATCAGCCATGGTCACTACCGCCGCACGCGCGTTGGTGGAAGAGCCGAAAGGGGCTACGACCTCGCCGATGTCGGCATTTTTGGTCAGCACCGTGCCGTCAAAGGGAGCGCGGATGATACTAAAACTGAGATCGACTTTGACCTTTTCAAGCTGAGCCTGTGCTAAATTAACATTGGCGACTGCCGCCGCCAGATCCGATTCTGCTTTTTTAAAGCGCGACTGCGCCGTATCGAGCTCGGATTGCGAAATGCCTGCTTTCTTACGCAGGTCGAGATAACGATCGCGATTGAGCCGGGCATCGTCGAGCTCGGCTTGGGCAAACTTTAAGCGCGTGCGCTGTGATTCCACAAAGGCCTCGCGCTCGGCCACGAGTGCCACGAGATCCTCATTTTCCAAGATGGCGATGATGTCATCTTTTTTCACCTTATCACCCTCTTCGACGCGCAGCTCTTTAATCCGACCGGTAGCTTTCGAAGCGACGGCGGCTTTGCGCTGGGCGACAACGTACCCAGAAGCATCGAGATGGGAGGATGAAGGTATGCTGGTATGAAGCGTGGGTGCGTCCTGCGCCTGGCTCTGCGGTGGTGGAGGGGAGGGGGGCTCTGGCCTAGCCTGTCCCTTGGGGAAAAGGGCGATGATGATAATAATGGCGAGCGCAACTGCCCCGAGTACTCCCCAGCGCCAATATTTTTCAGACGTCGGCGAGTCGCTTTCTTTGCGGCTAATCGAAAGTTTACTCAGGTCAGGTTTGTCATTTTCCACAGGCGAAGTCCCTCGACGTTCAACCTAGCACATCTTGAGCGGTGAGCGCACGTGGGACTGCTCTACCCTTTTTGTGGTACTACCTATACCGTGTAATGGCGCCGAAAAAGGGTAGAGTTATGCCACCGCGCGGAGCACCTTAAATCCCGATTCATTGGCTAAAAGTTGAAACGCGGCGAAGTGCTTCTGTAGCACCTCTTCGTATGGTAAAAAGTCGTTTACGACGAGATTGAGGACCCCGCCAGGCTTGAGCGCTGCGTGCGCCTGGGCAATGAAACGCCGCCCGAGCTCGAAGTCCTGCAGGCGATCGTTATGGTGCGGTGGGTTCATGAGGATGAAATCGTATTGCTGCTCGAAAGAGCTGGCGCTGATGTCGGACCATAGATAGCTGCAGCGGGCTTTAGGCGAGATGGCTTCGATATTAAGGCGGCAGGCTTCAAGGGCCAGCGATTCGGCGTCGATCATGCTCATGGCTGAGATGGCGGGTGCTTTTTTTAGGGCCTCGACGGCGAGATAGCCGTAGCCGCAGCCGAAGTCAGCTCCATTACCGTGAAGATCCGCGGCAGGAAGGTGTGTGATCAGTAACCTTGAACCTTGGTCGATCTTGTCCCAGCCGTAGAGTCCAACCTGAGTTTTGTATGACGTTCCCTCGATCGGACGAATTCCACCCTGGGTGAGAAGCTCTGTGACGTAGCTTTGGTTAAAGCTGCTCTCGTTCTTGACCGCCGAGCTGACGACGCAGTGATCCTTACTCCACGAATCCCCCTCTCCGAGTAGGGAGAAGAGCTCCTTGCGATATGATTTTGCGCCAAGTTGCACCTCCGCCGCTACGACAAGGTGTCCGCCGGGCCTAAGCACGGCAGCGCTGCGCGCCATCCAGTAGAGGCTCTCGAGCTTCTGTTTGGTGGGCAGAAAGAGGACCAGATCGGCAGACGCCGGAGCGTTGGCAGCGAGGCTATATCCGTGCCTTTCCAGATGTGCTGCGTTAGGGCGAAAACTCTGCATCAAGCACAGCCCAGGGCGTGGAAACTGTTCAAGCCCACTGTGAAAGCGCGCCCGCGGGATGAACACAGAAGACGCCTGCGCCGATATCTCTGGATGGAGCTCCAGATACCTAAACAATACCTCGACGGCGCGTGAACTCATGCTGCTGAAGCACTGCGCTTCGCGCCGTGCTGGTTTTCTTTTATTTTGACGATGAACCTGCAGAGTTATGCAATTCTTGGAGTGTGGAAGTCAAGCCTACTGAAAAAGTAGCGTAGGAATTGGGGGGGAGAAGGAGGATAGTGGTAAATAGAAACTTCTTGCCCATTTGTTGCACAAAAGCAGTCGAACAAATAAGCGGGCAAGAAGTTTCTACCCCCGGCATGTCCTACGAAGCACCTGCCGCGTGGCAGGGCGTAGTAGGAAGGGACAACATAGCCAAACACATTCAAAGAAACACAGTCAAACCGGCTTGTCCTACGTAGCACTTGCCGCGTGGCAAGGCGAAGTAGGGAGGTTTGTCCAAAATGTATTTAACGCTCGCCTTTCATCATAAGCTGTCGGGATTTCCCAAATTTCAAATGTGTTTGGCTGGAATTCAACGGGGTACTCTTTGTCCTGGCGCTGGTCATGGTCCAAATTCATGACCGTGACTATGGTCAAGAATCAGACCCCTGACCAGCACCGGGACCAATCGCGCCAAGTTTAATCTCATTGGTGCGCCAGACTTCAGCCGGTAGTGGTTTAGTTATCAAGGGACACTAAGTAGCTCCTTATGCCTGCTCTTGATTTCTAAGCGTCCCCTCACTATACTGCACCGCGCTTCATCGACGTGGCCTAAGCTACGGAGAAAAAGCAAGTTAATTCAATACCATGCGCTAGTAGCTCAGTTGGTAGAGCAGCTGACTCTTAATCAGCGGGTCGGGGGTTCGAAACCCTCCTGGCGCAGTCTTTACTCCTTGAAATTGTTGATGAATAGCGAGCAGACGGACGCGAGTGAGAACTCGCTGCGCTCGCCATCCTACGTCCTACACGGTGTCGTTTCGGTTGCCGCCGGGGCGCATAGCTGTATTCTCCCGCATTTCTTATGCAACACATGGCGTCTATATCTGCATAACTGCATACAGAATCTGGGACATTTGAAGTAAAGAGGTATGACGATGGCTACATTAACTGAGCGGTTGAAGGGTAACTTGACGGACTATGGACATGGCGACGGGCGTGCAACGCGTGCCTGGTTTGAGTCGTTTTATATCTCGACGAAAGCAAAGTTACCGACCATTGCCAAGGCCGACGTAAAGGAACTCGCTGAAATTTATGCTTCACATCGTAGCCATCTTGCTCCGGCGATGGCAAAGCTTGTAGAACGAGCACCCGAAGTTCCGGCTGCCTTTACCGTCGAGGACATAGTCGCAAGATTCAGTTCGTTAGATGAGGTCAGCAAGCCGGGTTGTGAGTGCCTCAATAGATTAGCAAGTGGAAGTAGAGTTGATTGGACAAAGCAAACTTTGAGCAGGAATAACGACATTGCAGCAGAGGCAGCGCTTGGAACGGTTCCTTTTTTTGAATTTTGCAAAGAGCAAAAACTTCCGATTAAAATTGTCTATAAGGATTCTATCGGGTCTAAAGACTTCCCCATGCAGGCGCAGGGCGTAATAAAAACGATCTCGAACTACGGTAGAAATCCCGAAACTCAAGAATTGAACGGCTTCCCTATTGTTTTCATTGAAGGAGAATTTGGCGGCGTTTATATTCGAGACATGCTTGCTGTTACCTCCCCAAGCCACGGCAAGCTTAAATGGGACTTTGGTAAAAATAAGGAGATCGTGAATGATTTTCTGACGCAACACGTGAGAGGAAATCCTAATCTTTCAGCCGAAGCCAGAGAGTATTTAGAATGCATCGCACCTTTCGAGCAGGGGCCATGGACAGTGCGTGGGCACGTCCTTGGGGTCCGAGAAGACAGCGAAAAGGTTACGGTGGTCATGCGCACCGGAGAGGCTTACTATTACCCTCCTAATCGTGTCGAGCAGGGCTTCGCCGAATGATCACCTGGGATTGGCTTTTACCTCAGAGATTGCGCGCGGCCTCTGAGGAAAAAAGCCAGGGTGGGGGAGCTTGTTCTCTGCGCGCTGTCGCGTTTTGGAATATAATTTTACGATCGGTGTTTGAGCACGTATTAAATGATTAAAGTTGAGTTCAAGAGTGGTGGCCTGGCGCCGAAAGCGCAGGAAGTTGTGACAGATGGCTTCGCCCGTCATACGAGTGAACATCTGGCGCCTCACTTTGCGAAAGAACGTCTCAATTGGTTAGCGTATGACGAAAACCAAAGCTTATAACTGCTGACCTGTTATGGGATTGGATTTATATCGATGAGCTTTGGGTTGATGAGAAATGTCGCGGGCAGGGCTTGGGCAAAAGATTGATCGAGCAGGCAGAAGAATACGCGATATCCCACCGTTTGACGGGAGTATGGCTTTGGACACAAAGCTGGCAGGCGCCCGACTTTTATGAGCGACTTGGGTATGAAGAGTTCACAAGATTTGCTGACTTTCCTAAGGGTCATTGCAGAGTCGGTTTCCGTAAATCCATTAAAGACCGGAGTGTTTGACTGCTCATCGCTTAAATCCTTAAGTTCTCTCACCTACAGAATATGAGAGAAAGAGTGAGAGCGCCGAAGAGTTCGTCACTCGAGGAGCAGGTTTTCAAAAGGCTTGCGTGTTTTCCAGCGATAGGTCTTAAAATCACGCCTGTCCGAAGATAAGATACGTCCGTGCCCCAAGCTTTCGGCCAAAATGATTAGAGAGGCATCTGCTATACCTTCTCTGCCAGGCCTTCCGTGAGATAATCCTTGTAGTTCTCTGATAGATCGACCGGTCCGGTGGCACAGCCTATAAAACCCGCATCTTGCAGTGCTTTCCAACTGCCTACTTTATGGGCAACGATCTTGGCAAAGTATACATCGATAGCTTTCTCGATGACCTGAGACATATTTGAGTCGGTAGCTTTTATAATACGCTTCAGCTTCTCGGCCGTAGCGGAGTTAAGGTGGGCGGTAATTCGTTTTAATTTCTTCATTGTCTAGCAGTGTATGACAAGTCCTCGAAGCGGGCAAAGTGAAAACATTTTTGCCGGGTGGATTGCCCGTCCATTCGCTCTAATATCATGCCGAATAGAGATCTACCAAGATTACGATTGAGAGCGAATGAAGGTGATAAGGTCATTAACTCCGGTATCACCACTACCTCCGATATGCCATATGCACGTCACGTCTGTTCTTAAGCGCTCGGTGTAGGCCTTCATCCTTTCGGGGTCCCAACAGATGTCGGTGATGCCATAATCGTAGATCGTAAAAATCCTCCCTGTGTGGTTCTCGATAACCCATTCCGTGGTCGACTTTTGGTCGAGGCATCTATCGAGGTACGGCTCACCAAATAGTGCAACGAGGGTTTTGAAGCTGGTTTTCACCTGTGCAAGGTACGAAGAGGGGAAGCATTTTTGCCATACAGTGGAATGGTACATAGGAGGTTCCTTCGATAACGCGTAATGCTTGTTATGAGTGATTATTTAAGTATCGGTGATTCGAGTCAAAAGTTTCCACCAAGGATAAGATTATTTAGCGCTTGCGAGAAATAGAGGAGAACGCGCGAGGAAAAAGAAAGCTTGAAGTGGCATTTCTACCGTGTGTCGAGGCATTTTTTCGTCGTGCTAACTGAGAGAGAGTTGTTTGCTCTGGGGTATTAATACAAAAACTGTAGGTAGAGCCTGTCCGGAAAGACCCTGTTTTCTAAAAGCTACTTTTCTGGAGAACGAAAAGCGGCAAGAAATTAATAAATTGCCCCCTGCAGGACAAAGCTGACGGCAGGCGCCGCCGCCGCCGTCAGTTTTCCAGATGAATTGAT
>CAIXSY010000009.1 GCA_903922175.1 uncultured delta proteobacterium | reverse complement strand
CCTCGCGGCCGAAGCTATGGCGAGACAGGCTGCGGTCGAGGCTTCCTACTTCGCCTTGCCTTCCCCCTTCGCCCGGCCTTGCGGCCGGAGCTTCCTACTTTGCCTTGCCTCGCGGCAAGTGCCTCCGACTTCGCCCGACCTCGCGGTCGGTGCTTCGTCGGACAAGTCGTAGGACAAGACGGGGGACAAGACGGCTAAGGCCGTCGGCGGCGGCCGCAACTGAGGCTGCAGCTGAATCTGATGCAGGCAGCTGATAGCTGATAGCTGATCTCAGATCTCAGATAGCAGGATGCTCGACTCTCTCTTCCGCGCGAATGCGCGGGTCGGTTCAACGTTTATCCGCCTTCGCTACAGTTCGTAAACCCCACGCATAAACCCATTTTCGGCTGGCTCGATGCGGAAGCCGAGCTTTTCGACAACACGCTGCATCTCTGGATTGTCCGGAGAAATGGCGGCGATGATGCATGACAGCTTTTCGTTCCTTCCAACTTCAGCCAGCTTGCGCACAAGCTCAATCCCGATACCCTGGCCTTGCTCTTTGTCGCTTACCACGATCGATAGCTTGGCCTCGCTCGTGCCGTGTGTCTTCGTTAAACGGGCAACGGCGATGATGGCGGTCTCCCCAGTCTCTGGGTTCTTGCGTTCGGCAACGAGGGCTATTTCACGATCGTAGTCGATAAAGCAGATACGTGAGAGTCTCTCATGCGAGATACGCTGGCTTAGGAGTAATGGTGAGAGGAAGCGCTTGTAGACTGTGCGGTCTGAGAGCGATTCGTGAAATCTGACAAGTTGTGGCTCGTCTTCAGGGCGGATCGGGCGTACGGTTAGCTTGTCGCCCTTCCTCGTGGTGACTTGGCTGATGTAGCGCGTCGGGTAGGGGCGGATAGCGAGTGCCGGGATCTCTTCCGCTTGTGTCGTTGCCGGGTGCAGAACGACTCGTCCATCAAGTGCAATCAGCTTCTCGGGCGATGCCAGGAGCGGATTGATATCTATCTCCTTTATCCAGCGCTGTTCAACGACGAGTTGGCTGAAGTTTACGAGGAGCTGTTCGAGGGCTCCCAGGTCGACAGGCTTCCTTCCACGGACGCCCTTGAGCGCTTTGGCGATCACGGTGCCTTCGATCATGAGTCGTGCGAGTGTGGTATTGAGCGGCGGTAGTCCGAGGGCGCGATCTTTAAAAACTTCGACGAGTTGACCGCCGCTGCCGAAGAGCAGCACGGGGCCAAACTGCGGATCAATGCTGCTGCCGATGATAATTTCGTAGCCGTCAAGCTTAATCATCGGCTGAACGGTGACCCCTTGAAAGGCGTGGGAGCCGACCTTGGCCGTTACCGAAGATTGAATTCCCAGAAAAGCTCGCTCGACATCACTTGCGCTGGCGAGGTTAAGTTGCACGCCGCCGACGTCGGTTTTGTGGGTAATTGTCTCGGAATAGAGCTTGAGTACGACGGGATAGCCGATTGACTTGGCCGCTTCGACGGCCTCAGGGGCGCTTGTGGCGACGCGAGTTTCCACCGTGGGGATGCCATAAGCGGTGAGGAGCTGTTTTGACTCGTATTCGGTGAGTATCTCGCGTCCGCTGGCACGCACCGTGTTGATGATTTTTTCGGCAAGCGCGCGATCCGGGGTATGTTCTTTGGTATCTGGAGGCAGGAGCGGGGTCTCATAGATCGATTTTAGGTTGGAGGAGTAGCGCCACATGTAATTAAATACGCGCGCCGCCGTGTCGGGATATTTGAAGGTGGGGATCCCAGCGTTATTCAAAACGGCTTCCCCGGCCTGCACGTCTTGACCACCCATCCAGCTCGCCAGCACCGGCTTGCCGGTGCTCTGGGCATAGGGCGCGAGTTGCTCAGCGGTTTTGGTGGGGTCGGTCATCGCCTGAGGCGTAAGAATCACGAGCAATCCGTCACTCTTTGGGTCGCTAGCGGCGATCTGCAGTGACTGTGCGTATCGTTCCGGGCTGGCATCACCGAGCACGTCGATAGGGTTGTTGTGGCTCCAATGCGGTGGCAGGAAGGCATTCAACGCGGCATAGGTTTCTGGAGAGAGCGTTGTCATCTCGCCGCCGCCCATGATCAGCGCGTCGGTCGCGAGTACGCCTGGACCTCCGGCGTTGGTGACGATGGTCAGGTTAGGGCCACTCGGTCGTGGCTGTTTGGCCAGTACACCTGCCATGTAAAAAAGATCAGAGATGTTGTAGACGCGCAAGACGCCACTTCTGCGAAACGCCGCCTCGAGAACCTCATCGCTTCCAGTAAGTGAGCCGGTGTGCGAAGCGGCAGCTTTGGCTGCGCCTTCGGTGCGACCTGGTTTAATTACGATGATGGGCTTGGTTAGAGCTACTTCGCGTGCCGCCGAGATGAACGACTTAGCATCGCCGATGGTCTCCATGTACATGACGATGCAGTGTGTATTTGGATCATCGCCGAGGTAGTGGATTAGGTCACCCCAATTGACGTCGAGCATCGATCCGATCGAGACAAAGGCGCTAAATCCCACCCGTTCTCTAAAACTCCAATCGAGCACCGCTGTGCAGAGTGCGCCGCTTTGGCTTATAAAGCCGACATTGCCCGGCTGGGCGATGTTATGGGCGAAGGTAGCATTGAGGCCGTAGTGGGCGTTCATCACGCCAAGGCAGTTTGGGCCGATGATGCGCATGTTGCCGGCGCGCGCATGCTCGAGGATTTTACGTTCGAGAGTGGCTCCTTCGGGTCCGATCTCTTTAAACCCGGCTGAGATGATCACCGCTCCAGGAATCCCAGCCTGAACGCATTCAGCTACGATATCAGGTACTGCCGAAGCTGCGGTGACGATTACCGCAAGATCGACCTGTTCGGGGATGGCGGCTATATTCTTGTAAGCCTTGATGCCCAAGACGCTGGGGCGATTCGGGTTAACGGGGAAAACCGTGCCGCCAAATGGACTGCTGATCAGATTCCACAGCACCGTGCGCCCGACGCTACCTGGCTTTTCCGTGGCGCCAATAACGGCGACGTTGCGTGGACAAAAAATGGCATCAAGTGCACGTCGCTGATCTCCAATACGGAGATGTTGTGTATCTGGGGGAAGTGTAGGCGAAGATTTCATAAGTAGAACCCTGTTGAGTTATGTGGGAACACAATGTCATTGCTCATTAAGTCTGGGTGAAGAGTTTTCCCGTGCAGGTGCACGGGGTGCCCAAGGTTATTGAGCAGCTACGACCACGATCACGTTTCGCCTACCCACACTTAGCTAGCATTTACATGATCACTATAGGATGCCTCTTTAGGCGCGACAAGATTCGAGTGATGTAAAACATCGTATCCATCAGGGCAGAAACTCATCCTTGCGTAAGGCCAGCAACCCAAGCGCGGCTACGTGAATCACGTGCAGGATCTCGCCGCGGGCCAGCATCTGGTACACCTCGTCATACGGCCGTAAGAGCACTTCAATGTCTTCACCCGGGTCGAGGTGTACGTTGCCATCAAGCGTGACGTTACGAGCCAGGTAGTAGTAGCAGGTCATTGACATCATCGCTGGGTTGGCTCGTACCTGACCGAGAAGTTGTAGATCACGGGCGCGGTAACCGGTCTCCTCTTCGAACTCGCGAGCAGCTCCGATGGCGGGGTCCTCGCCGTTCTCGATGCATCCCCCGGGAAACTCTAGGCCATATTCCTCGGAGCCGTGGCGGTATTGGCGGACGAGCACCATCTCATTTTTCGGGGTTAGGCCGATCACTGCTGCCCAGTTAAGACCATCCATGATGAAGAAATCGTGCGCATGGCCGTTTTTTAAGTTTTTTCGCTTCGACTTGCGCGTGCGGAAGATCCCAAAGTCATCGATCGCTGAGTCTCCGAGGAGCTCCCAGCCCCCGCGTATTTCGTTCTTAGTCATAAGTGATCTCCTTAAGCAGAACATTCTCGAACTCACTGGGTTGGTGAAAGTCAGGTGCCGTGCCGGGAAGTTTGCTCCACGAAAGAAAGCGCTGCTCGTTTTCTCCGAGCATGAAGCACACATTTATCCGTGAACGGGATGACCACGACAGCGAGATCGCCAATTCTCTTCGGGGAACTGCCAACGCGGCGCGCCATGTGCCCGCCGAAATCTGGGATAGGCAGCGCACGTTGCGCGGAGCCTTGAATTTTGAATCGCGCACACGCTTCTCCGAAAACAATTGTGTCCACCAAGCTCCCGTGGGGCTTATGTTGAATTCCTGGTAGCGAGAGCTACCCTCTTCATGCAAGAAAAATTCAGCCGCGTCTTTTTGCCAGAGTCCTTCGATAAAGCTGCCTGCGGGGTGTGGATCGCAGCAGGCCGGGCGATTAGCTTCGACGGCAAAGTAGAGAGACTCCGGTGATAGAGCGAGGCAAAAGACCGGTGCCGGGGACAGCTGCTTGCCGAACCAGTCAAGCGCCAGACTTGAAAATGGCAGGGTGAAGATCTCTGCTATGCCCGGAGGTTCGAAGGCTAGTTTTGATATCGGCAGCATGGCACTTCAGTCATAAAAAACGCCGCTCGAGACTCGAGACGGCGGCAGAGAAAAGACTCACCAAGTAAAGATCAATCAGTACGGGTAAGCTTTGTGGCTGCGCTGTGAGCCTATTTCCCCTTATTCTGTTTCTTTTCCATCTTCGCCTGTCTCTTCTCCTGGGGCGTTTTTTGTGCTGGTTTCTTGGCGTCCCGCTTCGTGTTGTGCGACTTTGTCATATGTGTGTCTCTCTATTAAATAAAGGAAGTGTGCAGAGCATACAGCGTGATGGTGACTCTGTATGCAGGCCATTTTTGTAACAGCTCATGTAACTGCTCAATAACCTCGGGTAGCTTAATAATTCGTGAGCGTGCTCGTGGTTGCGGTCGAAGAGGGTGCGGAATCGGCCAGTTATATCGACCACGTTCACGTTTCTCGTACCCACACTTAATGAGCAGTTACACAGCTCGTAACGTAACTACTTCTTCTCTGATGCATCATCTGAGGTGGCCCTTTTCCAAGTCGGCTGAAAATCGGGCAGGTGCTTTACAAAAGACTGATAATCTTTATCTGCACTAAGAATGTGGGCTAGTAACCAATTTTCAAGAAACGATTTCATCGCCTCGGGGGCGCGCCGTACATCGCTCACCAGCTCCTCATTGATTTTAAAAATATCCTCAACGAGCTTCTCATGCATTTTTTTATGCTGCGCAATTTTATCCAATGGGTAGGGGGTCCTGCTCATCAGTTCCTCTTCGTCGCGGAAGTGGCACTCGGCATATTTAATCAACTTTGTGCAGATGCGGCTGAGTCCCGCGATGGTCTTGTCGTTAGCGTACTCGTCATTGAAATTGTCAATAATAGCAAGTAGTTGCTTGTGCTGATCGTCGATATAGGGGACATCAACGCTATACTTCTGGCTCCACTCAGTGATGACTTTAATCGGACTCACGCAGATATCTGTAACACGAATAATAGTTATCAGAAATCCATACATGCTGATGCCGCGAACATTGGATGGGCGGGCATGGGGGGGGGTGTCGGTGCCCCTGCTTAGATTATAGTGCCTGTCCTGGAACTTGGTTCTTGGTGATCCTTCGATGCGCGTAGGATCTAGATCGACGCAGTAATATAAAAACGTTCTATAGATTCTATGATAAAATACGACATAGGACTCTTTTCTCAACTGCTCTTTCAATGTAAACCATTATAAACTTTCGTTGAGGAATGTTGTCCATCCTGAGTCAGGTTTTGATTTATCCTCACACTTGCACTGTTCGGCTAAGTTCATGCCGAAGCTTGTACGGACCCTTGTTCGAAAGAAGGGGGGCGGTGAAGTGTTTATCCGCCTTAGCTTGCAGGCGCGTACCCTATGAGTGCTAGAGATGGCAACGGGGGATGAGCTGTGCATGTGTAGCTGCGCGAGAGGATACTTGATTGTTGGAGGCATGGCCTCGCTAGTACTGATCCGCAGTTTTTGATTGTCGTTCGGAAAAGGTATAGATGGCTCGAAATCGCCGCACCATTGCTTTATCTGTCATTGCCGCCGGGTTGATTGTTGGCGTGCTTTTCTTCAAGGTCTCGCCGAGCTCGAGCGATCAGGCCTCGACGAACCCGTACCAGGCACTACCCGTAGATGCTGGTTTGTACAACAAAGGGCAGGCTTCGTTTTGGGATCTGCCCTTTCTTGATTACTTTATTATCTTTGGCGCGCCTGAGCGTGCGCGCGGCTGGCGCCCAGAGCAGCCGATTAAGTTCAGCCACGTTCGTCACGTGCAGCAAAGTAAGATGGAGTGCCAGTACTGTCATTGGTCAGTAGCCAAAGCAGCGTTCGCTGCACTGCCGGAAGCGGAGAGCTGCATGGGGTGTCATAAGATAATTATGGGCGGTTCGGAGTATAATAAGAGCGTCCAAACTGATGCCGATAAAGCCGCCCTGGCGCAAGCGCAGGCTGAGGTGAAGAAGCTGGCCAAGTTCTATAGTGAGGGCACACCGATTCCGTGGCAGAAGGTGCACGTCATGCCTGATTTCGTGAAATTCAACCATAAGCGGCATATTAAGGCTGGTATGGGCTGCCAAGAGTGTCATGGGCAGATACCGGAGATGCCCGTAGTGCAGCGCGCTAGCTCAATGAAGATGGGTTGGTGTGTTGGCTGTCATCGCGAGCGCGGCACGAGTATCGATTGCACCACCTGTCATAAGTGAGAGACCATCAGGATAACGTATAATGAGCAAAAACGAAGATACGAAAGACCTCGAGACGAAGAGTGGCACCTATAGCCTCTCACGGCGACGCTTTCTGCAGATTCTCGGTTCAGCATCGGCGGTTACGGCTGTGGGCTGTACGACGCCCAGTACGCAGAACATCTTGAGCAACGTTAAGGGCGATCCTGAAGCGATCCCCGGCGTGGCGGTCTGGTACAGTTCGACCTGCACCGAGTGCTCAGCCGGATGCGGCACGCTCGTGCGTACGCGCGAGGGACGTGCAGTCAAAGTTGAGGGAAACCCCGATAATCCGATTAACCGCGGTGGTTTGTGCGCCTTAGGGCAGTCAGCGTTGCAAAATCTCTATGATCCAGATCGCATCCGTCAGCCGCTAAAGAAAGTGCTCGACGGTGCTGGCAATGCAACCTTTGTTCCAGTCTCATGGGATGAAGCCTATGCGACCGTAGCCAGCGCACTCAAAGACCCTTCAGCCAAGAGGGCTTTTATAAGCGGAGAGACAAGTGGTGCTCTGGATGAGCTGCTCGGCGAGTGGTGCGAGGCGTTTCGTGCCCAGCGCGTGGCTTACGATCTGATGCAACCCACGGCAGTGGCGAAGGCGGCCGAGCTTACCTTTGGCACCTATGGCATTCCGTCCTATTCAATCGATCGGGCCGAGATGGTGCTCAATTTTGGCGCAGACTTCTTGGAGACCTGGGTGTCTCCTGTTGAGTACGCGCGTGATTGGGCGGTGGCCCGCAAGGCAGAGAAACCAGCGCGAGTGGTTCATATCGAGCCGCGCCTATCGCTTACCGGAGCCAACGCCGATACCTGGCTTTCGGCCAAGCCGGGCACCGAGGTTAAGATCGCCTTGGCGCTTCTTAAGCTCATGCTGGAAGCAGGCAGGGGAACGGAGCTTCCCGCTGCGACTTTGGCAGGCATGAAGCATATCGTTTCCGCAGTGTCGGTCACCGCGGCGGCATCGGAGAGCGGTGTCCCTCAGGAAAAGATCTTGCTCATCGGACAGTGGTTAAAAGAGGCTAAGAGTTCCCTCGTGCTTGCCGGCGGCGTGGCGTCGGCCACGGTAAATCCTCTGCCGTTGTTGGTCGTAGCGAATCTGCTCAATTTGGTACTCGGCAACTTCGGTCGAACGGTTTCGCTTGATGCGATGCGGGTTCCGAAGAGCTCCCCCTCAAAGCTCGTGGCGCTGGTTGATCAGATTAAAAAGGGCGAGATAAAGACCATCTTCGTGCATGGTGCCAATCCTGCCTTTAGCCTGGCTTCTGATTTCGGATTAGAGGCTGCGGCGCTTGTCAAAAATGGACAGAGCGTGATCAGTTTTGCCAGCCACCTCGATGAGACCGCACAATTGGCTGACCTCATTTTACCGGCAAGCTCTGGTTTGGAGAGCTGGGGCGATGTGCGTGTGGTGCCCGGGGTGTATAGCTTGGTTCAGCCGAGCATGACGCCTGTCTTTGATACGCGCGACATCGGCGACATTCTTCTCGGTCTTTCGCGCGCGGCGGGAAACACGACGACGGGCAAGGGCTCAGACAACTTCCTTGGCTATCTTAAAGCCAGTTGGGAGAAGTTGCGGACGACTCTCGGCGTCAATCTAGAGGCTAAGCGCTTTTGGTTAGAAAGTGTCGAACGTGGTGGATATTTCCCAGCGCGCGTTTCACAGCAGAAGCCCGTGCAGGTAAGTGAGAGTGTTTTTAGTATTAACTTTGCAAGCGCCGCCGCTCCTGTTGGAGAGTTGCTTCTTTATCCATATCTCTCGGTGCGTAGTTTTGATGGTCGTGCGGCTAATCGCCCATGGCTGCAGGAGCTTCCCGATCCGATCACCTCTATCGTCTGGGATTCCTGGGTTGAGATTCACCCGGAAACCGCAAACGAGAAGGGGGTTGCGCAGGGTGATCTCGTCACCGTGCGTAATGCCTATGGTGAGATAAGCTCACCGGCGTATCTTACCGAGCATGTGCAGCGCGGTGTGATCGCCGTTCCCATTGGCCAGGGGCACAAGGACTACGGCCGTTTTGCGCAGAAGGTTGGTGCGGGGAACGTGCTTAGCCTTGTCGCACCGTCGACGGCTGATAAGATTTTTTCAGCTGGAGACTCTATCTCTCTGTTGACAGCGGGCGTGACCCTGGTCCGCGCGCGTGGCAAGGCGCAGTTGGTCGTCACGCAGGGGAGCGACTCGCAGCATGGGCGCGAGTTGGCGCGCACCCGGTTTGTTGACGCGGCGGGCGTTGCGCTTGCCGCTGAGCAACATGTTGAGCATGAACCTAAGCAGATGTACAAACAGCGTGAGCATCCTCTCTATGAGTGGGCGCTTAACGTCGACCTCAATGCTTGCACCGGCTGCTCGGCTTGTGTTGTGGCCTGCTATGCTGAAAATAACATCCCCGTCGTGGGAAAGACGTTGATGTGGCAAGGGCGTGAGATGTCCTGGCTGCGTATCGAACGCTATATGGATCAAGGCCATTCCGAGGAGCTCTCGGTTAGCTTTTTGCCGATGATGTGTCAGCACTGTCATAACGCGCCATGTGAACCCGTGTGCCCGGTATACGCCACCTACCATAATGACGAAGGCCTGAACGTCATGGTCTATAACCGCTGTGTCGGTACACGCTATTGCTCTAACAACTGCTCGTATAAGGTGCGCCGCTTCAACTTTACGGAGACAGAGTTCCCCGAGCCGCTGACGTGGCAGCTTAACCCGGACGTGACCAAGCGCGTCGGCGGTATTATGGAGAAGTGCAGCCTCTGCTTGCATAGAATTACCGAAGCTAAAGATCACGCTAAGGACGAGGGACGCCTAGTGCTCGATGGCGAGATTCAGCCGGCATGTGTGCAGAGCTGCCCGACCAAGGCGATTACCTTTGGCAATGCTAACGATGCTAAGAGCAAGGTGAGCGAGCTGCGGACTTCGGACCGTGTCTATAAAGTTTTGGATGCAGAGATTAATACGCAGCCGGCGGTAACCTACCTAGAGCGCGTAAAGTACAAGGCATAGGGCATTAAGTATAGGGTGTGGTCAGATGAGTGTAGAGCAGAATAAAGAGAATAACGGTCAGCCCGGCGAAGGCGGACACGCTGCGCATGAAGAGCCCGCAGTTTCATACGCGCGGGTTAATGAGCTGGTGCTCAAAATGCTCAAGCCGCCGACGATTAAATGGTATGCGCTTTTGCTTTGCTGCCTCTGTGCCGTCGGTATCGGCGCCTTCTCGTGGACCCGTCAGATTCTGATGGGCATCGGGGAGTCTGGAAAGATGCACCCGATCATGTGGGGCGCCTATATCACCAACTTCGTCTTCTGGGTCGGTATTGCTCACTCGGGAACCCTAATATCAGCCGTGCTGTACCTCTTTCGGGCTAAGTTTCGTAACCCGATCTATCGTTTGGCTGAAGCCATGACCGTCTTCGCCGTGCTTACGGCCGGTCTTTTTCCGCTGATCCACCTCGGCCGCGTCTGGTTCTTCTACTGGTTGATGCCCTATCCGAATCAGCGCACGCTTTGGCCTAATTTCCGTTCGCCGCTCTTGTGGGATGTCTTTGCAGTTTCGACTTACCTCACGGTGTCTGCCACGTTTTTCATCGTTGGCCTCATCCCTGATATCGCCGCTGCGCGCGATGCGGCAAAGAGTGGATTTAGGAAGATGCTCTATTCGGTAACCTCGCTCGGCTGGTCGGGAAACCACGCGCAGTGGAAGCATTACACGTCGGCGTACCTCTTGTTCGCCGCTTTTGCCACGCCGCTTGTCGTTTCCGTGCACTCGGTAGTCTCGTGGGACTTCGCCATGAGTATCGTCCCCGGTTGGCATTCGACGATCTTTCCGCCCTACTTCGTTGCTGGTGCCATCTTCTCCGGCGTGGCGATGGTGATGACCCTGATTATCCCGATTCGGAAGATATTCGGACTCGAAGACCTCGTACGCCCCGTGCACTTCGATGCTATGGCTAAGCTCATCTTGGTGACGAGCGGCATCGTTACCTATGCCTACATCACCGAATTTTACATGGCCTGGTTTAGCAATAACCAGTTCGAGCGCGCCCAGTTCTGGTTTAGGCCGTTTGGGCACTACTGGCTGGCCTTCTGGATTATGACGTTCTGTAACTGCATCGCGCCGCTTTCTTTGTGGTGGAAGCCTTTGCGGACCAATATCGCCTACCTCTTCGCCCTTTCGATTGCGATTAACATCGGGATGTGGTTTGAGCGTTTCAACATCATCGTACAGTCGCTCTCGCATGAATTCATCCCGGCAGTGTGGGGGGAGTACAATTTTAGCTGGGTGGATATCGGAATTACGCTTGGTGCGTTTGGTTGGTTCGGTATGTGGATGACGCTCTTTATTAAATTCTTTCCAGCCGTGGCGATTACTGAAATTAAAGAGATATTGCCGGCGCCAACACGCGATCCACACGCTGCAGGAAGTCATTAAGGGGACATGCTATGAAGGGATATAAAGCAGTCGTAGGAGTTTTTAGCTATCTTGATGATGCTCTTGGAGCGATCACGCAGGCGAAAAACGCTAAACTCGACTACCGCGTGTACTCACCCGTGCCGCATCCGAGCATCGAAGAGGCTACTTTTCCGCAGAAGAGCCCCGTAAGATTTTCAACTATGATCGGGGCGCTGTTGGGGTTAAGCTTCGGTTTTGCCTTGCCTATCCTGTGCTCACTCGATTACCCCATGCGTGTGAGCGCCAAGGATGTGGTTTCAATCCCGGCGTTCTTCGTCATCGGTTATGAGTGCACGATCTTATTCGGGGCGATATTTACCCTGCTGGCGTTGTTTCACTTCTGCCGCCTTCCCGACATTCTGCGCAAGGTTGGCTACGATCCGCGCTTTAGTCTCGATAAGTTCGGTGTTGTTGTCGGATGTAGCGTGTCCGAGATAGACGGCATCAAAGAGTCGCTGCTCAAAGCTGGCGCTGACGAAGTACAGGTGCGGGACGGACTGTAGGCAAAAAGGTGATGTCAGGTATGAAGAAGATAGTTTTAATAGGGTGTCTCGTGCTGGGTCTTGTGACTTCTGCACAGGCGTTGCCGTTTAACAGCGACATGGTTAACAACCAGCTTAAGACCGGCCAGACCGTGCGTACGCGCCCGGCGGGTGTGGTTCCTCGTGGGGTGCTCTCTGGTGATTTTCCGTTGCGCTTGGAGAAGAAGGACGACGCCGCGGCGTATGTGAATCCAGAGAAAAACAAGCCAGAGGCGATAATCGCCGGGCGCAGACTCTTTCAGATTCATTGCTTGCCCTGCCATGGTGATCTGGAAAAAGTTCCTTATGAGCCAGGTGTAACCGGAAAGTTTCTCGGCGCGCCCAACCTCAATGCACAGATGTATAAGGATCGCACCGACGGCTCAATTTACGGCACGATTCATTTCGGTGGCTTGGCGATCATGCCGCCTTACGGATGGAAGCTTTCTCCCAAAGAGCATTGGGATGTGATCAGCTTTTTAAGAATGGTGCAGGCCACGCACTAATTGCAGGCACTAATTGGCTCGGGAGACTTTAAAATATGCACGGTCCAGCAGTTACGATTGATATTGAACAGGTACTTGAAGCCGAACCGATTAGGCCACACTCCACGCTCACAGGGTTGATGTGGGTCTTTGTCCTGATCGGCATGGTCACGTTTACCATTGGGTTGCGCGTGGCTCAGCCAGCCCATGTGTGGGCGGTGTATTACGTTAACCTTGTCTTCTTCATGGGACTTTCCTGTGGAGCCGTAATATTCACGGCGATCTTGCAGATCGTGCGCGCCAAGTGGTCGGCGCCGGTTTCTCGTATCGCTGAAGCCGCGGTCGCCTTTCTGCCGTGGGCCTACCTTTTGTTCCTCGGGTCCTACCTTGGAAAAGAATACCTCTTTCCCTGGGCGCGTGCGCCGATGCCGGGTCGCGAGTGGTGGATGCAGGCCAACTTCGTTTATGCACGCTTCGCCGTTCTTCTCGCGTTTCTTTTTTTCATGATGAATCGTTTTGTGAAGATGTCGCTGCGCGCCGATGTCGGATTCTGTCGTGAGAAGGCAAAGAACAAGGAACGTTGGAGTGGCGCCTGCTACACGGCCTTGACCGAGAACTGGCAGGGGAGTGACGCCGAAGTAGCGGCGATTCAGCCGAAGCGTTCGTGGAACGCACCTCTTTTGATCGCGCTCTATGCGGCAATTTACTCGCTCTTTGCCTTTGAGATGGTGATGGCCATGGATACCGTCTGGTATGCCAACATGTTTGGCGGCTTTACGATTATCGGCAATATCTACATGGGCCTGGCCGTGCTCGGTCTTAGTGTGGTCTACCTCGTGCGCACGAACAGCGACTTCGCCAAAGTCGTGACCACGGCGCAGCTGTGGGACATGGGTAAACTTACCTTCGCTTTTTGCATGCTCTGGGGGTACATGTTTTGGGCCCAGTTTCTGCCGCAGTGGTATGGCAACCTTCCTGAAGAGACACAGTGGATGATCCTGCGGACGCGTGAGTTCCCCTGGAAGGGATGGGGTTGGTTTGTTTTTCCGATGTGTTTCATCCTGCCCTTCATCCTTCTTTTGAGCCGCGATCTGAAGAAGACCCCGCGTTACTTCGCCAGCGTCTGCGCGCTTATCTTTTTTGGTATGTGGATGGAGAAATACCTGATCATCATGCCCCAGTTTAGCCCGACGGCTATTCCATTTAGCTGTAGCGAGATCGGCATATTCCTTGGCTTTCTTGGGGTCTACGTGCTCGCTGTAACCAAGTTCTTGAGCAAGTACCCCTTCGTGCAGATCTCACACCCGACGATGGTGGGGAAGACCACCTGGTAGAGCACTGCGCTGGCGCGCAGTGCTGGATTCATTGCGCCGTGGCAGGAGGATATTTGAGTCCTCTGATAAGGGTTACGATTAGGTCGAGAAGGTTGAATACCATTTTGAATAACTATGGGATTGTTCCTTCGCTATGAGTAATCAGCCTGCTCCACAAAAACGATCATTTGGGATTTTACTATTGTCGGGGGTGTTTCTCACCGCGGGTCTTTTCGCATTGAGTCGTTTGTTGCCGCCAATCGACATGACTATTCGCCCTATCAAAGAGCTCGTCGTTGGGATCGTGTGTTTGCTTATTGCGTATGGGTTGTTACTGCGTAAGCGGTGAATCTTGCGTAGCAGGGACAACTCTTTTTGTCATCCCGAGCTCTCCCCTTTTTCGGCGCCATTACCCTGATATTGGTAGTGCCACAAAAAGGGGAGAGAGGGACCTCCATCGCTCGACGCGTCAATTCAGTTAGAGGTCATTAAATTTTCATACAGAACTATTATCATCGAAAGTGCTGAAATGTTACGAATTTGTATTGAGTACTATCGACGTAGCCGTCTACAGCTTTGCAGAAGACGTTAGTGGAATGCGGTTGGTGTATCAGAGGATAAGCTGAGTTACTTCGTGCTCACTTGTGATGGTTTCGACCCGCCCCCCATCAGTTTCCTCTGACGGTAGCTCAGCGCTGCCGCGGTTTCGTGGATACGTCTGCCTTGATGGAGGATTTCTAGTTCGACGGGGAAGGTCCACGCCAGAAGCACTCGGTTCGTCGGTGGCAGGCTGGCTTGGTGTGCGAGGCAAGAAGAACTATCCATGTTCTAACTCCTTTAAACAACAAAGGTGAGCATTCCGTGCTCTGCAAGGTATTATCGGCTAAGGAAAACTGGAACCTAAGGAGGAATTGCAGTTGGTCTAACTCAGCGAAATCGCACATATCTTTCTACTAAATTTAATTACTAATAAAGAGAGGAAACTTATTAACTGATTACTCGATACATAGATGTGCCTGCCATGCTCGCATGAAGGAAGCAGGCTAAGGTAATTCCTCTTGTACTTCTCATAGAGGTACGGTATTCTTAAGGAAGTATTGCCGTGAGTGTTTTTAGAGTACGGTGGAAGAAATCAGTCACAAAGCAACTACAACGGATTCCTTCGCACATTGCACGCAAGTTCTACGCATGGGCGCAGGCAGTAACCCTTGTTGGGGTAGGAATAGTCCGGCAATCTCCGGGCTTCCATGATGAACCTCTGCACGGAGGTCGCATGGGAGAGCGATCTGTTCGACTTAGTCGAGCCTATCGAGCAATTTACGGTGAGTCGAAAGACGGAGAAGTTGAGATTGTAGAAGTGTTAGAGGTGAATCGTCATGACTACTAAAAGGTGCAGTTCACTTAAGGATCTTGAAAAACGATTCGGAGTAATGACTCTTGGGCTTTTTCTTCGCGCGTTTCGTGAGGCCGAGGACTGTTCACAGGCGGAGTACGCCAGGACACTTAAACTTTCGCGTGCAAATCTTTGTGACATCGAGAAGGGGCGCAAACTAGCCTCGCCGTTGCGTGCGGCTCAGCTCGCCAAGCGGATTGGGGTAGCCGAAGAGATTCTAGTTAAGCTTGCCATTCAAGATATACTGAGAGAGGCGAAGTTGAACTATCATGTGGAGCTAAAGGCGGCTTAGGTCTTCATCTTCCCATGAGGTTCTTGATTGAGGATTCCCGCTGTTGTTTTATCAGCACACGTCTACTGTCTCATCAGGAGTTACGGCTAAGGCCGTGGGCTGCGGCCGAAAGCTGCAGCTGCATCAGATGCAGTCAGCAGAAAGCTGACTGCAGATCGCTGAGAGCAGATTACAGAAGGGGCGGTTGAACACTCGTCGGTCTGAGGCAGAGCCTCGCTAGACTATCACCGATAAATATCCTTTCGATGCCCAATCTTTAAGACGGTGACAATGAGTTCGCGCCCATGTAGTTCATATATTATCCGGTAATTGCCGACCCGGATGCGGTGGGTGTGCTGAAAGCCGCTAAGTTTTTTTACCCCGACAGGAAGAGGATCGATTGCTAAGGAGGCGATGGCTGCGGCTATACGGCGTTGGTCTGTACTCGGCAGACGTTTCAAAGCCTTCTCTGCCGAGGCGTTGATGAATACTTTGTAGATGAGTGGCATGGTTAATCGTTAAGATCTAGCTCTTGCAGAACATCATCAAAGGGGCGCACCGGTTCTCGGCGCAACTTGGAGATCTCGGCCGCATCGTGGGTTTCCTCGAGCTTATCGAGAATCGCCTCTTCTATGAAGCGAGCCATTACCAAACCTTGCCCTTTGCACCATTTATCCGCCATGGCTTTTATCCGCTGGTCGATACGGGCGGTCATTGCAACTTCTTTTCTCTGTTTCATAGGGACAGTATAGCTCGATAAGTATATGATGGCAATTAATATGTTTTGACAGCAAATGATTACATTCTGCCACTCTGAGCGCCGATTGTTTTTCAGGGGCACTCGTAAATGTTCCGACCACCCTCGGCATGGTGAGTTGTGTTCTCTCCGCGGGTCGCAAAAATATGCATGATGAGTTTATTTTAAATCAGCATTGTATTTTTTCATGCATAAACAGAGACCATGCTGAGCGACATTAGTTAAAGACACTTAAAGGCAAGGTAGTTGAGGTGTTGATAGGATAGGCGCGTTTTGCACAGGCCTGTGGATAAGTGTGGATAAAGTGTAAGAAAAATAATCTCTTAAGCGAAAAAAGATTTAATATTTTTATTGATTCCGCCAGGGTGAGGGTGTACCTAGATAATCAGAACACGGAATGCGGCGCCGATGAAGAGACGCTCTGCTGAACTGGGTGATAACGTTATCCTGGTTGAGAGATGAGGCTCTAATATATTGCGGTGCAGCATTGGGTGACTGGCTTGGTGAGAGTGCATAGCGGCAGGCGACAAACTTGCTTTAGCTATGTGCGAGCTGAAAAAGGAACGTAGCGCTAAGCTCGGAAACGAGCATAGAAAAGTTCCTCCTAAGCGTAGGCCATGCCCGGGTTGGCGGATGGGGATGTTGCAGTTCCCAACAACTCCGAAAGGAGGCCACACCGGGTGGAAGTCTCCATGAGCGAAAGCGAGTGTGAGGCGAGGCGACTAAACAAGTTCCATGTTCAGCTGGTTTGAGGTTAACACTTGGGTCAGCAGAAGGTAGAAGTTAAGATCCTTCGCAAGGGGAGAAAGACTTATACCACGTGCGCGACGATGCAACGGTTTATCCTCCAAAGGGATGGGCCTACTGCTCGCCGCGTTTTTTTTGCTCGCGCTTCGCGCAGCGCTGGGCTGACGCCCAGCGCTAGTATCTCTTCCCAGCAGTAGGCTGATAACTTAGTCAGTTACTGTCGGGACTCGATATGGGTTAAGCGGTTGAGAGAATGAGTTATAATTGCGGGTAGTCGAGTAGGAAAAAAGTGTAGCATAGGATTTTGAGAGTAAGAACAATATTAGGTTATCCCATTATGAACCCTCCATTCCGCGTTTTGCTTGTCTTGCTATTATCGCTCTTAACGCCAATTCAAATTGCGCTTGCTGATAATCTCATATCAGTTGGCGTAATTGCATCGCTTACAGATGAATGGGCAGCGATGGGAGAGAGTGTGGTTAATGGAGCTCAGTTGGTGTGTTATGAGTTAAACGCGGCGACTGCGAACGGAAGTCCAAGGGTTCAGTTGATTGTAGAAGACTCAAAGGAAGCTAATAGTGGCGCGGGCGCTGTAACTGCTTATCGTAGCCTTCGACAGCGCGGGATCAAGTTCTTCTTAGGACCACTTGGAACGCCTGCGGGAATGTCATTGGCGCCAATAGCAGCCAAGGATCCCGTAATATTAATCACGCCTACAATAGGTATCCCAGACTTCTCTGAGGCATCCCCCAACCTATTCAATACTCACGGAGTTGATGAAAAGGCTAGCCGGGCGATGGCTACAATAGCGATCCGCACCGGTTGGAAACATGCGGCAGTCCTTGCTAGTCAGCAGCCATGGGAAAGCGCCCAGGGTCGAGCGTTCCGCGATGAATTCGAAAGGCGAGGCGGAACAATCGTGAGTTATCAAGAACCGTTGCCAGATGTGAATGATTTTAAAGGTCTTGTTACAAAAATCATCGCAGCTAGGCCTGAGGTGGTTTTCCTCGCAAATTTTAATCGATTGGCAATTGCTTCGAGACAACTAGCAGCCTTGGGCTATCACGGGCCTAAGCTTGCGGCACTTTTGACAAGCACTACGGTTGAGCAAGCAGGTGCTGCATTAGAGGGGGCTATTTATGCTACCGTTAGTGGCGTGTCCACAGCATTCGAAGACAAGTATGAACGCCGCTTTGGAAAGAAACCCGAATACGGCGCAGACGCTTCGTACGACGCGCTTCATCTTTTGTTCAAGGCTCTTAGCGAATCTGTCTCGCCTGATCCAAACAAAATTGCCCATGTGTTGAGTACTCTTCGTACTGATAAAGCGTCTGGAGAGATTTCTTTTGACGGAATTCGCGTCGCAAAGCGTCCATTGCGCATTTTTGAGGTGAAAAAGGGTAAGATTAGTATCCGAACTGGTGATAACCTGAATTAGCATCAGATTTGCACCCCTCTATGATTTCCCTCGGAGACGGCGCGCGCTATCCCAGAGGGAAAGTCCTCGGGGTCGCTTGAGCGACTGGTTTCGAAAACACTAAACGGATTTCCAAAAATGCTGCGTCTCTCCCTTTTGCTGATAGTGGCCCTCATAATAGGAGCCTATGCCCTCTTAAATATTTAGGCTCTTCGGGCAAAAGTGTGGGTAAATAACCGCCGCCAGGTGGGATAATTGGCCTAGATGTATAGCGATTCTTTGTATTTCCCGTGCAGGTGCACGGGTTATTTTTTAGACCTTTTACCCACACAAAAGCGCGAAGAGCCAATATTTATAAATCGTCCCAACCGTTCATGCATGGGGGCGATAGAATTCCAGCGGGCACTTCAATCTGGCAGCCGATCGATCTTCGCTGCCCTTCGCCCTTAGATAAAATCAGCGTGCAGAAATGTTTCGCGGGGTCTTCTATACCGTCTGCAAAAAGTTTTGACGTAAAAAGCGCATTGATGGCGGACGGAGGAGCGCGCTTCGCGCGCTCCAAGCACCTCGTCCAATAAGTTTTTTCATAGTGCAGAAACGCCGTACTAATAATTCATCGACGT
>CAIXSY010000008.1 GCA_903922175.1 uncultured delta proteobacterium | reverse complement strand
GCTGCGGCCGCAACTGATGCTGCAGCTGCATCTGATGCTGACAGCTGATAGCTGACTGCAGATCTCAGATAGCAGCCTCGACCCTCTCTTCCGCGCGAATGCGCGGGTCGGTTCAACGGTTACCTATTTCGTGGCTTTCGCGTAACTTTACCTCATCCCTGCAATTTCAATAGATTGCACCCCGTGAACGCATACGATTTTCTCATTTTAAATTTCCTACCACAGAGGACGCTAAGGCACGCAGAGGGGGAGTTAGTCCTCTGCGTACCTTAGCGTCCTCTGTGGTAAAAAAGCTTACTTTTCTAAAGCTCCCCCGAGCCTTCGGGGCCGTCCCGAGACTTCTTGCGGGCGGTATAGTGTAAGCCTCTATGGCTGCGCTGTAACAGCTTTCGAGCCTTTGAAAATATTGAAAGTCTTTAGCAGCTCAAATGCTCGCTGGAACTGGCGATCTTTCTTGCCCCAGTCCTGAAGGTCTTCCGTCTCGGGATTTATTGCCGCAACATCGGGGCGTACGTCAGGAGTTTTGTTAATCTTGCGCAGAGCATCACCACCAGGGAGCTTCCCATTACTAGAGCTGCCACCATCCTCTGTGGGATTAGAAATTGCCCCCGGGAGATCCCCTTCCCGAATCATAGGCCCCGAGAACTTCCCATCGTCCTTAGTTTTCTCTGCTGATTCCGTCGGCAGATCGTCATTACCCTCGACGATCACATCGGGACTAACCCCGAGAGCTTGCAGTGAGCGCCCACTCTTGGTGTAGTAAAGTGCCGTAGTCAACGTTAAGGCCCCACCATTTTCGAGCGGCGTAATCGTTTGCACCGATCCCTTACCGAACGTCTGCGTTCCAAGTATCAACGCTCGTCCATGATCTTTGAGAGCCCCGGCAACGATCTCCGAAGCAGAGGCCGAACCACCGTTAACCAAGATGATGATCGGATAGGGCGACTCCGTGCCTCGCGCGTGAGCGTAGAATTTCTGCTTCTGCGCCTCGACACGGCCATCGGTATACACAATCAACCCGTCAGCGAGAAAGAGATCACTTACAGATATCGCCTGGGTCAAGAGTCCGCCTGGGTTGTTACGCAGATCAAGGATCAGCCCCTTAAGCTGCTTATCATCACTCTGCTCGTGCATCTTCTTTATTGCTGCAAGAAGATCATCTCCGGTCTTCTCCATGAATTGGCTAACGCGAGCATAGCCGTAGCCGTCGCCTAAGTAGCGTCCCTTAACACTCTTTACCTGAATATTGTCGCGCACAAGTGCAAAATCGAGAAGATCCTTAGCACCCTTGCGCTGCACAGAGATCTGAATCGAGCTTCCCTTGGGACCACGCAAGCGCTTGACCGCATCAACCAAGGTGAATTCCTTGGTAAACTTGCCCTCAATTTTGACGATAGCATCCCCAGGCTTAATTCCAACCTTAGCCGCCGGCGAGCCCTCCATGGGGGCAACAACAACAAGCATCCCCTCTTTTATAGTAATTTCAATGCCGAGACCGCCGAACTCACCTTTGGTTTGCACCTGAAGATCTTGATAGAAGTCGGGATCGAGATAACCGCTATGCGGATCGAGCGTCGTCAGCATCCCCTTGATTGCCCCCTCGACGAGCTGCTTACTATCAACCGGCTTCACATAGTCGCGCTCAACGATCGCCAGCACATCAGTAAAAACCTTGAGCTGATCGTAGAGGCTCAATGACGTTCGATCTTTGGCGAGCGCCTCCGGGAGAGATCTTCCATCGATCAACAAAAGCGCGAAGAGCGCAACTATCGTTGCAAGAAGAACCCGTTCGCGAACTGAAAAATGTGAAAAGGAAAACTTTCCCGAAGACAAGACTCACCTCCAATAATCAGTGATATGAATAGGATAGCAATAAAAGAGTACAGGATTCAATATTAGTTCTTCGTATTAGGAAAAAAAGACTATCCTGCCATGAAATTCACGCCAGGCTGCACCACGAGCGGCGAATCGCGCTTAAAAAAGCGTGCGGCCAGGATAGAAGGCACGGGGGTTTACCGGCTCCCCGTTCTTGCGTATCTCGAAATAGAAGTTTTTATCTTCATCGATCAGGTCTCCCGAGAGGCCAACAACCTGTCCACGTTGTAACACCTCGCCTCGGGTCACCTTCGTCTCGGCTAGAAGCCCATAGAGGCTATAGTAACGTTCACCATGGTCGAGGATAAGAATCTTACCGTATCCCGGCATCGCTCCATTAAAAATCACCATTCCAGGGGCGATTGCGCGCACAGGACTCCTAACCGCAGCCGAAATCTCCACCCCACGACTAAGCACTATCTCCTTAAATCCAGAGCTCTTAGTCTCCCCAAAGCGACGTACGACACGGCCATCGACGATGGGGCTCTCCAAAGTCCCCTTAAGCTTACTTAGCCCTGTGCCACGATAGGGCGGCAGTGGGGCCGTACTCGATGACTGCACAACCTCCGGCTTACCCGTGGCCCCTGTCAAACGATGTCCCTCCTTGCCTCCAGTAAGTGAGCCGCCTGTAAGAGAGGTAACAACCGTCTCAAGACGCAGCGCCTGCGCCTTAAGGCTAATTAAAGTTGCCTCTTTTTCACTCTTCTGTGCTTTTAGCTGATGAACAAGGGCCTCTTGTTGGGCAACACGCGAAGAGACTTCAGCTCTTCTCTCGCTAATCTTGTTACGATAGAGCTCCTGGCTCTCGCTCAAGTTCCGCAACTCGATCTCCTTCTTTTCTTTCTCGCCTCGCAGCTGCTCGAGCTGCTTGGAGATACGCGCATCCCGCTCCCGAATCTTTGTCAGATAAAAACTATTGCGCTCAACATCAACAGACAGGTCAGACAAGCTGCCGAGGAATAAGAGCCACCCCGAAACATCCTTGTCCTGCTGCATATACACCGCACGCACGCGTTTAAGCGATAGCTCGCTCACGCGTTTCAACTCTTCCATGGCATGGCGCATCTCTTTTTCAGCCTGGCCACGTTCGGCAGTTATCTCGCCTAGCTCGTCGGTAAGTTTACGCTCCTGGATTCGCAGCACAGCCAGCGGGGCGCGCACGGCGGCAAGCTCCTTTTCGAGAGCTTCCTTGGCGCGGTCGATCGCTGCTAGCTTCCTGGTCTCGTCTTCTACTTGGCGCTGAATCTCATCAATACGCGAATCCGCACGAAGATCCAGGGCACACAGAAACTGCCCCCCAAGGACAACCTCAAATACGACAACCTTAAATACAAGGAGAGAGAAAAGCACGCGGCATGGCAGCGATCGATTCATAGATCCTCAACCCGCCGTGTCGGGAGTATTACGACGCAGAGCAAAGAGACTTCCCACAGTTCCGACAACTATGCCCGTAACAATCACCACCAACATCGATGTCAGCGACAGGAAATGGAAGTGCGGCACAAAGAACGAAAGGAGCTTCGAGTCAACAACCACACCGTAGATAGCCCGGTAGACTCCATAGATGAGGAGCAGGCTTAGCCCCGCGCCGATAACCCCCTGCAAACATCCCTCAATAACAAACGGTGCGCGCACATACCAATCACTGGCGCCGAGCAGCTTCATAATCTGAACCTCCTCGCGGTAGGTGTAGATCGCCAGTTTAATCGTATTGGCGATGATAAAAGCCGTCATCAGGAACATAAAAACAATGGCGAACAACGCGCTACTACGGAAAATGCGCATAAAGACTACGACTTGCGAGAGCATGCCTTCGCTATAGTGCACAGCCTCAACCTCGGGGCGTTGCTCCATTTTGAGCTTAAATTCCTTAACAATATTATCAGCACCTTCGACACCTTTGAACTTAACCTCGAGTGACGCCGGCAAAGGACTCTGTGCTTCAAGCCCATCAAGAAGCGAGGTGTACTGCCCCAACGACTTTCCAAACTCGGCGAATGCCTGCTCTTTGGTGCGCAGCTCAACTGAAGCCACATCCTCGTTATGCTCAATCTCAGCACGCAGCGCCTGGATCGCCGCTGGCGATGCACTGTCTCGAAGATATGCGCTGACACGGAAAGCCTCCTTTTGCAGGGAGAGTACGTTCTGGGCATTCTCAAGAAAGAGAACAAAACCACCAAAGAGCATCAACGCCACCGTGGTTGTGGCGACCGTGAGCATAGAGGTCAGCGGGGCAGCCATAACCCCCCGGGATGCCTGTAGGTAGAGCTGAAACCACACCCCGACAAGACTCAGTTTGGGCAACCCCTTGGTCTTCTCCCACAGAACACCGAGGCCATAGGCGCCCGGCTGCTTACGCCGCGGAGGTCTTGCCATCTTAATCCAGCCTCCTAAATGATTCGAAATCACCTATAATCTTACCGCCATCAAGTACTATGGTGCGCAGATTAAGCTCTTCTATAATCGCCAGATCGTGCGTAGCCACGACCACAGTACATCCGGCCGCATGGGCTTCAAGCAACAGATCGAAGATAACCCAGGTCATCTCTCGATCGAGATTTCCGGTCGGTTCATCGGCCAGGATTAGGCGTGGCCGATGAATGAGGGCTCGAGCGATTGAAACACGCTGCTGCTCACCACCCGAGAGTGTCACCGGGGATTGCTCCGCTTTATCACCAAGGCCTACAGACTTAAGCATCTGCCAGGCCATGTCCCGGCGCTCCTTAAGGCGAACCCCTTGCACTTCGAGACCAAGCGCGACGTTGTCGATCACCGATCGTCGCGGCAACAACTTGTAGTCCTGAAACACGACTCCCAGCTCTTGACGCAGCTTGGAGATCTCATCAGCTCCGACAGCTGCAAGATTACGCCCGCCGACAAGAACCTGCCCACTCGTCGCCCGCTCAGCACCGAAAAGAATACGCAGCAGCGTCGATTTCCCCGCACCACTAGCTCCAGCAATGAAAAGAAACTCACCAACGCCGACCTTAAGATCGATCTGCTGCAGGGCGACCTGATTGGGGGGATATTGTTTAATGACGTTGTGCAGGGTGATCATATTTGCACCCATTATTCACTAGGTAGCGGGTTCTGTACAGATCCTAGGTGCGCCCTGGCGGGCGCACCTGGTTTATCGGCCCTACCTGCCTTCTGTAATCTGCTTTCTCCGTCTCTCGCCGCAAGGTGTTTCACCAACCTCCAGACCTCGGCTCGGCGAGAGCCGAGACGGGAGAGATCTGCGGGCAGCTTTCCACTGACTGCATCTGATGCAGCTGCAGCCTTCGGCCGCAGCCCATGGCCTGCCAGATTCAAAACGATGCTCGATGCCGCTCTGTCTACATAGCAACGCATAAATTAACGGCAGCAGATCGCTGAAGCAGTAAGCTGACTGCCGAAATCAGATAGCAGATCACGCCGTGCTCACCGACAAGAGGAAAGAGCAGCTAGACAGAGCGGCACCCAGCGTGGTTCTGAATTTGGCCGAGGGCAGAGGCCGTGGGACGAAAGCTGACCAGAAAAGATTCTTTCAAATCGCCATGGGTTCAGTCCGAGAGTGCCAGACCATTTTGGTAACTGCTCAATAACTTGAGGCAGAAAAGCCAGTTAGCCTTAGCCTTCCACTTTAACCTAAGGGAAGTATTAAGAAAAAGGCTACAGCTAGGGATAAGGCTAAGTGAACTTGCCCACACTTTTTGAGCAGTTACGTTATAGTCGTGCTCTTGGCCGAAATCATTGACTAATTGACCATGACCAGGATCTAGGACCATAACCAAGACTAAAACAAGATGTCCCCGGGGTTATTGAGCAGCCACGAGGAGTGACATATACTCGGAGCAGCTCTCCATTATGCTCAACCAAACCTGCCACCACTGCAGCCAGCCATTCGTCGTCCAGGACCACGAGTTGACCTTTCTGCAGGAGATTTCGCCGCGTATCGACGGAAAGGTATCGTTAATCTCCTCTTCCACGTGCTAACTACGAAGAACGCATGAATGCGCGCGCCCGGCGCTGCGGAGATATTAAGCTTTGGGAGCGCGTCTGCGAAAAAACCGGAGTGACACTCTTAAGCGCATACTCCCCGTCACAGGCGCCCGTTCTTTGGGATAAAGAGGTTTTCGATCGAGAGTTCGATTAAGGAGGCTCTGAAAAACTCATATAATTATTTTTCCGCTTCTTGTCGTGACTTCGTTCCTTCGCGTTAAATTCATTGGAAAAATTGTAACGCGAAGGAACGAAGGACGCGAAGGTAGGAGTTAATCAGAGGTTCCTTAATTCATTGGGCGGCACACAGCAGTTCAAGCAAATTGACCTACACGGGAGGAAATGACCTCTTGAGTAATTACCTAGCGACCCCCGCTCATCCCTCCGCTGGCTCCTCCATCATCCACCACGGAGTGTTCATAAACTTTGCCCCCTCATCTTTCGAGTAGAAAACGTGCATGGCCTCGTCAGTAAAGTAGCGCCAGAAGCTAGGTACATACTGCTTATCGAGAATCTGAAACGCCCCCTTACGCTCCTGCTCCTTAAGGAGATCCCGATAAGCGTCGAGAGGCTCCGCGCCGAGTTGTTGAAAGATTACACGTCCTCCATATTTCGCGTAGAGCGCCTTATTAATCTTCCACCTTGTGACAAAACTTCGCGATGATTGGCGTTCGCTCGTATCAAGCTGCTTCTTCAATTCCTTTCTCAGAATCTTCGTTTCCTGATCTGAGCTCTGAATGCTTGCAATATTCCGAAGCTGCGCCTCCTTCCCCTCCCGCTCGCTCTCACTTAAGTTAGAAGCCTTTAGTTCTACTATCAACTTCTTTCGCTCTTCCTCAAATTCGACTTGGCTGCGCTTGTACATCTCCGCTGTCTTCACAATGAAAACATCAAGTTCTTCAGCTGTAGGTTCGATCTTGTTGTCCTTTGCGAACTGTTCCAGGAGCACCCCCAAGACGATATCACCGAGCTTATCCTTGTCTTTGAGCGTGAGTTTTTTCCCAAGCACCACTGCAATCACGACCTCATTCACGGCGGTAGCGCTGGGTTGAGCTACCTGCGCTAAAGCAGTTTGGGCGATAAGGCAAATCATGGACAAAAGGACCGCAGTGAATTTCATGTTTCCCCTCTTATCGGCACTCCCTGGCGTGAATAACTGTCACGGCAAATGGGTAATACTTTAGCAAAAAAAACGGACGGGCACCAAGGCACCCGTCCGTTCCACTTGTGGCCTAAGCACACCAGGAGCGCCCGTCAGGGCGCTCCTGCTCTTAGTCGAGCTGCTTCCGCAAGAATGTCGGAATCTCGTACTTCTCCTCGTCATCGGGGCTCGACAGCACAGAGAGCTTCTTCAGCTTAATCACCTCGCCCCCCGTTCCCTCTTTTCCTTTGCGAGCAAAGGTAGGAATTTCGAGCTTATCTCCCCCGGTAACCATTGGGCTTACAGGAATCTGAATCTCCTTGACCGAAGCCACCTGGGTCATCGTAACCGTATTGGCATCTTCATGAGGCTCGCCAAAGCCGGTGGCGATCACGGTAACGCGAACCTTATCCTGCAGGTTCGGGTCAATGACCATTCCCCAAATAATATTGGCGTCATCTTGAGCCTCAGCATGAATCAACTCGGCAGCCTCATTAACCTCCTGCAAGGTCACATCAGGCGAAGCCGTGATATTGATCAACACGCCGCGGGCGCCATGGATTGAAATATCCTCGAGCAAGGGGCTTGAAACGGCTTTCTCAGCAGCTTCCACCGCGCGATTCTCCCCCGAAGACTCTCCGGTTCCCATCATCGCCATACCCATCTCGGCCATGACGGCGCGCACATCGGCGAAGTCGACGTTGACCAAGCCTTCGTAGATGATCAGGTCGCTGATGCCCTTAACCGCCTGGAACAAAATATCATCGGCCTTCTTGAAGGTATCAAGCAGGGTCGTGTTTCTTCCGGCAATTGACAGCAATCGCTGATTGGGGATGGTGATCAACGTGTCGACGTGCTTGCGTAGCTCCTCAATACCGCGATCGGCATTGCGCATACGGCGCTTGCCCTCAAAGAGGAAAGGCTTGGTAACGACACCCACCGTTAACGCACCAAGCTCTTTGGCCACGCTGGCAACGACTGAGGACCCGAGAGTACCCGTGCCACCACCCATACCAGCAGTGATGAATACCATGTCAGCACCCGTGATCGCCTTGCGAATCTCTTCGATGCTCTCCTGCGCAGCGGCATAGCCCACGTCAGGATCGGCGCCAGCGCCGAGCCCCTTGGTGATCTCATCACCCAGGTGTAGCTTGTTCGTTGCTAGACACGAGAGAAGCGCCTGTGCGTCTGTATTTGCCGCGAAGAACTCAACACCTTCCAATCCGCAACGGATCATGTTGTTCACCGCATTCAGCCCGGCTCCGCCAATCCCGAATACACGGATATTTGCGTTCCTTGCCTGCAATTTCTTTGCTATCTCGTCCATGGTCTATAATCCCCTCGAAAGTTACAAAATCGATTAACGGTCAATGCTTGGCCAAATTACTATCTGCTCCGCTCAGCCACTTCCACTATGTGTAGTCACTATGGATAGTACGGAAAAACCCCGCTGAGCCTCGTCGTTCCTCTATATCCTCTCCCCCTGCATACGTTTCACTGCGTAGACTGGAGTAGCCCGATCACACTTTCCCTACTGGACCACTGCAACCGGCGAAACTCGCCCCTACCTAACACCCTCTCTCCTTCCCCTGTTCTATTCCAGCTCACTCGAAACGTAGAGGGTAAACGAGCGACGCAAACCGAGCATCTTTTTAACTTTAGCTTAGTTAAACTAAAACCGAATAAAAGTAAAGATAAATGCTGATCACTTTTCGATGCCCCAACCGGAACAGCTAGAAGTGCTCTCTAAACCAGCCCCCTACCCGCTTAAGCGCACGACCGACCGAAGATGAGCCCGCAAAAGAGCGTGCCTGCGTCCGGTTAGACGCCCCATAGAGCACCAAACCGACCGCAGCAGCATACTCAGGCCCACCAACTATGTCCGTCAGGCCGCCAATTCCCTTTGGCCTTCCAACTCTTACCGGTAGATTAAAAACCTGCTCGGCGACCTGGCAGATGCCAGCCAAGTTTGCCGTTCCTCCGGTTAGGACGATCCCACTGGTAAGCAGCTCATCACAGCCACCTCTGACCAACTCGCGGTGAATTAGCGTAAAAACCTCATTCACGCGAGGCTCAATAATCTCAGCCAAGACCAGCTTAGAGAGCACCCGCGAAGCCCGCTCACCCGTCGAGGGAACCTCTATGGTCTCGTCTTTGCTCACTAAAGATGCCAGCGCAGTTCCGTACTTGCACTTGATCTCCTCGGCCGCCGATATCGGAGTACGCAACCCAGCAGCGATGTCGTTGGTAATATGGTTACCGCCAACTGAGATAACTGAGGTATACTTTACAGCCCCACCATGAAACACGGTAAGGTCAGCTGTCCCACCACCAATGTCAATTAGGCAGACCCCCAACTCCTGCTCCTCGGGAGAGAGCACCGCCCTCCCCGAAGCCAGAGAAGCCAATACTATGTCGCGTACGGTAAGACCACAACGGTTGGCGCACTTAACGATATTCTGAGCGCTCGCCACCGCACCGGTTACGATATGGGCACGCGCCTCAAGGCGAACACCAGAAATCCCCAGAGGCTCCTTGATTCCATCCTGCTCATCAATAATGAACTCCTGTGGCAGTACGTGAAGAATCTCACGATCCATAGGGATCGCCACGGCTTTAGCCGCTTCGATGACACGTTCAATATCCTGGTGACTGACCTCTTTGTGTTTTATGCCGACAATGCCGTGGCTATTGAAGCCTTTAATGTGGCTGCCGGAGATAGAGGCGAATACCGCGCTAATCTCGCTTCCAGCCATGGTTTCGGCTTGAGAAACTGCCTGCGAGATAGACTCAACCGTGGCTTCAATATTAATCACCACGCCCTTGCGCAGACCGCGCGACGGGCTTGTGCCCACACCAACGATGTTGATTCGCCCATCGGGGAGAACCTCCCCAACTGCTATCGAAACGCTCGTCGTCCCAATATTAAGACCAACAACAGTATTAACTTTTGCCACCATGTACCACCAATCCACCTAACCAACAATTAAGTCCTGGCACAGCTGACACCTGGCCTTAGCCTGTCATCCTAAACCAAAGAAAAAGGAGAAACTAGAGCTGCGCAAAGAAGATCTGCTCTACTTTTCGAGTACCAAACAGTCCAACTTACCCTGCCCACACTTATTGGACAGTTACCAAGTAGCTGCATAACTGCTTGGTATCATTCGCAGCAGCTTTCAGCTCAGGATAGTTCCTGTATGTTTTTTACCATTTACGGACGGGAACTAATTAAACGCAGTTTAAAATGAAAGGCAACACCTTTCTGAGCTATTATTAGCACAATTACTAGCTGCTTACAGAAGGCAGATAGCAAGCACGGCGAGGAACATGAACATTTCAGCTCCCTAATACCGAACCACCGCCATCTTCTTTAGTGCAAAATCGACCTCTTTTACCTTAGCTTGGCTATCACCTAGCTCAAGCACCACGCGCTTAAGCTGGCTACCCTTTTGAGGTAATTCTGGTAGCGATTCGGCAGAAAGCTCAAAAACCACAGGAAATGACACGTTATCGAAACGCACCTTTATGTCGGTGCCATCTTGGAGAACGACCTCCCGAATAATAAAGCCGGAGCTAAGCTGTAGCGACTTAAGCGCCTCGGCGAGCCGACTCAGTCGAGCTTTTACTTCGTCAGGAGCAGCCTGCCCGTCCCATAATCCACGTACGACAATCAGGTTTTTCCCATCTTCGCCAAGAACCTTTAGCACCCCATCCTGAAACTGCTTGTATGTTAGCGGAGCGATAAAACCACCATCCTGACCGACAAGCCAGGACTTGCTGGCATCAGACATGACCGCGATAAACGCAGGCTTACGCTCCTCCATCTTAAGTTCGAAACAGCGCACACTGACGGCGGCGCACGGCCTCACCTCGGCTGCTGAGACTAGTGGAGATTTAAGAAGCTCCTGCGGCACCTGCTCCAAATGAGTGCGCCACCACACATTGCTGTAAGCAAATGGCAACATACTTTCAATCTGCTTACGAGACAACACCATCGCCCCAACGATACGAAGCTCTCGTTCATACAGCAGTGGGGTTACAACCCCTATAACCTGCTCCCGCCACGAAGTGACACAAGCCTCATCTTCCATCAGATAAGCGACAAGCAGGGCAAGGCTCAATAAAACACAGAGTAGGAGGCGCATCCACAAAAACTATCGTAACTGGGGAGCACCAGCAACTGCTCATTATCAAGGTCCCGTCCTGAGATACGGAGACACATCAGGAGGCAGTAGCGCTATGGGACGGGACCTAAGAAGAAAGACAGTAAGTAGTGTTAGCGTACGAGCATGGTATCTGCTCAACAAACCCGGTCAAAAGGAACTTGCTTGAACTTGCACTTGAACCGCTCCTGATACCTGCTCCCGCTCCTTTTCCTAGGAGCCTGTGACACAGGTGGCAGGGCGTGCCTTAGATAATCGCTGAGGGTGCGGAGGCAGCCGAGGCAGCGGACAGGAAGGGAGAGGACCTGAATAGTTTCTGACGATGCGAACGATGCCGTCTCTAAGATGCCTTGTGTTGAAATTGATGAGGAGCCCGACCTGCTTATCGGCAAGCTTGAGGTAGGTAAAAAGCTGTTCGCTACGGAAGGGATGATTGCTAGGGGGCCTATTATTGAGGATTTGACTGATACTCACCCGTCACCTCCGCTGACTCCGCTTCCTCTACATCCTCCGCGATGATCTGAAGCTCGTTTCGCCACCTATGTCACAAGCTCCTAGGCCACTAAACGCATCCCCTTCTGTCTGCGCTCGATACTAAGTTTGCCGAGGTCGTGAAGGAGCTCAGCACACTGCTGATAGCGGTTTTCAGGCCTGCGCGCCACCGCCTTCATGACGATCTCTTCAATCGTCGCCGGGCAATCAGTTCGAAACTGGACTAGCGCCGGGGGATCTTTCAAAATTCTCGCTGCCAGCAATTCAACAACATCCGTCCCTTCAAAAGGAAAGCGCCCACAGAGCATATGGTAAGCCAACATGCCAAGGGCATAGATGTCTGAGGCAGGAGTAAATTCACCAACGGCGACGCACTCGGGGCTCATGTAGTGCACCGTGCCGGGGATCATCTCATGCTGCCCTTCAAACTCATCCCCTTGAATAGTGGCGATGCCAAAATCCGAGATCTTCAGGATCCCACGTTCCGATGTAAGGATATTTTCGGGCTTAAGATCGCGGTGCAGAATCCCCGCCTTATGTACGGCCTCAAGTCCGAGAGCGAGCTGGGAAAGGACACCGACCAAGTGATCAAAGGTAAATCGAGTTTTAGGCGCCATCTGATCGGAAAGCGCTCCGCCCGGGCAATATTCCATATGAAGCGCGGTAAACTCCTCGTCTTCAAAGATCTGCTCATAGCGCACAACATTCTGATGATGCACGCGACGAGCGATATCAAGTTCGTGCTGCACTCCCGTACGCAGGTTATGCTCATGCAACATCGGCGTTACATAGACCTTCAAAACGCATAATTTATCACGCGCGCGGGTATCAGCACACAGATAGACACCAAGAAGATCGTCGGCATGTAAGAGGTGAACGAGGCGAAATCGGCCAAAAAGAACAGTGCCAAGAAGGATGTTTTCAAGAAACAGCTTATTCATACAACCTACTACCGAACTGTTTACCGCCAAACTGTGATCTACAACCACTAGCCGTCATACCAGAACGAAGCGATATGCGGGCCTCACCTACCACCCTTATCCGAGCAATGAGGGGGAGTGCTCCACTTGGTGAATTTAGTAGGTAAATTAAATGGTTAGCGAGCGGCGTAGGTAACTGCCTTAGTAGTGTGTGGAACCTCTCCGTGAGCGCGGGACTGCCTGCTGTAAGCCGCTACCAGCGATCCGCCGTCAGATCAGCCGCTACTACGGCAGCTGCCGGCTGCCATAACCACAACTCCTAGTAGGCAATTGCACCAAATACAGGGCGCAAGAATTATTTTTAACGCGAAGGGGCGAAGGAACGAAGGAATTCAAATTATTACGTCGTTCCTTCGCGTTAAAACTAAAATTCGTGTTTTATCAGGTAATTATGCCGAACATTCTTACGCCCTAGTACCTCGTCCAATAAGTGACCCAGGCCGGACTCGGCGTCAGCACTGCTGTAGCCGAAGTCGCATCCAGTTCAGAAGGGATTAGCGGCAAGCAGATCGCCCCGATCGTGCTCAGCGTGGCGGCTGGTCTGATGGCGGCACGAGCGGGAGGGGGGGGGCGAAATGGAACACGACAGCTGAAGGTACCACACAGGTTGCAGAGCAAAGCTCAACGGCCATCTCATTAGCAAACATAAAATCAGAGCAAAGAAATTCTGGTACAGTGACCGAGCCACCTGCGGCACAGTGCAAAGCGCCGAGCCGCGCTGCTGCAGCGCCTGATGTTCAATTAGCAGCCCAAAAAGTAGCACAAAAGGTTCGGGACCAGGTCGATCCAGTTACTCCCAGTGAGGTCAATGATTTAATTAAAATGTTTCCAGGCCAAGAAAAAGAAGCTGGTGCAGCACTTAACTACTTGGTGCAAATTGGTGGCCGTGAACATATGACCAATGTCGCCATGAAGCTAATCGAACTGGAAAGGCGGGGTTATAAAATTTTCAACCCTGGGAGTACGAGCTCTGTTGATAGAATCTCTTACCTATCCAAAAAAGGTGCTCTGTCTCCAGCCGGCAGCTTCAATACTACAGAGGTGTTTACCAAGAGCCGCGAGCCGATTGCAGTACTTCTTGATGAAGCATCGCTGAGGCTTTACGAACAACGGCCCGGGCTACTGCAATCGCTCTTGGCTAATGGACGTGATGTGAAATTGGTCTGCCCGTTAGGATTAGGTGAGGGCGTCGATCAGGCGGTTTGGGATCTTCCATCCAAAGTTAGTCAACAAATATCTGGGATACTAGCTAAAACTGGAGATAGCGCAACGGCTGGCGCTCGCAGTGGACTAACCGAAGGAATTATATCCTCCGCTCAGCGCGAGGTGAGCGCGCGCCTATCTAAGATACTCCCTACAACCGCCAATTCTGTGGAATTTGTAGTCCCAAGTTGCGCATGAGATCTTCTACTTTCTACGCGCCCGAGTAGCCGCCTCGACGGCAGCTCTGGCTTCCGTGGTGTCAATCCTTGTCAGGGCATAGACTGCGCCGCTTTGTACGCCGACGTTTTCGTCATATATCATCTGTATCAGACGTGGAACGGCTCTCTGAGCGGCAGACCCGCAGCGCGCTAAGTCAAGGGTGGCCTGGTTTCGCTCCCTCGGATTTGAACTGTACAGAGCCTGGATATGATCTGGGATGCGTTTCTCATCACAGCATCCGGCTAGGGCAAGAACGGCAAAACTTAGAAGACAAAACTGTTTAATCAGCTGCATGAAGGTACACTGTGCTAATTACCCTCCGTCCGCAATTAGGAAAAATAGCTTGAGAGAAATAGTTGTATTACGGCTAAGTCCGTCGGCAGCAACCGGACATCGCGACTGATGCGGTTTGCAGAAAGCTGTGTGCGGATCACTGAGAGCTGATTAATCGTAAAACAAATCAGATTAAATCAACAACGGTCTCAAATGAAGCTGCTCTAATATGTGTATGTTTCGGCGGCATTTTACTTTCCGCGGGGGCATCATCTCTTCCCATCCAAACCGTTTTCACACTTTCTGCACCTAACCGATCGACCGCCATATCCAGCTCGTCCCCCCTGTCATCGACGAATAGAAGAGGTGCCCCAAAACGCCCCAGAAGTTCCTGCAAAACGTCTGCCTTCCTTCGCGGTGGGGTTACCACGTGAATCTCGTCATAAGGAACTGCCACGGCATTGATTTTCTGCCGCTGATAGATCTGCTCTCCATGCGTAAGAATAACTATGCGAGTATGCCCCCAATACTTCCACAAAAACGGTTCGCTGTCTGGATAAGGGGTAAGTGATCTTTTAAGCCAGGCAGAGATCTCAGTGGCTGCGCTCTGTTTATCGCTATTACAATCGCTGCCAGCAGATGAAAAAACCTCGTTGATAAAATTTTCTTTATTATATCCCCTTCTAGCTACAGCATCAAAAGCAGCCTTTATCAGATCCTCGCTAACGCCGCGTCTGCGAAAAACATCAAAGAGGCCACAATCTATCGGATCGCTGAAGTGGCTTAGGGTAAAGTCGAAGTCGGTAACGATACAGGATATTTTCATAGCGCGGCGCTAGCCCAGCGTCGAGCACCAACAAAAGCCAAAGCCCATGGGGTGATCTCATGCTTCTGCCACTGTTCACGCGGATAGTACCCCCACTGCCAGGGAAGAATTGCACGCTCAAGGTGCGGCATCATCGCTAAATGCCGGCCATCGGGTGAGCAGATTCCAGCCGCATTGAAGTCAGCTCCATTGGGATTGGCGGGATAGCTCGGGTGCGCATAGCGCAGGGCTATGTCGTAGGCCTTCTCGCCTTGTGGCAGGGCGAATCGGCCCTCACCGTGGGCAACCCAGATGCCAAGACGAGTGCCCTTCAGCCCTTTTAAGAGGATTGAATTGGTTTGGCCCACTTCAACATTCAAAAATGCACTTTCGAATTTATGCGACTCGTTACGACGCATATGAATCGGCTGCGCATGCTCCGGATAGAGTAGTCCGAGTGCCGTCATCAGCTGACAGCCATTACAGACGCCAAGTGTTAGCGTATCCGGCCGTGCCATAAAACCCTGGATCGCATCGAGTGCTCGTCGATTATACTGAAACGCCGCAGCCCAACCGCGCCCGGCGCCAAGCACATCGCTGTTCGAAAATCCGCCCGGGAAAACGACAAAGCGCACATCTTTAAGGTCCTCGTCCCCAGTCATCAGATCATGCATGGTCACATCGCGCACATCGAACCCGGCGGCGTGTAGAGCGAAGGCCATCTCTCTGTCGCCATTGGTCCCCTTTTCGCGCACAATCGCGGCGATAAGCCCCGTGCGCTGCGTGCGTTCGAGATCGATACCGCACTCGGCCGCCTTGCCTGAAAAGCCAGCTGGAAATTCGAAGTTCAAGGCGTGCTTATCGAAGTTTTGGAAGCGCTCCTCGGCCTTGCCATTTGACGTCTGTAAGGTATCAAAAAGCATCGAGGGTTTAACCCAAGCGTGACGCAGCACGGCGAGCTCTTCGGTAAAGCTTAGCTTTCCGGCATGCAGCGTTATCCTGCGCGCCGTAATCGGCGCGGCTATTTCAAGCACACGCCCTCCGGCACGTTCGAATTGAGCGCGTACCTGCTCAACAACCGCCCCCTCAAGCTGAAGTAGCAGTGCCGGTTTTTCGGTAAAGAGAAAAGCAGCAACCTCACTTTCCGCCATCCCTGACAGCGCGATCTCTACTCCACAGTCCCCGGCGAAGGCCATCTCACACAGGGCGGTGAGCATACCGCCGGCCGAAACGTCATGCCCAGCGAGCAGTTTGCCACTATGCACAAGCTCCTGCACAACGCCGAAGATGCCTTTAAAGACCTCAAGATCAGTTACACTTGGAGCCGCATTGCCGATCTCGCCTAAAACTTGGGCTAAGGCCGAGCCACCAAGCGGATTATCTGTAAGTGAGCTGCAATCGACGTAGAGGATGCGGCTTCCCGCCACAGGCTTTAGATCGGGGGTCACCGTCAGACGCACGTCCGTAGTTTCTCCGGCGGCGCTAACGATCACCGTCCCCGGCGAGCGCACCTCGAGTCCATCACTGTATTTGGTGGTCATTGAGAGCGAATCCTTGCCCGTTGGCACCGGGATACCGAGCGCTATCGCCGTTTGCGAAAGAGCTTCGACCGCGCCGTACAGACGCGCACTCTCACCTTCGCGCCCGCAGGGCCACATCCAGTTGGCGCTAAGCGCCACCGAAGCCAATCCATCCTTAAGCGGCGCCCAGACAATATTGGTCAGACTCTCAATGACGCTTAAGATCGCTCCTTTGCGCTCGTCGATTATACCCGCTCCGGGAGCGTGTCCCAGGGCTGTGGCGATACCCGAGCGCCCACTAAAGTCGAGAGCCACCACACCCACATCAGCCAGTGGGACCTGCAGCGCACCGACGCACTGCTGGCGGGCGACCTTGCCGCTAACGCTACGATCCACCTTGTTCGTCAGCCAATCTTTGCTCGCCACCGCTTCAAGGGTAAAGACCTCCATCAATGTTTCACGAAGCTCACGCCCGCTCGTCGGCGCAAATTCAATTCCTGGCGCCACATGCGCCACCGTCTGATCTTCGACTACGGTGCGCGGGGAGCTACCGAGAAGGACGCTCAGCGGTAGGTCGACCGGCTTACTACCATCATCACTCTCAAAGACAATGGCGTTATCGCCGCTCACTTCACCTACGACATACATCGGGGCACGCTCACGCGCGGCGATGCGCTCGAGCAGCGGTACCGCTTGCGCCGGCAAGACGAGCCCCATGCGCTCCTGTGATTCATTACTTAGAATCTCCCTTGCTGAGAGCGTACTATCGCCGATGGGCAATTTTGAGAGCGAGATCCTTCCGCCACTTTCCTCAACCAGCTCGCTTAAGCAGTTCATGTGACCACCTGCGCCATGGTCGTGGATTATGACGATCGGATTATCTGCCATTTCGGCTAGGGCCCGTGTCGCGTTGAGGACCCGTTTTTGCATCTCGGCGTTAGCACGCTGTACGGCGCTAAGCTCAATGGCGCGAGAGTACTGCCCACTTTTCACCGAACTCACCGAACCGCCACCGAGCCCGATGCGGTAGTTGTCGCCACCGAGTACGACTACTTTATCACCTACTCGGGGCTGCTTCTTCTGGGCGTACTCAGCCCGCGCATAGCCCACTCCGCCGGCGAGCATCACCGGTTTATCGAAAGCATAAAGGGCGCGATTCGTGTGCGCCTCAAAGGCCAAGAGCGAGCCAACAATCAACGGCTGGCCGATCTTATTGCCGTAGTCCGAGGCTCCATTTGAGGCCTGAATTAGAATCTGCTCCGGACTCTGGTAAAGCCACGCACGTGGATGGATCTTGTCTGTCCACTCCCACGACATCGAACCGGTAAGACGCGGATAGGCGGTCATATACACCGCCGTGCCGATCAGGGGGATGCTACCCGTTCCCCCCGCCATACGATCGCGAATCTCACCACCACTGCCGGTCGCCGCGCCGTTAAATGGTTCAACCTGTGTCGGATAGTTGTGCGTCTCGGCTTTTAGTGAAAGGACGGTATTCACCGGGGTAAGGGCAAAAAACGAGGGATGAGACGGATCCTGTGGCGCAAACTGCAGAATCATCGGACCGCGCAGAAATGCCACATTATCCTTGTAGGCCGAGACGATATTGTGCGGGGCATGCTTTGAGGTGGCCTTAATCATGGCAAAGAGCGTTTCCGGACGACGCTCGCCATCGATCACAAAGGTGCCACCAAATTTCTTATGCCGGCAGTGCTCGGAGTTGACCTGCGCAAAGCCGAAAACCTCGGCATCGGTTAACGGGCGCGACAAAATATCTGTTGCCACCTGCTCAAGGTAAACGATCTCCTCCTCAGATAACGCCAGTCCCATCTCCAGGTTGTAGGCACGGATATCAGAGACCAGGCGCAGCGGCTCGGCGCGACGATCAATTGTCAGCGTTGTGGCCGAGATCTCGCGGTAGAGATCTTGAGTCATAGGATCAAAGTCGGTCCCCTCTTCGGCCTGGACGAAGCACTCGATACGGGTAACTTCGGGGATGCCCACATTAGCTGCGATATCAACCGCATTGGTCGACCAGGGTGAGACCATCTCACGCCGTGGACCGATAAGGGTCCCCTCGATCGCAGCACGGCGATCGAGCGAAGCTTCGAGCAGGTGCTCCAGCTTGTGTACAGCCTCCTCCTGGAGCGGGACGCTACTCTCAACAATGTAGCAGCACGCCGGCCCCTCTCCTGCCTCGGCGCTAAACAGCAGCGCCGAGCGCTGGAATTGTGGCAGATCCGAAATTCGAACAACGCGCGCGACGCTCATGCGATGGGCTCCCTTAAGGTTAGACGGCAGCAACGCCAGTACTCTAGCCTGGAGAGCTTCTAGGTTCAAGGATTAAGACGTGCCTCAACGAGGGGCTAGACAGCAGCTATCTCAGTAAGAGCCAATTGAGTAACCTCAGGGAAATGCTTCCTTAGCCGGCTTAAAATAACCACCTGCTGCCTGTTAAGAACACAGGTGGCAAAGCCAAGCGTTAGTTTTTCGGCGTCGATAAGAAATGGGCTTGCGTGGTGTCCGCGTCGACGACGACCTCTGCGGTGACCGCATGATGTAAAAAGTGTCATTAGTATCTGCCGACAATTCATTCTTTGGAGATCCTTCCTACTTCGCCGTGCCTTCCCCCTTCGCCCGGCCTCGCGGCCTGTGCTTCGGCGGGACAGAGTGCGGCAAGTGCTTCCTACTTCGCCTTGCCTAGCGGCAAGTGTTACGTAGGACAAGACATAGGACATGTCGCGTAATTGCTCAAAAACCCCGGGCAGTGGTGCTCATTAGCCCTAGCCTTCGCCTCCCGCCTTAAACCTTAATAAGTATTAAGAAAAAGGCTAAAGATAAGGCTAAGTGAAGCTACCCGGGGTTATTGAGCAGTTACCATGTCGCCGCGTAACCGCTTGGTATTATTCGAAGTAGTTTTCGGCTCAGAATATGTTCTGGCCATTTTTTTTCATTTGCGGACAGAAACCAATTAATTCAGCCATGGCGAAGTCTTTAAGGAAAATGGAGGGGAGAATTTGGTGAAGCAAAGCTAAGTTTAGTCCCGATCATCCTTGTATGTACTTATATATTTACGCGCTTTTACTCTCCATCGTGATTCATGCCTTCCCGGCAGCTGTATTTGCCGACTCCGATCTTAGTTTTTGGGAAGGTTATCATGACATCAAAGAAGTCACGCCTATAGAATATTATCATACCCTTACGCTCGATGATGGAACGACTTACAAGCTGGTCATTGCACCGGGCATCAAAATCTATGTCCCTGGTGAGCGTGTACTTATTGAGGCCACGAAGATTACGGAAGATACGCTTTATACCGTCGCTATGCACTTGCCCCCGGCACCGTTCGAACTGAAAGGAAGTCGTCAAGTCTACTTTATACCGCTGGAATTCGAGGGAGAGCCTCGCTATGGCGATAGCGAAGGTCTAAAGGCTACTCTTGAAGAAAAGCTTAATTCAGGTATGCAGTCATTACGCGACGTCACGCAGAGACTCTCACAGGGGCAATTTTCCCTAAACTTCAAAGTGGTTGCCCCCGTAGCCATTCGTGACGAAGGAAATTCCTGTCTTGATGCATTCCAAATCCAGAAGCGTTTGCCTGAGATTACTGCGATGGCGAAAGTGAATCCCGAGCAGGACGCACTTACTTTTGTCTTACAGCAATATCGCCCCTGTAAATTTCGAGGCACTGCCATTCCCGGTGGACGATTGGCGACACTGGCGACACCGTGGGATAAGTTAAATGCTCCTGACACTTTCGGGGCCGTGCTACATGAACTTTTTCATGCACTAGGATTTAATCACTCCTCAAGCATGGCCTGCTTTACTAAGAATGAGCGTGGCACTGCCGAAGCTGCGGACTACAGCAAGTGCGCAGCTATGGGGCCACCATGTCATTGCGTATACTATGAATACGGAGAGTCAAAGAGCTTTATGGGCTTTTCAATAAGCCCCCCTCTCACTCTAACCTCTTGGGAGCGTCATTTGGCCGGTTGGCAGGATAACATCACTGAGATCCTCTCCAGCGGGGTGTATCGATTGAACGCAACGACAGACTCGTTGATTCCAAGCGGAGCGTTGCGAATAAAACGACCACGCAAAAATGAAGCTTTTACCTCATTTGATTTGAGTGACTATTTCTCGAGCTCACTCGCTCCGTCCCAACACCATGATCTATGGATTGAGTACAATCCAGCTTGGGCCGCCGAAGGAATCTCGCTTTTGCTTGTGCCACGCTACCCAGTATACGCGCCGCCCACTCTATACTTCGACAAATCATTGAGGATACTGTTCCAATTCAATACTTCCGCTGTTGGCCGAGAAACTTTAGCTCTCGGAGAAACATTTCAGGACCCTGTTACAGGCATCACCATTAATCCGGTGCAAGCGCCGAGCTCGGACTTGAATCAGAGAACGATGGTAGACATATATGTGTGTTTTCCTGGGGAAACCTGCCCCAAACCGCCGTCTCCGGAACCCAATCCTCCTTCCCCTACTCCAACTCCTGTTGCTACCTTGCTCGCAGTACTACCGCCTAATATCCGCTACAGCGCTGCAAGTTATCGCTTGTACAAAAATCGCAAGTTTACTCCTATTACCGCCCGGAACATTGGGGGAGAAATTGTCTCATGCGCGATTCAACCCAAGCTACCGAACAATCTTCACTTTGATTCACGCACCTGTTCTATTAGTGGAAGGAGTCGCCAGACACTGCCACGTAGAAAATTCCGAGTCACGGCGACCAATAGCACCGGAAGTTCAGCAACAACCCTGAAGCTCGTGGTAGTGGTGCGATAGGGGGAAAAGTAGCGCGGTCTCGGTTAGGCACTGCTAAATAGAGCCTGTCCGGAAAGACCCTGTTTTCGAAAAGCTACTTTCCTTGAGGTGAAAATAGGCAAGAAATTAATAAAATCACCCGCGACGGGACGAAACAGACGGCAGCAGAGGCCGCCGCGGTCAGTTTTTCAAGTGAATG
>CAIXSY010000007.1 GCA_903922175.1 uncultured delta proteobacterium | reverse complement strand
TTACCCACACTTAATGAGCAGTTACATTCCCCCCTAATACGCATTTCGATCCCTTAACCCCTGCAACAACGTCATAAACACTATCTTCAAATCAAGCAGCAGTGACCAATTCTCGATATAGAACAGATCATACTCAATGCGCTTATCGATCGAGGTGTCCCCTCTCCAACCATGAACCTGAGCCCATCCGGTCATCCCCGCCGGAACCTTGTGACGCAGCATATAGCGTGGAATATGTTTACGAAACTCCTCGATAAAGACCGGCCGCTCAGGACGCGGCCCGACCAACGACATATCCCCACGCAGGACGTTAAATAGCTGCGGTAGCTCGTCTAAACTCCACGTACGCAGGAAGCGCCCAAGCGACGTCACACGCGTGTCCCCACTCGTCGACCACTGCGGCCCATCTCGCTCAGAGTCCACCAACATGGTACGAAATTTTAGAATAGAAAAAGCTGAGCCATCAAAGCTTACCCGCTTTTGACGGTAAAAGATCGGCCCTGGCGAGGTGAGCTTTACCAAGAGCGCAATTATCGCCATCGGCAATGCCAGCAAGACGAGACAGAAACATCCAATGAACATGTCAAAAACGCGCTTAGCCAGCAGATTAATACCTTCGAGCGGCGAGTTCTGAAGGCCGATAACCGGCAGCCCCTCGAACTCCTCTATGGTGCCCCCTAAACTAACAAACTGATAAACATCCGGCACGATCTTGACGTCAACTAAGCTGTTCTTGAGGGCTTCCATCAACTCCGGCAGATATTGATTGTCCTCTAAAGGCAAAGCCATCAGCACCTGATCGATGTCATGCGTGCGCAGCTTTTCGCGCAGGTCCGTATACGCCCCCACGACCGGCACCCCTTTGGGCCCTTTACGCTCCACACCATCGCGTGAAAGACATCCAAGAAGCTGAATCCCCAACTCGTGGTGCATGCGCACGCGCGTGGCCAGATCGCCAGCCACTTTACCCGCGCCAATAATGAGCAGGTAACGCAGATTGTGCCCGCGTCGACGAACCTCCCGCAGAAGCCCGCGCAGAAGGCTTCTTTGCAAGATGGTAAACAGGGTTGCCATGATCCCAAAATAGACGAAGACCAGACGTGAATAGGGAACACTCTTTTCACGATAGAGATAGGTAATCGCAATAAAGAGGAGGATCGAAAGCGCATTGGCGTTAACCAGCAACCATATCTCCCTGATACGACGCACGCCACGCATCGGCCGATACAGTCCAAAACGTTTAAAAACGAAGGCCCAAATAAGCCAGATAAAAAGCACCATGTAGAGATAATTGTCGAATGGCGGGATCCCCTTCTCCGGCGGTACGAAATCGGTCATGAAGCGCAGCCAATAGGCAACACACCAGGCCACCGTGACAACAAAGAGGTCACTGGCCATGAAAAGTAATTCAAATAACTGCCGCTTCTGCTTAAGCATGTTGATACGGGTGTTACCTATGTTTCTCGTAGCTGCTCAATGAAGTAGTCACACTATAACGCCCACGCCCGTCTAACGTCTAACATTTGACCTGACGCCGACATCGGCGTCGAGCACTCGCGCCACCTCTTCATTCCAACCATGGAGGAACTGGTTTACACCAAAACAAGCCGCCTGCCTACGGCAGGCCTCAGGAAGAAAGGCCTCCTCATGGTCAATAAAGTAGTAAATACCTGAAATTGTTGATGAAAGCATGTTTCCGTCAGGTTTGATGAATACTCCAGTTGGCTCATTCGAGACACACTCGGCGCGACTTTTCTTGTCCCAAGGACGGATCCCCAGAAGCGTCTCTTTTAGGCCGCCATCATAGATGCCGATCACCGGTCTGCCCGCTGCCATACATTCAATCGGAACCATCCCGAAATCCTCTGTCCCGGGGAAAACAAGGGCCCGGCAGTGACGGTAGTATTCAGCCAATTCGGCATCGGGGACCTGCCCCACGAAATGAATATTACTATTGGCCATCCGGCGAAGCTTTTTCTCAAGAGGCCCGCCACCGACCACCCACAACGGCTCATTAATGTGATTAAATGCCTCAATCACCAATTCCGGCCGCTTGTAGGGCACCAATGCACCGGCATAGAGAAATGCCTCCCCTCGGCTGAAGCGGCTCTCCTCAGGCGCACGAATCCATGAAGTATCAACCGGAGGATAGACCACCGCCGCCGATCTGCCATAGAAACAGCGGATGCGCGCCGCCACAAACTCGCTAATGGCCACGAACTGACGAACTCCATTCGCGCCGCGCTTGTCCCACGATCGAAGAGCGCGCAGCACCGGCCACAACACAGGCGTCATCGCCCCAAAATATTCGTAGGCCTGATCCCAGACATAGCGCATCGGACTAAAGCAGTAGCAGATATGCACGGTGCTTGGGTTACGAATAATCACATTTTTAGCAGCCGCATGACTGAGACTTATCACGAGATCGTATTCGTCGAGGTCGAACCCGCGAACGGCGAGTGGATAGAGTGGTAGCATGTGCCGATAGAGACGTCGGCCACCAGGGATGCGCTGCAGAAACGAAGTGGCCTTCACGCGCCGATCAATCTCGGCCGAGGTTGCTCCAGGAACATGCAGCAAAGTAAAGATGTCCGCCTCGGGATAGATCGCCAAAAAAGCCGATAGGCAGCGCTCCCCCCCGCGCATCCCTGTAAGCCAATCATGAACAATCGCTACTCTCACCTGCCCCCCACTACGTTAAGCGACTGCGCCTGCAGCACCGGAGAGGAAACGAGGCGGCTCAGCCCAGGCAGTATTCGCATTGAGGCGTCCAAATAAAGCCCGACAAGTTCTCGCCCGACACGCGCACGATGGTAGCGAGACCGTACCGAGCTTGCCTGCTCGGCAGTTGGCGCCTGACAAGAGAGAGCCTTAAGCATCCCCTGAGACAACGCCGACACGCTCATATCACTACAGATAACATCGTGGGCGTCGAGCAGTTCACGCAGCGCCGCAATTGGCCTCCCCACGACGGTAGCTCCAAGCGCCTTAGCCTGCAACGCCGGGATACAAAATCCCTCAGAGAGCGAGGGAACAACCAAAGCCCGGCAGGACGCATAAAGATCAAACAGTTCAGCTTCGGCGACAGGACCAAGCGTTATCACACCTTCGGCACCTCCGACGGTCGTGCCCTGCCCTGCCACAACGAGAGAAACTCCCTTATTTTCAGGCTGACGGCGCAAAGCAGCGAACGCTTCTAACAGATCGGCAAACCCTTTGTGAGGCTTGTTTAACGATACGATTGCCAGAAAAAATGGTCCGCTAATGCCTAGTCGCTGCGCGATGCCCTGAGTACACGGTGTATGATCCATCAGCGAGGCGCCAAGCGCATTGGGTATAACATGAAGCTTCTTAGCCCAATCCGCAGCGCCCCCCATCAGCTGAGCAACATCAACGGCCGTGGCCTGACTAACCGCAACGACGCGATGGGCTCGGCGCAATGCCGATTTAATTAGGGTCGAAGCGACATAGGGATAATACCAGCGCTCGGGGACACGGATATGAATTAGATCATGCACCGTCACCACACTGGGGATAGAGATCCCAAACGGCAAGGTATAGTGCGGTTCGTGAAAAACATCATAATCGTTTAGCGGCAGTCTTTTTGCCAACGTACAATATTCACTCCAAGAATACGGAGGGGTCTTATCGTTGATTATCTCGACGCTCTTGGCCCAGGGATAGTTACCGGCCAGCGCCGAATCAGCGACTATGCCGATCGAAACCGAACGACTGCCGGTCTCCTCATTGAAAGCGAGAATACCTTCGATGAGCGTGCTTGTGTACTCGCCGATGCCGCCATGCCCAAGTTTGCGGGCATCGATCAAGACGCGTAACGGCGGCTCACTTACTCTTTGGATTGTCATACAACCAGCCGTCCACAAACCGCTAAACCCATTGGTCTTAACCCTAGAGGCACCGCCCAAGCGAGGCACTCAGCGCAAGACATTAATTTGCCGCGCGCGCCATCTTCAGAGACGCCACATCGTGCCTAGGCCCCGTCAATAAATAACCTGGCCAATTCTGCATCCCATCTTCGGCGCATCTTTGAACGTTCTTCGGGCGAAAAATCCTCTCTATAGTTCACTATAGCTCCGGTTTTCCGCCCTCAGAACGTTCAAATCTGCACCAAATCTGGGCGCATAATCGACCACTTTATTTATTGACGGGGCCTTAGTCACCGAAGGGTGTTCAAATATGCGACGAATCGTGTAGATCTTCTTATCCTGTGACTCATAGTAGGTACGCGCTAGTACCTCGGCCAAAAGGCCAAAAACCAGGAACTGCATGCCTATCAAGACCAACATGACGGAGAGCGCCAGTAATGGGCGATTCCCCATGGGCATATGCAGGAACATGCGCTCGTAGGTCATAAAGCAGAGCAGCAGCATCCCCAATCCACCCGAGAGAAGACCCATCGGACCAAAGAGATGAATCGGGCGCTTGGAAAAACCGAGAAGGAACTTAACCGTTAGTAGGTCAAGAATCACCCTCACCGTGCGCGAGATGCCATACTTCGATTTTCCATATTTACGGGCCCTGTGATTTACCGGCACCTCGGCTATCCGCGCCCCTAGCTCATCCGCCAACGCGGGGATAAAACGATGCATCTCGCCATAAAGCCGAATCCCCTTGGCTATCTCGCTGGTCATCACTTTGAGCGTACATCCGTAATCATGCAGCTGCACGCGCGTGCTGCGTGATATTACCCAGTTCGCTATCTTACTTGGCAGCTTACGACTAAGAAATTTGTCCTGTCGATTCTTGCGCCAGCCAGCGACCAGGTCATACCCCTCTTGGAGCTTCTCCACCATGAGAGGGATCTCGTGCGGATCATTTTGCAGATCGCCATCAAGCGTAACGACGATATCATAGCGACTGTGCTCAAGCCCTGCAGCCATCGCCGCTGTCTGCCCAAAATTACGGCGGAACTGAATAATCCGCACCGCCTGATCGTTAGCAGAGACCTTCTGTAGATTCTCCACCGTACGATCTTTTGAGCCATCATCGACAAAGATCAACTCGTAGATATACCGCGCACCGGTCAAAACATCAGTCAACTCGCGATACGACTCGGCTACGTTCTCCTCCTCGTTATAAACCGGGATAACTAAGGAAACAGATGGCGGCGTACTTTGTGGCATAGGAGGACTCTCGCGCTAAGCACAGTCGTTAGTGAAAATGTGGTAAACAGATTACCACAGCAGCGGAACTAAAGGTATCTCCGATTCTTGTGTCGCTGCAAGCGGTTATAAATCAATCACTTGATATTATTTGGAAAATTCGCTCAAATAGGTGTAGCTGTAACCATATTCACGCCGCCTAACCGATTGAACCAGCGGAGGGAATCCAGTTACACGAAAGCCACGAAATATGACGCGAAGGACACGAAAGTATTTGCTGAGTAATCACCTGGAGTTAGCTCCAGGTGATTACTCAGCAATTTATTTCGTGGTTTTCGTGTCCTTTTTCATGCCCTTCGCGTAACTTCATCCCACTTCCATACTTTCAATTAGTTAGACCCCATAACCGGTTAAGAGTAGTTATACGGATACCTACTGACTACGTAAGTGAAAACCATGCGACGCACATCAATTCCCCTCATAATTATTACCCTGTCCTGGCTTCTGCCACAGGTGGCATTGGCCAGCTTCATTACGCTTGTCACCCAAACTACTACCACGGTTAATGAGTCTGAAAGCCAAGTTCATCTTAGCTTCACCGTACGCAACGATGGGGACGAGCAGGCCAACGAACTATACCTCTCCTTCCCGACCGTTAATCGCAGCCAGCTTCTGGCTAAAGAGATCGCCCCAAAAGCCGAAGCAACCAGCGCGATCTCATTTAGCTTTTCAGAGCTCGGCATAACTCGTCAGGGCAACTACACCATCCCCCTCCATATTACCTATCGAGATATCAACTCCTACCCCCTGAGCAGCCCCCAACTAGTATTTATCTCCCGAGGGACGTCGCCCTCACGTGTCTTTGTAGGTGAGTATAAAGGGGTTAGTGGGCCATCATTATTGTCGCTTTCCGGCCCGACCGAGATCGCACTCCAACTAACGAACACAACTGCCTTCCCCGCCAAGATTACACAATTTACCTTCCTTGCACCGACCGAACTGCAAGCTAAGCTCTCCGGTGCCAGCATCCCTGTGGAGGTCGCCGCTTCGACCGAGCACACCCTCAGCATCGCCTTGCGTAACAGCGGAGCACTGATTAACTCTGAGTATGCGACATGGACGATCGTTCAAGGGGAGATCGGCGATCGCCACTTCGCCGAAAACTTCATGCTTAGGGTGCACATAGATCCCCTCGTTTATAGTACGAGCTTCTACATGAAGGCGCTGATACTCTCTTTGGGGATCCTGACCGTGCTCATATGGGGGATTCTCTGGTGGCGCCAGCGCTGCAGAGAAAATAAGGTCCCTTCCTCAATAACCCTTCCTCAATAATATGACAGACAGGCCCACCACCAAACCACCGAGGCAGGGCTTTCGCCTAGGTGCGAGCGTGATCGTTCGCGCCCTGCGCTTACACCAGTGGATCAAAAACATACTTGTCTTTCTGCCTCTCGTCGCCGCGCACCAGCTGTCGGCGCCCGGCGTCCTTTCCTCAAGCCTGCTGATTGATGCGCTTATTGTCTTTGTCAGCTTCTCGCTCTGCGCCTCAGGTACCTATATAATCAACGATCTCTGCGACATTGAAGCAGATAGGCTCCACCCAACGAAGTGTCGTCGACCATTCGCCACAGGCTCCCTCTCCATACGAACCGGACTCGTCCTGGCGCTTGGAAACAACATCTGCGGCGTCGGCATCGCCCTGCTCTTCCCCACCCACTTCTACCTCTTCATTCTTGCCTACATGCTCCTTACCCTCGCCTACTCACTTGGCCTAAAACAGGTCCCCATCCTTGATATCATCATCCTCGCCTCGCTCTACACCTTACGCATCCTCGGCGCCGGCTGCGCGCTCTCGATTATCATCTCACCATGGCTGATCGCCTTCTCCATGTTTTTCTTTTTTAGCTTAGCCTCGGTCAAGCGCCTGACCGAGCTGCGTGAAGCCCGAAATCGTGGCTGCGCCGCGTTACAGCGCCGAGGCTACGGCGATGCCGACCTCGAAGTCATCTCGCAGAGCGGCTCGGCTGGCGGCTACATCTCCGTCCTTGTTCTCGTCCTCTACGCCAATGACCCGGCGGTCACCCGCCTCTACAGCTCGCCGCAAATACTGTGGTGCGCCGGTCCCGTGCTCGTCTATTGGATCGGCAGACTGTTCCTGCTTGCCAACCGCGGCAAGCTCAATGCCGATCCCCTCGTCTTTGCGCTACGAGATCGGGTGAGCTATTACGTGGCGATCGCGCTTGGGGTGGTGGTGCTTCTGGCGGCCTAGTTCCAGGCCTGGCGGCCTGGAACTGGCCCTGATAAAGTACTAGCGAGGCGCTGCCTCAGACTGACGAGGCTTGATCTGTAATCTGCTTTCAGAGATCTGCTGGCAGCTTTCCGCTGACTGCATCTGATGCAGCTGCAGCTTTCGGCCGCAGCCGACAAAAGACTGAGCAAAAGACTGAGGACACCCACCAATTAGTCTTTCCCGGGATTGTCCCGATGATAATAAGATCAGTAGATTAGGCACCTAATGAGAAGACCGAGCGAAATAGCGCTATTCGATGCCATCGACGATGGCGATGCCCTCGCTGTACGCCGAATCCTAAAAGATAATCCAACGCTGGTGGAAGTAACTGACCAATTTGGTTCTACCCCTCTGATGTGTGCTGCGTCATCGATGGCCCGCACAATTGACATCATTGAAGCTATCCTTGAGGCGGGAGCAGATGTAAATCGCCAGACGAGCGAGGGATCTACGGCACTCCACTGTGCGATAGACGTCAACGGTGAAGCCAATCTCAACACAGAGGAGATCATAAGGAGGCTTGTAAAAGCCGGGGCGAACCTTTCGCTTCGACAGCATTATGGATGGACACCTCTCCTCAAATCCGTTGTTGCAGGCACGCTAATCGAGCTCAAGACCCTACTGGCTGTGGGGGCGCATCCGAACGATACCTTGCCCCTCGATACCTTGCCTGCATTTAACGCTGGCCGGACGGCTCTCATGGCTGCCATTACCAATCCAGCGGCCGAGGAGATGATTGAGTCACTCTTAGAAGCTGGCGCCAATCCGTTTGCCCGAGATTTGAGCGGTGCATCATTCTTGGACTATGCAGAATCAACCCTTCGAGAATTAGACCTTCGAGACTCCGATAGTCTAGATTTTCATAAAAAGGTACAACGATGTGCGGAGAAGGTTAAGGAATGGGTAAACAGATCTCATACCTAATTGGACCTATATCTTGGCTTGCTTTTAACCTAATCATCTTTAGCCCTGTGGCAGTGGCGCGGCAAAGTTTTTTTGCGATCAGCAACCTTATTGGCTTGTGGCGTTTTACGGTTCTGTGCGATTGAATTAAGGAACCTCTGAATAACTCCTACCTTCGCGTCCTTCGTTCCTTCGCGTTACAATTTTCCTAATGAATTTAACGCGAAGGAACGAAGGACGCGAAGGAGAAAGACCATTGTATGAGTTTTTCAGAGCCTCCTTAATTTGAGGGAGAACCTTGGCATGATTAAACTTAAGATCGAAGGCGCCTTAGCCGCCCTGTACCTCTTGTGCTGCTGTACCATGGGAGAGGCTGTTCCCCAAGAGCCGCTTAAAGTCGGCGTAATCTTACCCTTGAGCGGCCCGGTAGCATTTATGGGAGAGGCTTTTCAGCGCGGGGTTACGTTGTTCGCTGAAGAACACCCAGCGTCGTACGCCCAACTTCAGGTTACGCTTGAAGATCATCACTATGACGGGAAAGCAGTGGTGAGCGCTCTCAACAAACTGATCGATGTCGACAAGTCCAATATGGTCATCGTCTGGGGCAATACGCCATCCGGAGCAGCTGCTCCAGTTGCCGAAGCACGCAAAATTCCGGCTCTCCTCGTCTCGATGAATCCCGATGCTCTCGATAGGCATTATGTGCTTTCGTTCGGCTCGAAAAACGGCCCCCTTATTGAGCAAGTACTCAAATTCTACCGTCTCAACAACTCGGCCCACCCAGCGGTCGTGACCGTCGACCTGGGCAACATCCTCCAGGGTATCGAGCTTATGCGAAAAACCCTCGGTGAGAAACTGTATGTTCAAGTTGTCGCCAACGATGAGCATGATTTTACCCCGATGATTCTTAACCTGCGGCGCAATCACACCGACGCCTTGATGTTATTCGCCCTCCAGGAGCAGGCGATGACCTTTGCGCGCCAAGCTGCAGCCCTCGGCGTGCGCCTGCCCGTAGTCGGTGGGGATGTCTTTGCCGATCTGAACTATGCACGACAGATGCAACAGTATCTGCCCTTAGTAGCCTTTCCCTACGGGCTCGTGAAGCAAGCGTTCGTTGACAAACTCGAGAAACGCTTTGGGACTTCGGCTTATTTCTACGAAAGCGCCGCCGGATACTCAATCATGCAGATCTGCGCTAACGCAGCGCAATCATGGAAACATGAGTCGCCAGAATCTCTGCTCAACAGCCTGCAACCGCCCTCTGCCGAGGAGGTTCCAATCGTTGGCTTGCGCCGCGAGTATGACCAAGAGTTCGGAGCCCATTTTACCAATGAGGTTGCGCTCTACTACGCTGATGGCAGCCGGCACTGAAGACTATACCAAGCACAAGGGAGGTGCATGTCATGCCAAGGAATGGTAACCTTCCCTTATGTTTCAAGCCGCAATTCTCGATCTCGATGGACTGCTCATTGACTCTGAGCCCTACTGGGACCGGGTTGTATTCGAAAGACTTGCTCATCTCGATGTCCCTGCTGAGGCGCTTCTCCCATCGGAAACACGTGGAATAAGCGTGAAGGAAGTTGTCGAGAATTATTTCAAACGCTATCCATGGTCCGGCCCAGACCCGCAAGAGGTCTGCATAGAAATAGTCTCTAGAGTAACCGATTTCATTCGCCGAGAGGCGTCAATCAAGCCCGGAGTACATGAACTAATCCAGTTTTTCTTGGCACGTCGAATCCCCATGGCTATCTGCTCGTCGTCTCCCATAAGCATTATCGAAGCGGGTATTGATCGTTTAGGAATAGCAAACGTACTTACGCTCTACCATTCAGCGCAAAACGAAAAACGGGGAAAACCCGCACCCGATGTCTACTTAACTACCTGCCGCAAGCTCGCCGTAGAGCCGCGCGCTGCGATCGCATTCGAAGACTCTCCTAACGGTGTGCGCGCCGCCATAGACGCCGGCATTTGCTGTGTGGGCGTGCCAGACAATGGATTTCCAGCGGAGATGATTGCTCACGCCAGTTGTATTCTCAATTCTCTTGAAGAGTTTGATGAGGAGCGGTTGGTCCTACTATGGAACAAACAGTCGAGATAGAGAACACCCACAGATTAGGATTTCCCCGGCCTATCCCGATAATAATAAAGCGTCGATGACCCATAAAATGATACCTTTCCCTTCTATGGCGTCATAACATCATGGTAATGAATTAATTACTTTGAGGATGGTCGTTATGGCAGCCAGCTTCGCTAGCAATAAATGCAATTCAGGTAATGTAGCCAAGTCGCAAACGCCTCGATCTATTCGAACTTGCCTTCCTACCCTCGACTTCGAAGTTGACACGAAATATTGTGCGAGGAAGATGCTCATTACATTGGGAGGCAATCTTAACGAATGCCCGTTGAACTTGCTACCTCGCTTGCAACACTTGCGAGCTAGGGTAACGAAAGAGGCTGACGGCGGGCTGGATCTCTTCAACGGCAAGATTGCTTTATCAGTCAATCCGACAGTACGCAGACATCAGTACGCGCAGATGACGCAAGCCTTCAAAACCTTAGCGAGATGTCCAGACTTTCAAAAATGGATAAACGAGACCCGTGCGAGCGTTGGCCTGCTAAAGGACGAGTGGACTAAACATGCGCCACTTTATGCACAAACATTTTCTTCCATTACGAAGCTCGATCTGTCAGGAATGAACTACAAAGTAAAGGTTCTTCACCCAGCTCTTCCCGCTGGTGCTAGCGTAAACGAAGGTGATATTATTGAGTGGCGTTACGTTGGTGAGCATTTTCCTGAATACCTACGCTTCAATGTCCACACATCTTACTTCATGCATTTTAACGCCACATTTTTATTACATGAGGTATTACACCATAAGAATCTTCTGGGGGTGAGTCATAATCACGCAATAATTCAACTAGCTACCGACAACGAGATGAGAAAGCGCCTAGCGCATCTCGACTATCCACCGTTTGAAGGGCACAAATGTGATATTCCCGTAATGGCGAAAATCTATGATGAATGGCAAGATTTTCTAAAGGGGAAGAACGGCACAACAATACTGGATTTTGCAAAAAGGGTAGAGCGTACAATGACGTCCGCGCCCCCGGGAAAGCTATGATTAATGCGCACCTGATGCCCGTATTTAAGCACTCTTGGCTTGCATACCCCGATAGCGTTACAACCATACACCATGATACGTTCTTTTGTACGCCTACTCCTTCTGCTCTACTACGCGCGGATCTATGTCCGGGGCAAAGAGCTTCTGCCTCTACGGGGGCCAGTCCTTTTTGTCGCCAATCATCCCAATTCCTTAATTGATCCACTTGTCGTCGGCGCAGTGGCGAAGCGCAATGTGCGTTTTTTGGCTAAAGCCCCGCTTTTTGACATTCCCGTTTTCGGAGACATCCTCCGAGCCTTGGGAATGGTGCCCGTATATCGACGGAGTGACGACCCGAGCCTTGTCGGAAAAAACACCGAGATGTTGGCGCAGGCCGCCAAGGCGCTCGCGCGCGGCGAGTGCGTGGGGATCTTTCCCGAGGGAAAAACGCACGATGCCGTGCGCCTCGATCAGGTCAAAACCGGAGCAGCGCGGATTGCGCGGCAGGCGATTGATGCGGGATGCCAGAATCTACAAATCGTTCCCCTTGGGCTCAACTACCAAGAGAAGGATCGTTTCCGGAGCGCGATATGGGTCGAAGTAGGACGCCCCTTGGAGGCGGTACAGTTTTTCAAGGCCGATCTCGAAGATGCTGCGCAGGTACGGGGGTTGACCCTAGCCCTCGAACAGGCCCTTAAAGGGTTGGTTATCCACCTAGAGAACGAAAGCTGGGAGGAGTTCCTGCCGGAGTTGGAACATCTTCTCCCCCTGCCCGGATGGAGACGCTCGGCGCTGGCCGAGATCGCGCAGCGTAAGCGTATCGCCGATGCCATGAATTACTTCTACCATCGCGAGCACGCTCTGGCGGAAGGACTCGCAGAACGTATTAGGAAGCTGCGATTGGCGCTTGCTGCTGCTGGACTAAAGATTAGCTCCGATCTTTTTCGCTTACGCGGCGTACGTCTTTGGATGCGACAGTGCGTCGATCTCCTATTCATTTTTTTAGCGGCACTGCCATCACTCTTTGGGACGCTGTACAATATCGTTCCCTATTTTATCACTCGGCCTGTGGCACGGCGCTTTATCGAGCCAGGACGTACAACAACCGCCTTCTACCACCTCACTCTTGGAGTTCCAGTGTACCTGCTCTGGTATCTTGCTGCGGGTTTGGGCATGGCGGCATACTTTACTCCTCAGGTTGCATGGGTATGCACGCTGACAGCGCCATGTGCCGGCCTGTTTGCGCTTTCGTTTTGGGGGCGCTTGTCACGGTTTGGCTCCCTCTGGTGGCAGGAGCTGATACTCTTGACGCACGGCGCCAAGCTTGCAGCGCTGCGCAACACGGCTGAAGAATTGCGCCATGATCTTGCGGCACTTGCGCAGCGTTACCGCACTCAGCCCGGCACGAGTTTTTGGGAAGCCCCGCTACCGCTTTCGCCCTATCGGCTAACGCTGCGCATAATCTCTACTATCGTTCTGCTTTTGGCAGTTTTTTTGCTCTATGAACGGCCCCCTGGAGCAGCGCAGCTAGAAGATCACCCAGCCCAGGCGGTGCCATTTACGAGTCTCTCTGATCAGGCCATCGTTTCGATGTGCGGCCTCGATGAGCAGCTGCTGCTTGAGCTCTTCACACAGCTGCCTGCCTTGGAGCAGCGAGCCTATACTCTGGTTGAAGACTTTAAGCAGGGCAAGCGAAGCTACTATCATCAGGACGACGACAACGAGATCCGCCGCCAACTTTTGAGCTATCTGTCAATTCGAAGCGAACTCCTTAAGCTGGCCTGGCGCTACCGCACCTATGCCGAAATTCGCAATGAGCCTCTTCGTCTGCGGGCTTTCTTACTTGGCTTAAGCTCAGCTTCGGCGATATACACATTTTCCTCAAAATTTGTGCAGCTCTTTGACGCCGACACGCTTGCCCAAAAAAAGCTGAATGAGCCGGAACCGCTGTGGGGCCTCCCGGCTGATAGTTATAGCACGATTCGCGCCAAGGTGGCCGAGGCTACTCGAAGAGGCGAGCTCCAATCCGCCTACGCCCGCTATGAACGAGAAAACGATCTTTTCTTGCGTCGTGGATTGCTGCAGGGGTCTCCCTATGCTGCTGAACACGCGCAAATTGCCGCTGGCCGGCGTATGCTGACTGACAATGCCGGGCGTCTATCTTTGATCCCAGCTCCTGATGGAATAGGAAAAGAGGTCTTGCGCTCACTCTATGGTGGGCAGGCCTTTGTTTCCATCTGGCTTGGAGATACTCGGGTTCGCCACCCGCACAACGGGCAGCCACTGATTTCACCTCAAGACCTTGAAACGATGCGCCACAAGCTGCAGCCTGGTGACATCTTGGTTGAACGCCAAAACTGGTTTCTCTCTCGGGCCTTTATGCCCGGCTACTGGGCTCACGCCGCTCTGTATATTGGCACCCCCGAGGAGTTGCAGCGGCTTGGGATAGCAAGCGATGCCCGTGTGGCTCCCCTACTTGCCAAGTTGAGGGCCCCAAATGATCGTGGACACCAACCGGTGATTATTGAAGCCGTACCACGCGGAGTGCGTTTTAATACGCTCGAGGAGTGCATCGGAATTGCCGACTCTGCGGCTGTTCTTCGACCGAAACTTCCTCCACAACAGATTAGCGAAGCGATCGCCCGCGCCTTGAGCCACTTCGGGAAAGCGTACGACTTTAACTTCGACTTTTTTAGCAGCGACAAGATAGTGTGCACGGAGTTGGTCTACCGGGCGTATGACAGTTTTCTTAAATTTCCGCTGGTTGATGTTTTGGGGCGGAAGACGATGCCACCGACAGAACTGGTGCGATCGTTTACAGCGGCTCGAAATAGCGCCGCTGAGCAGTATGAACTTATCGCATTCCTTGATGGCGATGAAGAACGAGGCAGCGCTATTTTCAAGGACGAAGAAGCCTTCGCCAAGACGGTCGATCGGCCATCGATGACCTGGATGCAGTAGATCACCGCCCTACACCCCACCATGAGCCGAGAAGAGATTCCCCGATTCGTAGTTCGACAATCCCTTCTTGAAGAGAAAATTTGCCAACCAACATGACCCCACGGCGACGCACAGCAGAAGCAGCAGGAGCTGTGTGTCACTCTCGCGCACGATGTAGACGGGAAGGAAGCCCACAAAGGCTGCGGGCAGTATCGTATACGAGATAAAGCGCACGCCGGTCGGAAAAATTGAATCTGGATAGCTGGAAATTAAGATTAACATATCCCAGATCCTTCGCGACGTATCCTCTGAGGTGTTAAGCCAAAGCGGAAGACAGAAGAAGATGGTCGAGATGGAGAGGAAGATCACCATTGAAGCCAGCGCCGCTGGGATCATAAAGCCAAGCTTATACCACTCGGCACTGCCGCTCATAATTATAAACAACACCCCCGTTATAATATCACCGACCGCCTGGACCTCGCTACGGGAGGTGAGAATGAGCAGGAGTGCGTTTTTGGGGCGGATAAGATAGGTATCAAGACCGCCGGAGCGAACAAAATTAGGGATATTGAGGAAGCCTCCAAAAAAGGTACAGCCCGTCCCGCAGGTGAGGGCGAGTATGCCAATTAGAAGAAGTATATCTGACTGCTGCCAGCTTCGAATTGAATTGGTCTGGCGAAAGAGGACCAGCCACATGGCGAAAAAAATAAGATTCTGAAGAAACATGCACGCCGCGCGAAGGAAAAATGGCCAGCGCAGCGTTAGGGCTGAACGTAGGTTAGCAATCAGACTTGCCGGATAAATGGTACACGACCGAAGAAAATCCATAGAGCTACCTAATCCGCAGTTGAAGAAGACGCTTATAGAGAACTAAGGAGAGCCCCGCGGCGACCATGCCCCAAAAAACAAGCGCCAAGAGCGCCGTCAGGAAGCCCGCTACGGAGGAGCCGAAAACACCGCGAGCGACGAGATAAAGTAGCGCTGGAAAGGGCGTGGCATAGGCGAAAAAACGCAGAATATCCGGAAACAGAAGTAAGGGCACCATCAGCCCACCAAGGGTAAACATCGATTTGTTAAATACCCAGGTGAGCGGAATGGTGTCGTGGATCCAGCCGGAAGTAAGCCCGATGGCTAAATAAAACAAAAGCAGCACGACGCAGGCAAACGGGACAAGTAGATATCCTTCAAGCAACCCGAGACAGTCGCTCGGAGGCGCTCCTACAATAGCATAGGTGACAACGGTGCCGACGACGAGCATGAGTGCAAGTCTAACCAAAAGTTCACCGCAAGCTCCGGCGAAGTAGATTAGTGGAGGAGGAAAAGGCTTTAGAATTCGCACATCGAAAGCTCCGCTCGTTATCTCCTCCTGCACGGCAAAGAAAACACGCGGCGTTGAAAGAACGACAAGCTCCGTGAGCATCAGATACCAAACGAAATCTCGTGGTTGGAGAGCCGAAAAGGTAACGCTGCTCTCTTTGAGGGCCACCCAAAGCTGTGAGAATATAAAAAGCGTTAACCCAAGAAAGATGCCCCCCAAAACCGTCTGCGCCTTTTCCTGGTACGCACGTCGAGCGCCTCCCTGAACAAGGAACACAAACGCCCTTAGTGTCGAAGCGCGTAACATCATCGCCCCTCTTTATAGAGCCGACTTAGCACGGTCTCCAGCGGTATCGATTCAATGGTGATGTCCCGTACCTGTCCATCCTTAAGAATCAGTGCCACTGCCTGACTAACGGGAAGGATGGCCTGATCGACCTCAAACTCGAATTGGTATGGCTTTGACTGAATGAGAGATATCCCGGGAACGTTGACCTCCATTGTTTGTAGCTCACTTAATACCTGGATCGTTCTCTTACTTCCAAAATGATCTCGAAGTTTGTCGATACTTGAGTCGAGCGCTAATTTGCCGTGGTCAATCAGGATGGAACGATTGCACACCCCCTCGATATCCCCCGTATCATGCGAGGTAAGGATTATCGTCGTCCCCTCGTTTTCAGAGTATGAGCGGATGAGATCGCGCAGCGCAGTGCGCGCAACGACGTCCAGCCCGATACTGGGCTCATCCAAGAGAATCAGCTCAGGACGATGCAACAGACTTGCCGCTATTTCGCAGCGCATGCGTTCTCCCAGTGAAAGCTGCGAAGTTCGTCGTGTAAGTAAAGGGGCGAGGTTAAATACATCGACAAGCTTACTCAGGCGATCCTGAAATTCCTTCGTCGATAGATCGTACATGTGCCCCAAGAGACGAAGTGAATCACGCACCGGCAGGTGATACCACAGCTGCGAGCGCTGACCGAAAACACAACCCAATTTAAATGCCAAAGACTGTCGCTCCAACCAAGGAACTTTGCCCAGCACGCGTGCCGTTCCTGACGTCGGTCGCAGAATCCCAACCAACATCTTAATGGTGGTTGATTTACCAGCTCCGTTGGGGCCGATAAAGGCTACGCGCTCGCCCTTAGCTATCGCAAATGAGAGATTCTCAACAGCTGTAACCTTCTCGTTGGAGGAACTTGAAGTGCCAAAAAAACCAAAGCCTCCCCTTCTTGAGGACGTTATAAATTCTTTGGTTAATTGATCAACGCAAATTACTTCTGACTGGGACATTCTCTGCTCCTCTCGACTTAGGCATGCAAGCGCCTATGGGAAGGTTTAACTTACCATTATTGTGACTAGTCAGCACCATTGGAAGAGGCACAAAAAACGCTCTGTTTCACACGGAGAGACACAGAGGGTATAGTGCCCGGCCACCAAGCAGCCTCCGGTGGAGCTCCGTGATTCCAGCGTGTTCTCCGGGTGGAACCTACTGCATAGAGTGTCAAAAATGCTGAATGGCTACTCATTATTTTCACTATACCCATTGGGGCATAACTCGCTGATTGGATTTACAGCCTGAGATCTGGTAGCCCCTAGTTCTTTCAAAGAGCTTAAAGTTTACCTTCTCAACTCAGCGATACTGCTCCTGTCTTCTCCCCCTGCCCCATTCCGTCAAGATAGCGCGAACCGCGCCCAGAAAACTTTTTGCCAAAATCCTCGATACATGAGGTATGGCACAAGCACCACGACAGATTAAAAGTAACCACCTATACGAGATCTGCTTTCGAGCACGAGAGGGCCTCCCCCTACCAGTCACCAACTATATGAGGCTCCTCATTACCTGCATCCTGGCACGCACTCAGCGCGACTTTAAAGTCACGCTCTGCCACCATATCTGGCACGGTAACCATCCGCACTTATTAGCAATCCTCCATGACGCAGACCAAGCCCGCCGCTTCTACATGGAGCTTCAGAAAAAGCTCACTGAGGCCATTAAGCGCCTCCTTGGGCTTAAGTACCTTAATATCTGGGCATGAACACCACGGGTTATCGAGATCGCTGACCTCAAATCAGCCATCAAGATGATCGCCTACTACTATACCAACCCAGCAGCAGCGCACCTTGTAGATCGCATCGACGATTACCCAGGCATTTCCAGCTGGGATGACTTTACTGCCAACATGGATAAGCTTAATGCCGCGGTTGCATACGAGCGCCCTTGGGTGCGCTTACCTACCATTCCCGAGCTCCCCTCTCGCTCCGTTTCTGTGGTCCAGGATGAACATATCACTCAGATATTGCTCAGTAGAAACAACAAGAAGATGCACTGCCTAGAGGTTAAGCTCAACGCTTGGATGAAGTGCTTTAATATTACGACTGACGCTGAAGCAGCTCAGATAAACGCTCGCATTCTGGCTCGGCTACGGCATCACGAGGAGGTCTGCCGTAGGTGGCGAATACGAAAGGGCTGGCGAGTCATGGGTAAAAATGCTCTTTATGCACAGCCGATCATGGCCCCCATACACCAAAGAAGCGCGGGCGAAGGATATTTTGCATAGCCGCTACTTCCAACCTACGGGTGGCCATTATTAAGGAATTTAAGCAGTTCTGTGCAATATGCCGAGACTGCTATGCCAAGTGAGAAGTTCGTTGCTAACCTCTGCAAACTAGCTTATTATTGAACTATCGAGTCACTAATGTGTTAACCGATAAGCCACAGGCAATTTGGACAGGCCTAATATGTTTGAACGGATTACTATTGATCCTCAAGTAATGGGGGGAAAGCCTTGTGTTCGGGGCATGCGAGTCACCGTGGGAACCATCGTTGGCTTACTGGCTGAAGGGCATTCTAGTTCCGAGCTGCTAAAATTATATCCCTACCTTGAGTCGGCCGATATCACTGCCGCACTTACCTATGCAGCGTGGCGCTCTGAAGAACGAGAGGTTGATCTGAAACGGGCGTGAAAATTCTCATCGACATGAACTTGTCACCTTACTGGACCGCTGTTTTTAACAAACAGGGCGATGATGCCGTCCATTGGAGTGAGGTCGGTGCAGTCACGGCGAAAGACGAGGAGATTCTGTCCTGGGCTGCAGAGCAAGGCTACGTAGTTTTTACTCACGATCTGGATTTTGGAACATTGCTTGCTACGCAAGAACGTAAAACTCCAAGCGTGATTCAGCTTCGAGGCCAAGAAGTGACTCCTGATCGAATGGCTGACGTTCTTCTGCTGACGATTCGCCAATTTGCAAGTGAGCTTGCCAGTGGTGCTTTAATAACTATAGATTCAAAGAATGCTCGCGTACGCATTTTACCAATTAAGCCGCAGGCTGAAAGTAAGTAACCTCCCGGGCAAGGAGTCCACTTCACTTCACTCGATGGTCTCGGCTCCTCAAGTGATGCTGGGTTGCACAAGCGCTGATATTTAGATGTGGTTAGTTTTCGAATCAAACTCGATGCATCCCTCTGGAAAATTCTCGGGAACTCAGGCTCATCCGCTGCGCACATTGGCTTAGGGATCGGACTTCGACAAGCTCAGTCGAGCGTGGCGGAGCATGGGCTTTGGGGATACCCATGGATTTCATGATTTCCTCCATTTCTTGGTGAACGAGATAAGGACAACGACCAGGGATTACGACTGTTCGACAAGCTCACTGCAGGCCAGGACCAAAACTAGTCGCGCCAAGAATAAGCCCCAGGCGAGGGGATGCGCAATGAGTTGAAACTCGCCGGAGAGTTAAAGGGGTCAGGACCCTTATTCTTTCCTCGGCCTGCCCCGGGGGCGAAGCGATTGAGTTATTCCAAGACGCGCGGCGGTTTCGAGAGTCCAACCCTCCGAACCATATGGCCGACCACGAGTAACGGAAAGTCGCAGCGCAAAGAGATCTTGATCACTTTCAGGATCAT
>CAIXSY010000006.1 GCA_903922175.1 uncultured delta proteobacterium | reverse complement strand
TAGCCGCCTTTTCTCACGAAGTGAGAAAAGGCGAGCTAAGCTCGCCCCTTACCGAACAGGGGTGTTTTTGAAGAAACGCGCTGACTTTCAGGAATGAATAGGGTAATTGAGAGTCTGTGAGAAGGGGCGGCTAGCCGATTCAGCACACTCTTCGACCACGAGCACGACCACGCTCACAAATTATTTAGCTACCCAGGGTTATTGAGCAGTTGCCCTTACACCACTTAACCTACTGTTACCACTTGGGAATAATGGCATCAAGCAGACATGAACCCGGGCCGACCTATATATATACGAGCTAATTTAGACAGTTCAGCTAATGAATATCCTGATCACCATGGCCGAGCCTGCGACGCGTCCCATAAAGGGACTAACAGCAGGGCCGCTCTATGCTCACCAGATCAGTGGCAAGAGTCTTCTGGAATGGTCTCTCCTTAGCCTTGAAAACTTCTATTCCGAGCGCTTCATATTTCTTCCCTTAAAAAGCCACAAAAGCGAGGTCCTCATCCGCAACGTGTGCGCAGAACTGGGAATTAAGAACATCGCCATCAAGGAGATCACGGCAACAACCAAGGGCCAGGCTGCCACAGCACATAGCGCTAAAGAGATAATTAAAGACCCACGTGAGCCATTGGTAATATTTGGGCCTTACGCCAATATTTTCAGCTCAGAGCTCAATCCACGGATGACGCAGGGCGACGGCTGGATGCCCTGTATCCGCAAGACGGGTCGCAGTCTTATCTCCATAAGCTTCGATCCTTCGCTACGCGTCGTGGATGTTTCGGACCAACAACGCCTGAGCGAATTCTCCGCGCTCGGATTTTTCTATTGGCGTTCGTTTGAGCTTTTCGAGCACTGTCGCCGCCTCTGTCCCTATATAGGATTCAAGGAGCATTCGGTTCCGCCACTCTACCCGCTCCTCGCCGAGTCCACCTCCAAGAGCGTCTTTACCCACATCGTCAGCTTGGCAGCCGTACACCCGTTCAAAGACAGCACAGAGATCGCAGAGTTTACCAGCTGGGCGAAGCAGTAAATATACCGTCCGCAAAAGTCTTGACGGCCCCCAAGATCAGAGGGCGGCCGGAGCGCCGCGCTTCCTCCTTCGCCCGGCCTCGCGGCCGGTGCTACGGAGGACTCATCGCGCGCCGCTAGTTGGTGTTGCAGCAGAGGCATGCGAAGCCTCGATGTGAGCCGCAAGAAGCACGATGCAGGTTATTTGGCTGAGAATGGAGTCGAGAGAGCCTAAAAGGACGTGATCAAAGAAACGTTCGGAGCATCAGTAATGAATGAGCTAACGTCTCAGTATTTCTTTGAATCAAAGCGTCGACTGTGGTTGCGTACCACAAGCGAACGCCCCCCTCCTTGGTCGGCGCGCACGCCTTGGCTATCCGAAGTTCTTTGGGTGTTGCCCTCTCTGAGGCACTCACGCTCACACTGAATTTTATCACATAAAATCAGTATGTTAGGTGCACCTTTTTTTATGCCAAGCTGCTTCCCGGAGTACTTGGCTTAGGCTTGTCTGCACAGTGTTGGAGTGAAAGGTCCTCGCACCGAAGGTGGGTTAGGCCTACCCTTTTTGTGGAGTTATCAATAGCTATAACATGATGCAAAAAAAGGGGAGACCTCCGTCCGCCATCAATGCGTTTTTTACATCAAGACTCGCGGACGGTATAGTTCCTGTCCGCCCAAGCAGAAATCATGCTATGATCCAGCGTGGAGACAATCTACTATGCGCGAATTATTAGCATCTCTCTCACTAGCCCCACAAAACATAGGTGCTTTTGGAGCCGTCCCCTACCCCAGCACAGATCCCGCCTCAATCGTCGTGCGCTCACCGATCGATGGTCAAGAGCTGGCGCAGATCACCCCTGCCGGTGACGCCGAGTATAATCAGGTTGTCCACGACGCACAGCAGACCTTTGAGAAGTGGCGCTACGTTCCAGCGCCGAGGCGCGGCGACGTCGTGCGCCAGATCGCTAATGCCCTTCGCCAAAAGAAGCAGGCCCTCGGCAGATTGATCAGCCTCGAAATAGGAAAAATTATTGCTGAGGGCGAAGGTGAGGTACAAGAGGCGATCGACATTGCCGATTTTGCCGTCGGACTTTCGCGTCAACTTTACGGACTCAGCATGCACTCAGAGCGTCCTGCGCACCGCATGTACGAGCAGTGGCACCCGCTTGGAGCGGTGGGCGTGATCTCCGCCTTTAATTTTCCGGTCGCCGTGTGGGCGTGGAACGCCATGATCGCCGCTGTCTGCGGTGACACCCTGGTGTGGAAGCCAGCGCAGATCGGCTCGCTCTGTGCCCTCGCCACCCACAAAATCTGCAGCCAGATCGCCGCCGACAACGGATTCCCCGGACTATTTGGCCTAGTCATCGGCGATGGCGCACTTCTCGGCCAGAACATGGCCGCCGACAAACGCTTACCACTCATCTCCGCCACCGCCTCCTGCAGCGTCGGCCGATCAGTTGCCGAACAGGTAGCGCGCCGCTTCGGTCGATCACTCCTCGAGCTGGGGGGCAACAATGCCGTAATCGTGCTCAAAGATGCAGATCTCGACATGGCCGTACGTTCAACCCTTTTCGGTGCCGTTGGCACCGCCGGACAGCGCTGTACCAGCACGCGAAGAGTCCTTATCGAACGTGAAATAGAGGCCGATTTCGTAACACGCCTCAGCGCAGCCTACAAACAGGTGCGGATCGGTAACCCACTCGAGAAAGGAACGCTTATGGGCCCGCTGATTAACGAGCGCGCCGTTGCTGCCTATCTTGAAGCCGTAGCCAAAGCCAAAGCTCAGGGTGCCGAGATAATCTACGGCGGTGAAATCGCCAAAAATATGGCCTCGGACCTCTATGTGCTTCCAACTATTATTCGCGCCGCACACGATCTGCCGATTATGCAAGAGGAGACCTTCGCCCCGATCCTCTACGTAGTTGTGGTAAAAGATCTCGACGAGGCTCTTGCGCTCAACAACGACGTCGCCCAGGGACTAAGCTCGGCCATCTTTACCAGCAGCCTGCAGAGCGCCGAGAAATTTCTCTCCGCTGCCGGCTCCGATTGCGGTATCGCTAACGTGAATCTCGGCACCTCCGGAGCCGAGATCGGGGGCGCCTTCGGCGGTGAGAAAGAAACCGGCGGTGGGCGCGAGTCCGGGTCAGACTGCTGGAAGCAGTACATGCGCCGCCAAACCAACACGATTAACTGGAGTAACGAGCTGCCGCTGGCACAGGGGATTGCCTTCGAATAGCGCTGCGCCTGGCGGCGCAGCGCTGGCTTGGACATGCAGAGCTTACGACGACAGCAATGCATGCTGATGCGCACGGGCTCGAAGAGAGAAAGATTGCAGGTAACTGCTCGCCCCTAATCGGCTGATGATGGGGCCCTATTTTAAACTTGATAACAACGGTGGGGCTTCTTGGATACGGCTGTGTGAGTCGTTGTAGGCATTAGATAAAAGGCGAGTGTATGCCATCCAACGCGGTAGTTGCTAGATTATACTTCGAAGAGCAAGAAGCCTAATAATCTTTTCGACATCAATCCCCCTTCTTTGTGCTAAATCCTCGGATACTCGGACGTACTCATCTAGAATTGACGGGGTTACAACAAACTCAAGCTCACCCTTGCCCCAAGCAGCTATTATGCGTCCCGGGAAACCGCCGAAAAATATCCCTGAGACAAGCACATTCGTATCGACAATAACCCTCAACGTTGACCTCGCACACGCTTAACGGAGTCAGAAATATCTTTGGTTTTTAGTTTAGCTGTGCGTGCAGCTTTTTTGGCTGCCGATAAAAGATTATCAAACTCGCCCAAAGGTGGCGCGGCGATTGCCTTGAGAATAATGGCGTCTCCACTTCCAATCACGATGAATTCAACACCCTCGCTTAGTCCAAGTCGTTTCCTTATTTCTTCAGGTATTACGACCTGCCCTTTTGAAGACATTCTCGTCGTAGCTAAGTTGTCAGCCATGGTACGTTCTCCATAATCTTACTAGTAAGATTGTAGCATACGTTCTATTTAGACCGCAACCCGATTTTATTGAAGTCCTACCGTTCCTCGTTCTCTCAAACCAGGTGTGCTGTCAACGATGAATGACCAATAGCCAAACGCAGGTACGCGCAATCGTCGAAACTAAAGTTTCCTGGGAATTGCGGCTTGGTTCCGATGAGCTCATCGATGCAGAGAGGATCGGCGGCGAGCATGGCTTTTAGTTGGGAGAGCGTTCCCTGTAAGGTCGGCAGAAGTGCCGGGAATCCGTCGGAAGAAAATCACAACGACAACGTAGCACAATCAAAAGCTTCGCCCCATACGTCATGTGCTTCAGGGGAATACCCCAAAGTTTATACGTTCTCCTCCCTGCTGACCCAGCCTGCCTTAAACGAAGAGCGCAAACGACGAGTCGAAGGAATCCTGTTGAACGATTCTTATCGTCTCAACTCCTATCTAAGCAGATTCATTAGATTACAACGATCTTTCTGACGCCCGACGTTTTAAAGCAAAAGGTGCATTTATGGCTGACACTAGTGTCGCGACCGGAAAGTCTTTTTACTTAAAACTAATGTTTTTCTCTTGAACCTGGCCTTGAACTCCCGCTTGGTCTTGGCCAATTCCCCTTAGATTTAGGCTTAAACGTCGAAGTCAAGGTCGAAGAGAGCAGGCCACGGACAAGCGGGAGTTCAAGGCCAAGTGAAAAAACTTTCCGGTTGAGACACTAGAGCTGCGCCGCCAGGCGCAGCTCTTGCTTGACACCCGCACCTCAAACCTGCTAGTGTACTTTTTACCCACTAGTTAGCCTTCAGGATATTTTGCTTCTGTAGATCGCGTATGCCTCTCGAGCTTCAACAGCGCCTGACAAAAAGCCTTAAGCGCCTCCTGCGCCCGCTGCTGCGCTTTTGTGTGCGCCATTCGATAAAATTTCAAGACATGCTCGACCTGCTTAAAGCAGCCTTTATCGAGGTCGCCGAGGAGGAGCTACGCAGCAGGGACGAGTCCATCAACACCAGCCGTTTGGCGATGGTCACGGGGCTGCAGCGCAAAGACATATCGCGCCTGCAAGGCAACGATCCGAGCACGGATTCAGGCGCAAGCCTGCTTAGCCGTATCATTGGACAGTGGCAGCAACATAAAGACTTCTGTCAGCGCCCCGGCTCCCCTCGCCTGCTTGGCTTTGAGGGCGCCGAGAGCGAATTTGCCGAGCTCGTGAAAAGTATCAGTAAAGATATCAACCCCTATACCGTACTCTTTGAACTTGAACGGGCAGGCCTTGTCTCACGCCAGGATAACCACTTAGAGCTGCGCACGGCGACCTACAATATCAGCGGCGTCGCCCAGTTTGAACAGGCCTTTGAACTGCTTGAGCGCGACAGCTCGGATCTTCTCCAAGCCGTTGAGCAGAATGTGCTCCACAGCCTCAAGGTACCGAACCTCCACCAACACACCGAATACGACAACATCTGCGTCGACGCCCTCCCGCAGATTCAGAAGTGGCTTCTCGACAAGGGCACCACCTTTCACGAACAGGCGCGCAACTACCTGGCTAAGTTTGACCAGGACGTCAACCCACGCCTGCGCAAGAAACAGGGAGGTGCGCGTGTGGCACTTGGAGCATTTAGTTTAACTGTACAACCAAAGACGGAGACGCATGACTAGGCTATCTTCATTTTTCTCAATTAGCGCTGCTGTATTTTGCTTTCTCTGCGGCTGCTCCGGCGGCACGATGGGCACGGGCGTGCGTACGTACAGCCCAAGTCCGGAGATGCCAGAACGAGAAAGCAGCATCTTTGATATCAAAGATCACACGCTAAGCTGCACACTCGACCATGGAGAGCGCAGCGTACATATCGCCCTCGGGCCGGTAAAACTCGCCGGCTCTTCTTCCCTGCACGGCACAGACCGCTGTCAGGCTAAGTTTTTGCCACTTTCTCGCACCTTGCGCGCACTCGTCACACTCAACGACGAAGCATTAGTCGATGCTCCCTACGAGCTGCAGGTGCGCGACAGCCAAGGATCGACCCCCTGGCGCACGCTCTACCGATCGACTACTACCCAGGTCTCAGAGCAGTCCGATTTTGCACTGGCACTACTTCCGGATGTCTCTCTCCGGGCTGAGCACGAATACCGTTTGGTGATCACCCCACCCGAGGGAGAGGGCGACGAGGCCATTCTCGAATTTGAACTTGGAGAAAGCAAAGATAACGAAAATTTGATCAATCGAATATTTAAATAATGCTTTATTTTAAGGAGGTACCTATGAAAAGACTAGCCAAACTTGCACTTACAACCATTCTGCTCCTTTCAGGCTGCGTCAACGCTGCCAGAAATACCGCCGAGCTGCACTCAACCAACGAACGTGAAATGACCGTCGGCATCGTGCAGCGTGAAATTCACAAAGGTATGAGCCAAGATGAGGTTGCCATCGCCTTAGGCTCACCCAATATCGTCTCCAAGGACGATAGCGGACATGAAACGTGGATCTACGACAAGATCGCCACCGAGGCCTCATACTCTAACTCCCGCGGCGGGGTCGGCGGTGCGCTGGGAGCTGCCGCAGATATCGGCTCAACCCTGCTGCTCGGACTCGGGGGTGGCTCATACAACAAGGACGCCGGCGCTTCTGCTGTAAGCCAGAAAACCCTTACCGTGGTTATTAAGTTCGATAACCGAGGACGGGTTGACCTTGCCACTTACCACTCAAGCCGCTTTTAGCACTGTTGCGAGGGATGATGTATGAAACACCTATTGTTCGCTGTCGTAGTTGCTCTAACCGGTTGCATGAGCGGACCACGTCCGGTCCCCAAAAGCCCGCTTGAAATCCGCGCTATTCAAACGCGTGAATATTCCACCCGGGACACCAAGATGGTGATGAAGGCACTGCTGAATGTGCTCTTGGACGAGGGCTTCATCGCTAAAAACGCGGTAACCGAGCTTGGGCTGATCACCGCCGCCAAGGAGGATGATCTCGAGGATTCCAGCAATGCCTTCCTCAATCAGATGTTGATGGGGAGTGAGGCCCGTTGGCAGAAGAACGCCATCGTCGAGGCGAGTGCTAACGTCAGTGAGTTCGGTGACGAGACCCGAGTGCGCATCACCTTTCAACGTAAGGTGTACGACAATCACGGTGCGGTCATTAGCGTCCAGACTTTAGACGATCCACTCTACTATCAGAATTTCTTCAGTAAGGTGGATAAAGGGATCTTTATACAGAAGCAGCGGATATAAAAAGACTGTTAAACCGAGCCGCGCATTCGCGCGGAAGAGAGAGTCTGCTATCTGAGATCTGCAGTCAGGTATCAGCTGTCTGCATCAGATTCAGCTGCAGCATCAGTTGCGGCCGCAGCCGACGGCCTTAGCCGTAACTCCTGATCAGGCAGTAGACGCTAGCGGCCAAAACGTCAGCTAACTGGACGGCCTCTGCGCTGGGCTCAGGGCTAATGTCCAGAATTGCCTGACACTCTCTGACCGACCCAAAGGCCATGTGGAAGAATCTTTTCTGGTCGGCCTTCGTCCCACGACCCCGCCCTTCCGCCAGATTCAAAACAATGCTC
>CAIXSY010000005.1 GCA_903922175.1 uncultured delta proteobacterium | reverse complement strand
CGGGTAGCTTAATAATTCGTGAGCGTGGTCGCGGTCGAAGAGTGTGCTGAATCGGCTAGCCGCCCCTTCTCACAGACTCTCAATTACCCTATTCATTCCTGAAAGTCAGCGCGTTTCTTCAAAAACACCCCTGTTCGGTAAGGGGCGAGCTTAGCTCACGACAGGCCAGGAGCACGCGCACGATATTTTTTTCCCGGGGTTAATGAGCAGTTACGATGCCTTGCGCAATATCAACACACTTGCAACCCTCTACTGCCCTGGTATGATCCTCTCCTAATCTTATGCGCATCCTCGCCATCACTGCCCAGCCCGACCTACCTGAAGCCTATCTCTTACGCGGCCTGAAGGAAGCCGGTGTAGAACTTACCTGCGTCGGAGAAGCTGACGCCAAAAGACGCGAACTAATTGAAGAGGTGGGCATCCCCTATCATGAACTGACCTTGCAAAGTAAGGTTAGCTTTTCGGCAATGCGCACACTACGCCGCCTGATCGCAGAGGTAAAACCAGACATCGTGCACTCGTTCGCCGGACGGGGGCTATCAAATGCGCTGCTAGCGACACTGGGCAAGCCGGTAATGCACGTCGCCTACCGTGGAACCATGGGCCACCTCTCGCGCTGGGATCCCACCTCTTGGATCACCTTCCTTAACTCCCGCGTACGCGCCATAATCTGCGTTTCAGATGCAGTTCGACAGTACCTGCTTTCGATAGGAATCCCCCCTTCTCGACTGCGCACCATCTATAAAGGACATGATTGTGCCTGGTACACTCAGAAGCAAAAGGCCGATCTCAGTACCTTGGGGATTCCTCTTGATGCGTTTATCGTCGGCTACACAGCGAATATGCGTCCTGTTAAAGGAGCTGACGTTCTCCTCGAAGCATTGAGGTATCTCCCCGCGACATCTCATATCCACGCACTACTTATCGGTGAGGTGCGAGACCCCGTGATTACCGCGCTAGGCGCAGAGCCGTCTGTCGCCCCCCGCGCTCATTTTGCTGGATTTCGAGCTGATGCCGCCGCACTCGTCAGCGCATGTCACGCCATCGTTATGCCCTCACGCGAGCGCGAAGGGCTGCCAAAGTCAGTCATCGAGGGGATGGCCCAGGGGATCTGCCCAGTGGTTTCACGCGTCGGTGGCATGCCGGAGCTGGTAAAGGACGGTGAATGCGGTCTAATCGTACCGCCGTCTAATGCCACAGCGCTCGCTCAAGCCCTACGGCAGCTTGAACTGGACCGAGCTCTATGCAGTCAACTGGGCAGCGCGGCCAAGAAGCGCATAGAGACGAAGTTCAATATTAGCGCTACTATTAAGGCCCACCTACAAGTTTATACCGAGCTGCTATCCACCGTCCGCAAAAAGTCTTGACGCGAAAAGCGCATAGGTGGCGAACGGTATAGCCCTAACAAAATGACCATTTTTGAGAACCGATGTAGCCCGATGTGTAACGCTCGCATCAGGTCAAGCGCGACCTCGTCCGAAATTAGGGGATGAAGATGAAGTACTGCCGCTCGACCTGCTAATAGATTAGCCCCTTGGCGCTTAAGCTTACGAGCACTAGAGCCGGTGAGAATAAATTGAACCTTCCCTTCATAAAGAGATATTAAATTGTGTACCTCATCGAGAAGTGGCGGTACTTTCTGTACCTCGTCTATAAAAATGCGGAGGATAGCTTGCTTTGGTAGTAATTTCAGCTTTCCTTCTACTATGTCCGCAAGTCTTGATGGATTCTCGATAAAAGTACGGTACTCCCTTGCCTGGAGTAGGTTAATCTCAGTGTAGGGTCTAACCTCACTTAGCGCTGTTCTGATTAAACTAGTCTTACCAACCCCGCGTGCGCCAAATAGAAAAAATGAATCTTTCGTATCTAAGTATTTGGATATATTAAGATTACGAATTAGTGTCATGTTATATTTATAATACAAACATAACAACAAGACAAGCGCAATCTTAAAAGAGCGCAGATAACAGAACGTCTCCATTCCCGTGCCCTCTACAAGGCTCCACCCCGCTCCTTCAACGACAAAACAGCAGGTGAATATTCTTTCAAATGTTCACGTGGGAGGCATGGACGAAGAGTTCTGGTTCACCGTAATCGTCAATCAACAGCTGGCCGATGCGTTCCGGATCTGGTTTAGGTTTATGTATGATTTCTGTCCGTAACTTGAGAAAAGTTTTCAGACTGTGCTCAAGATACTGCTGATCGTCCTTCCAACCGCGTCTAGGCTCCATCTTTGCAATGAACTTATCGTGGTAGGACTTCAAGAATTGCTTTCCATTCGGAGTTACTTGATCCATGTAGAGCTCGTAAATTTCATCTACGGAGGTGCCGTCTCGCTGCTTGCACGAAGACGGTATCAGTTCCGAATCAAATGTCGCGGGGCAACGGCCCCTGCCTGGTGCGGGACATTTGAACAGTTGCGGGTGTTGCTTGAGCAATAATACCTACTCTGATCTCGGCGGTTTCATCTCAAGCGAGCAATCTGCGTGAAAACTACTAAGCTGCCGCACTCATCCTGTTATCGAGTTCGCCTTGAGAGCAAAGTCGCAACTTTCCTCTTTAACAAGGAAAGAATATATGATATCTTTCCTTATATGCGAGGAAAGATATGCAACAATATGATATTATTAGCCTTATTCAGGGTGAATTGTGGGATCGTCTAACAAAGATGATCCTGGTTAAGCGTTTTGCGGAGATCCATCCAGTTAAGGGTAAGGCCACCACCTTAGTTGGCATGCGACGAGTCGGTAAAACTTACACACTGTTAAACAAAATCAAAAATTTAGAAAAACAGTTTCCGCGTGAAAGCATTTTATACCTAAATTTAGAGGACGATCGACTTGGACTCACAAAATATGAAGATCTGACAAAAATAATAGATCTATTCTACCGCAATACTCCCGCCAACTACAAACGTCCAAGTTATATTTTTCTCGATGAGGTTCAGGTCATAGCTGGATGGGAGAAGGTTGCTCGTCGATTGGTGGAAACTGATCGCTGTGAGCTTTGGTTGACAGGATCTTCTGCTAAGATGCTCAGTAAAGATGTGGCCACGCAGTTTCGGGGCCGCTCAATGGTATATGAAGTTTGGCCTTATGATTATTTTGAATATCTTGAGGCTTCCCACATTGCTTGGACCGACCCTAGCGTTAGTTTCGCCAATCGCGATCTTGCTCGGGAACAGCTTGAGCATTATTTAATGAGCGGAGGATTTCCCGAAACCGTAAATGCGTCGTCAGAAACGAGGATGCGCATTTTACAGGATTACCGCAACGCGGTGGTATTGCGCGACGTGGTGGAGCGCTATCAGATTAAAAACTTGGTGGCAATGGAGCAGTTAGTGTCATCATTAGTGATTAATAGCGGCCGTCTCTTTTCAGTTAACAAATTTACTAACGATCTTAAGAGTCGGGGGGTCCCCGTAGGAAAAGATACTATTATCGAATATTTATCTTATTTCGAAGATGCCTTTTTTGCTTTCTCAGTTCCAATTTATCAGGTATCACAACGAGTTCAATCGACGTCTCCAAAGAAGGTATTTTGTGTAGATAGTGGGATGTCGTCTGCTTATAGCTTGCGTCCCAAGGCTGATTTGGGCCGTCTATTTGAAAATCTAGTTTTCGTGGATCTTAAAAGGCAAGGATATCGAACCTTTTATTATATCACTAAGGACGGGGCCGAAGTTGATTTCGTAGTCGTTGGGCACAGCGGACAGCCCTTCATCGTCCAGGTGTGTTTCGATGATTCAGCTCCACAAACCAGTCAGCGTGAACAGACGGCGCTGGATAAAGCCATGCAAGAGCTCCAATGTGGTGGAATTTTGGTGACACCACGAATTTACACTCAGAGTCGCGAGTGGATTCCGAAGCTATAATCCTAGCCAAACACATTTAAAATTTTGGAAATCTAGACAACTTTTGATGAAATGCCAGCGTGGCTGTACTCGACTGCTGAATTGCTTCTGAGTCTTGCTCATTGCTGGCCTTTGCTGCTCCCCTACTCCGCGCACGGTAGGCGCCCATGAATCTGGTGGTCTGTTCCCAGGTATCCGGAATATGTTGCTGTGCCTCAGCTAAGAATTGAAGCGGTTGAAAGCGCCGCACACCTTTGACACCGTCCTTGTACGCTGTGTATTCGATGGTGGTTTCAGCGCCGCCCTCAACGATACTCAGGCGTTCATTAGAGACGGGACATTTTTTAAGATACCGCGCAGCGAAAAGCAGCCGCTTTGTATCGCTTGGGGATGTTGGCTCACCAACAAAAACATTGAATCCGGAGTGTTCCCAGCTCTTCATGTTGTCGATATCGTCTTGAGTAAGAAGTCCTTCAGCATGCAGGAGCGCCGATTGGGAGACTCTCCATTTTGCTGCAACTAAAGGCTACCTTGCTGAGCAAGGGCGGTCCTTCCCGGAATTTTACCGGAAACACTCTCAACAATGTACAGTACTGCTCAACACTGCACGGTACTTGCAATTCGCTAACATATGGAGTTAATTGGCTGTACAGCGTTGTACGGCACTCTCGTTGGGATATTCGCTGCGATCTACAAATATCTGGGCTTCATCATGCCAACCAATGGGAGCAGATGGCCACCCTTACAGTTATCACATAAACTATTGTCATGGTTCAAAGTATCCAAAACCTCCTGGGAAGAGATCCTTTCGAATTCAGGATACAGCTTGGCCATGGAGCAAATATCAGGTATCTTTCGAGGCTATGCTGCTTCGACTACTACGCCTCATTCCACTGGGCATACTCAGCTACCTAACTGGGCGCATCGTGGCCCTGCGCCTCCCGCGCCCGTTGGCTTTAATTGCCAATCGCACCTTCTGTCGCCTCTACGGTGTGCGCACTGAAGAGGCAGCAAGCTCAATCGACGAGTACCGATCACTGGCAGAGCTTTTCACCCGCGACCTCAAGGCTGGCTCTCGGCCACAGCACGAGGGGGTCACCAGCCCAGTTGACGGCACGCTGCGAGATCTGGGCGAGATCAACAACGGACAGATTCCTCAGGTCAAGGGTTGGACATATACGCTCTCCGCGCTCCTACAGGATCAGGCTCTTGCGGAGAGGTTTAGGAATGGCTCGTATCTAAACTTCTACCTATCGCCTCCGGACTACCATCATGTGCACCTCCCTCTCGATGCAGCACTCACCGAGATGCGCTACATCCCCGGCACGTTCTGGCCGGTAAATGACTGGGCATTACGCACGGTCCCGCAGCTTTTTTGCAGCAATGAGCGCGTGGTTATGCTCTTCGACACCGAGGCTGGTATGGTAGCGCTGATTATGGTGGGCGCTCTTAACGTCTCCAAGATCTCACTTACCTTCGATCCCTTCGTTTCGCATGATTCGCCCGGGCATGGCGAAGTTGTGCATCACACCTATCAAGCGCCGCTGGCCCTCAAAAAAGGCGATCGTCTCGGAACGTTTCATCTTGGATCAACCGTGGTCATTCTCTTCGAGCGTCCAGGGTTTGCGTCCCTAAGACCGACCATCGCCTCAGCAGCTAAGGTTCAGGTCGGACAGGCCATCCTTAGAACTGGTCCTGGCGGACCAGTTCTGGCTGAAATGCGCTAATGGCCTGGTACCGACGAAAGCCCAGCCCATCGAGGACTTAGGATTAATAATACCACGCTCACCAAGATGAATTAAAACGTGCTGGATAAAGTTTAGATAGTATTAAACTTCTTTGAGTGATCCCGGTGAGTTAGGCATAGATGATTGTTATCAACTATTATTTCCAGCGACAAACTATCGCCTTAGCTAAATGTTCTGCTTTTCCATAATATTACAGGAATTTTAAGTCCGATTGAATAGCGTAATGTCGCCACCGAGCTTAAGTCACACGTAACTGCAATCGCGCCATAACGTTTGAGAAAGCATTCACTGGGAGATCTTCAGTAGTATATGGGACTAGAAAGTAGCATTGAAAGCCGCGAGCGAGTCGAGGGTATGCCAGAGCGAATCCGTAAAATCGCGGAGGCACTCGACCGTGTTGAATCTGGCCGAGGTGGCGGCATAAACCAAGCTGACAATCTCCGGCAACTGGGACAGCATGTTAAGTTACTCCTTGAGGGCGATGCCCGGACCTCAGACGCACCAAGCGAGATCGAGGCGCGCATGCTCCGGGAACTAGCCGAAAAGATTCGACGACTGGGAGATGCGGGAGAGGAGCAGAAACGTAAGACTGAGGAGGCGCGTGCGCGGAACTTGCGCGAAGTAGCTGAACAGCAGAGGCGCCGAGAAGAGTACAGCTTGACGGCAACTTACTCTAAGTCTCCAGAGGCGCATTCGGAGTTGCGTGCCGAGCGCAGAGTCCAATCCACCTTTAGCCAATGTGTCGTCTCAGCAAACTCCGTTCCTCGGTTATTGGAGCGAGTTGTTATTGAAGGAAATCCTCTTGTCGGCACGGTTATCAATTACCGTCAAACACATTTATCGCGCTTTTCTAAAGGCGCTTGTCAGCCATCTCTTGAGGCAATAGGACGATCGCAAGAAGCTATCCTCCGTGACCTGCTAGTGCGGCAACCCCAACATGTGTTTTGTGAAGGACTGTTTAGTGATATTAGACCCGGTGATACAGATCGAAACGAGCGGATAAAGAGCAAAGATTTTCTAGCAGCATTTCCCTCATGAGAACTACCCTCTACCTTAACCGGACAGCAACTCCTCGCCCTTGCTAGGATTGGTGCAGAGGATGCTTATGCCAATCTAAATCTTCAAGTGACCATGCATAGGGTAAATACCCCCTTCATTGCTGACTTAGGTGACGCGGCTGAAGATAGGACTGACGCCTCTGGGAAGCACGTACTTGGTGGAAGAGTGCGCAGATTCTACCGATACGACCGCCGCGAATTTGCGGCAGCACAAGAAATTCTTAAATTTATTTCATCCAAGGGGCCAGGGCAGGAAATAGCACTAATTTTCGGTGAGAGGCACATCTTTAACAGAGCTAAATTTTCACCTACAGGCCTGCCGGATGAACTTTTGCCTCGCGTAATTAGCAAGACACCCAAGGTCAATAGGCCGTCCAATTGGCGAGACATGCTTGAAGCTGAACATGGCGAGGAACGTCAAATGGCAATCATCGCCAAAGCTGATTATATAGAGCCTGTCCGGAAAGACCCTGTTTTCGAAAAGCTACTTTCCTTGAGGTGAAAATAGGCAAGAAATTAATAAAATCACCCGCGACGGGACGAAACAGACGGCAGCAGAGGCCG
>CAIXSY010000004.1 GCA_903922175.1 uncultured delta proteobacterium | reverse complement strand
GATATTCTGCATAGCTGCAACAAAGCAGCTACGGATAGCACTTATTAAGGAATTTAAAGAGTTTTGTGCCAAGTGCCGCGAGTGCTACCGGCTCTGGAAGCTTGGAGATTACCTTGTGCAGTGGCCGCCGGGAGCTTTTCTTCCACCGCTTCCACCGCTAGCCAATGCGGTGGAGTTTTAGAAGAGCTGTTCGCCTTCACCAATCGAGTGTTTCTCAGATCAACTTTTCTTCTACATGTTGAGGCGCCGCAAAAGTGCGTGCCGCACCCGACATTTTCATTTAGCTTGCTGCCTCTGGGCCAGGTAAGGAGCTTCAAAGCGATCTTATACCTTTGACATGGCTGCTAAATTGTCTTGAGTGAAGGCTAGTAGCTAAGGGCCGACGCAATTGGCCTGTCGAATTTTTGAAGGAGTATTAAGTTACCTACTACCAGGTTCAAAGGGGCCTGTCGAATTTTTGAAGGAGTATTAAGTTACCTACTACCAGGTTCAAAGGGGCTGAGTATTCACCTGGAGCTAACTCCAGGTGAATACTCAGCAAATACTTTCGTGGCTTTCGTGTAACTGATTCCTTCCGCTAGCTCAATTAGCTAGGCCCCGTGACGCTTACCGTATGACCACGATCATGCAAACTCCACAAAGCGCCTGGTAAGTTGCCTTCAAATGTTCTCATTGGGGTAACAAATCTTAGTCACTCTCGCAGCTGATGCAGTCAGCAGAAAGCCGACTTCAGATCTCGGATAGCGGACTACGGAATAGCCATCAGTAATCCAGTAATCTAGTAGATGGTAACCCCGCATACCGCAAGAAGAAATGCTTGACTGCTAATTCATGGCTACGTTACATATGTCCAGGGTGCCGAACCTTTTGCGAAAGCGGTGCCGATCTTCTGAGAATAAACAGGCTGAGCGCATCGGGTAGCTTTATTATTTTCAAACCTTTCCATGCCATTGCCCCAACCAAAAAGCGATGAAATGTGTCGGCCTGGTTTTCACCTGGTTCGTGGGCATAGTCGAGTGTGTAAAACTGGAACTAAAACTTGGGTGGATGCGCACATTGCCAAGAATCCCCTAAGAAACGGAATTCGGATTCTTCTTTCCGAAAACTTACTATACCTCTATTGGACTTCAGCCAAGAGATACAAGAATCTCAAACCAGCCAAAGGTTTTAAGGCGGGAGAGGACTTCGATGCGGCCATTCAATTTTGGTTGGAGTATTGGACGGCGGAAGGGCTTGATTTTCCCAAGGTAGACCCGCTTTTGATTAAGTGTGTGGTTGCTATCGAATCCGGGTTCGATCCAAGATCGCAGACAAAAGTGTCGGGTAGTACGGCTAAAGGACTGATGCAAATAACTGCAACATCGTTAAGCGCTTTAGAAGGAACCCCCAATAAGGATAATATTCGAGAGCTGAAAAATGGTTTCGTCCGACTAATAGGCGACGATGTATACGATCCGGTTATGAACATCGCTGCAGGTACGAGATGGCTGTTTCATAAATATAAATTAATTCCCAGAGGCGCTAAAAAAGACATCTTTAATACGCTTAAGAATTATTACGGTTGGACCAAGGATGGTGACTCTTATGCAAGAAAAGTTATTAAACTTTACGAGCAGTCTAAGTAATAGGTCATTACTTATTGCAATCTTCCTGTTTTTTTTCTGTACCTCCATTGTGCGAGCAGAACGAGGTCGGACTTTCTTTTCCGATGATCAGATTATTTTGCCAAGTGGCGTTCGAACGACAATAACCAGAGTCGACGATAATCACCATGTCCTTGCTCTGTTAAAGGACGATCGAGTCATTTGGGCCAAGGTAATGGGATATAGCTACGGAAGAGAATGGAAGTGGGCATACTTTACGCCTATAAAACGCGGGAAAGTCCCCGCGCATGATATTAACAATGACGGCTATTATGAGGTTGCGGTGATAGTTTTCGAGGGCGGAATTTATCCAGCTTTGCATAAAATGATAATTTTCACAGTCAAAGCAGATCGACTGGAGTATCTTAGAGAGCAACGGTTTAATACAAAGTGGGATGCACCCTACCGGTGTAGATCAAATGTGGAGGACTATGCTGCAAGGAGTGAGAGCAGGACACCCACTTTTCCTGAGAAGGAAAATTGCCTGAATGCTGCCGTCCAATAGCCATGTTGATTATTTTCGAGACGAGCCAATAGCCAATAATCTAGCGAGGCGATGCCTCAGACCGACGAGTGTTTCTCCCGTGCACCTGCACGGGAAACCCATATTTGACGAGCTGTTATGAAAATGCAACTCATATAGTACACGTTTCAAGGGTCAAGGGTCTAGTAGATGGTAACGCTCCACACCTGTAAGCCCTTTCAACTAAATCCGCCGAACTTACTGAAACCGCTCATTTCTTATTCTCCCGCCATTTTTTTTAACCTACTACCAGGTTCTGGGAGCGTTGTCCGAGCGAAAGGTTCTAGCACCGAAGGTGGGCTAGGAGCGCGCGCACGCGCGCTCCTCCCTACGCCAGGCGCGCGCTAAGCAGCTTAAGCAGCGCCGCTGCCGCCTCGGGAATGACGGTCCCCGGTCCAAACACCGCCAAGGCCCCGCGTTGTTTTAGATAATCATAGTCCTGCGCCGGGATAACGCCGCCAACGACGACGGCGATATCTTCGCGGCCTCGCTCTTTGAGCGCGGCGATAAGCTGCGGCAGCAGTGTTTTGTGTCCGCCAGCCAGGGAGCTCATCCCGACGACGTGGACGTCATTCTCAACGGCTTGGCGTGCGGCTTCCTCGGGAGTTTGAAATAAGGGCCCAATGTCGACGTCGAAGCCTAGGTCAGCAAACGCCGTGGCGATCACCTTTGAGCCGCGGTCATGTCCGTCCTGCCCTAATTTGGCAATTAAGATACGCGGGCGGCGGCCGTGTTCGCTCTCGAAGCGTTTGGAGATGTCACGCACCTCGTCGACGATACTGCCAGCGGCAAAGGCGCTGCGATAAACGCCTGAGACGCAGCGTGTGACGGCTTTGTGGCGGCCATATATCTTCTCAAGGGCATCTGAGATCTCACCCAAGGTAGCGCGCTTGCGTGCCGCCTCTATGGCCAGCTCGAGGAGGTTGCCTTGTTTGTTGGCGGCGGCAAGGGTGAGTGCGCTGAGCGCGGCATCGACCGCGGCTGGGTTACGTTCAGATTTAAGCTTTTGCAGGCGCAGTATCTGTGACTCGCGCACGGCGCTGTTGTCAACTTCAAGGATCTCCATTGGAGCTTCCTTCTCAAGGCGGTACTTATTAACCCCGACGATGGTCTCGGCGTTGGAATCGATCAGGGCCTGGCGTCTAGCGGCGGCCTCTTCGATGCGCAGCTTGGGCAGCCCGCTTTCGATCGCCTTGGCCATGCCGCCGAGATCTTCGACCTCACGGATATAGGTCCAGGCTTGGTGCATGAGCCGGTCGGTGAGCCACTCCACATAGTATGAGCCAGCCCAGGGGTCGACAACGTTACAGATGCCGGTTTCGTGGCGCAGGAAGAGCTGTGTGTTGCGCGCGATTCGTGCTGAGAAATCGGTGGGCAGGGCGATGGCTTCATCCAGCGAGTTGGTATGCAGCGACTGGGTGTGGCCGAGTGTTGCGGCTAAAGCCTCAACGCAGGTGCGCACAACGTTGTTAAACGGGTCCTGTTCGGTGAGGCTCCAGCCGGAGGTTTGGCTATGGGTGCGAAGGGCCATCGATTTTTGATCTTTGGGATCGAACTGCTTAATTATCTTGGCCCACAGAGCACGCGCGGCGCGCATCTTGGCGATCTCAACGAAGTAGTTCATGCCGACACCCCAGAAGAACGAGAGGCGCGGGGCAAAAGCGTCAATACCGATCCCGGCTTGAATCCCGGTACGCACATATTCGAGGCCGTCGGCGAGTGTGTAGGCCATCTCAAGCGATGCCGTCGCCCCGGCCTCCTGCATGTGGTAGCCGGAGATGCTGATGCTGTTAAATTTGGGCATCTTCTGCGAGGTGAAGCGGAAGATGTCGGCGATGATGCGCATCGAAGGGTCGGGGGGATAGATATAGGTGTTGCGCACCATGTACTCTTTAAGGATGTCGTTTTGAATCGTGCCGGTGAGCTTCTCCATCGGCACGCCCTGCTCCTCGGCGGCGACGATGAAAAATGCCATCACGGGGAGCACGGCCCCGTTCATGGTCATCGAGACCGACATCTTGTCGAGGGGGATGCGGTCGAAGAGGATCTTCATGTCGAGCACGGAGTCGATGGCCACACCGGCTTTGCCCACGTCGCCGACGACGCGCGGGTGATCCGAGTCATAGCCGCGATGAGTGGCGAGATCGAAAGCCACCGAGAGACCCTTTTGGCCCTGGGCGAGGTTACGGCGGTAAAAGGCGTTGCTCTCCTCAGCCGTTGAAAAACCGGCGTATTGGCGCACGGTCCAGGGTTGCTGCACGTACATCGTGGCGTACGGTCCCCGTAGAAATGGGGCGATGCCGGACAGGGTATCGAGGTGTTCGAAGTTGGCTAGTACTTCGGGGGTATAGAGCGGATCGATCTCAAAGCCCTCGATTGACTGCAAGCGGCTCTGTTCGACGCTGTGCCCCGAGCTATTCTTGAACTGCTCCTGCCAGGCGCCGGCATTGCCCGCAGTTGCTGAAGGGGTAAAGGGAATAGAGCTGAAATTAGGAAAATTTTTCATGGTCTTATGCTCCAATCAATTGATGGAAACGGGTAAGTAGCTGAAGGTTGTTAGCTCGGATATGGATAAAGTCATCAATGCCCGAAGCCGTGAAGCCTTCAATATGCTCCGTTGGATAGCCAGCGAGCACCACAACCATGTTCGGCTTAGCTTTTTTTATGGCTTCACAGAATGGCGCGACGAGTGCCGGGTAGGTTTCATCGGTTGAACAGAGCACGACAAGCTCAGCTCCAGAGGCGAGAGTCGCCTCAGCCGCCTGCTGTGCAGTCTCGAATCCCCGTTCACTGATGACGCGGTAGCCGCCGGGCTCGAAGAAGTCGCGCGAAAAATCGGCGCGAGGCTTGTGCTGGCTGAGAGGTCCCATCGTGGCTAGGTAGGCTGAAGGAAGCTGTCCGTTGCGCAGGCGGTAGCGATCGGAGCGTTCACGCAGAGCTTCATACTCTTCGGCCGCACGGCAGAGGTGAAGCGGCGAGACCTTATAGCTTACCGCGCTCTTGGCGTTCACGGCGGCATGCAGTTCGCCAAGAGTTGCACCCTCTGAGGCTGCCTTGAGTGCAGTGCTGAACTCGGGCTTGGTTGCGTCTTGGAGCGGCTTGAGGCTAGCGGCGCAGCTTGCGGATTTACGCAAGTTTCGTACCTCTTGAACTCGGCCAGCCGCATACTTTTCGCAGTCGATCTGGCGTCCTTGAGGAAGCTTCTCGTTTACATCGGCGTACATCGTCGTGCCGACGATGACCTCTTTGCGCTGCGATATGTCGGCCATACGCGCTTTCTGCGTGGTGGCGATCGCTGCTTGGACTGATCCGGCTTCGATTGCGGCGATAAGCCCGCCTTGCTGCTCAATCTCTTGAAAGAGTTTCCAGGCGCGTGCGGTGAGTTCGGAGGTTAGGGTCTCAACATAGTAGGAGCCGCCGCTGGGGTCTATCACCCGTTGCAGGCGGCTCTCTTCATTCAGGACGAGCTGCGTATTGCGGGCGATGCGCCGAGAGAATTCATCGGGGCTGCCGTAGAGCAGATCAAAGGGCGCGGTGGTGATGCCGTCTGCTCCGCCAACGACCGCGGCGAAAGCTTCGGTGGTGGTGCGTAGCATGTTGACGTACGGGTCGCGCTTGGTCTTATTCCAGTGAAGCGAGCAGGCATACAGATCGGCTGTTGCCGACTTTGGCTCGCAACCGCATGCCGCGGCAGCTTGCGCCCAAAGGATACGCGCCGCGCGAAGCTTGGCGATCTCCATGAATAATTTCGAGCCAACGGCAAAATGAAAGGAGATCTGCGGCTGTGCTTTTACAGGATCGATACCCTGCTCGTTTAGTAGGCGCAGATACTGCACGGCGGCCGAGAGTGCGTAGGCCAGCTCCTGCACGGCGTTGCCGCCAGCCTCTGCATATGGCCGGGCATCGATACCAAAAACTTTAAACTGAACCGCTTGTGCAGGAAGGGCTTGAATTAGTGCTGCCATCTGTTCGATCGATGTCTGTGGTTTGGTCAGCAGAGATCCACTGCTAAGAGCCGCCGCCAAAGGATCGAAGACGAAGGTGACACGGACTTTTTCGACCGGGGTACGGACCTTGTGTAGGTACTCAACAAACAGTGCTGCAACTGAGAATGTGGCTTCACCGGCTTCGATTACCAACGGAAATGTAGTTAGGTCTATGTCTTTGAATAGCGCCTCGAAGTCGCTAACGGCACACAGAGAAGTTCCTCCACTTCCAACACCATTTTTTGCATGGTCAGGGGCGTGGTCAGGGTCCATGCCCGACTGCGAAGCTTGATCGAGGACCAAGCGCACCGAGTTCGCGCCGCGTTTTATATCGTGGCGCAATGCATCGCCAGCGGCTCGTGCCGAAGGGTAGGGGATCCCTTGACACACAAGCCAGCTATTTATGGATTGAGCATCAACTTTTGTCCCACGAGTGAAGGGGAAACTACCAGGGAAGCTATGCGACCTGACCTGGGTCTCGGCATCTTTGGTTACATAGATCGGCTGGAGGTTGATGCCCTCCGGCGTCTGCGTGACGAGTTTTTTTTCAAACGGTGCTCCTTTGAGCTGGGCATCGACGATGGCGCGCCACTCCTCGTAGGAGGGCTTGGGGAACTCGGAAAGCAGTTTGGGTTGTTCCTTTTGTTCTGTCATAACTATTTTTCTATTAGACATAATTTGCAAACACGTTGCTTAACTAGCGCAAGGAATCCAGCTACACGAAAGCCACGAAACGTGACGCGAATGACACAAAAGTATCTGCTGAGTATTCACCTGGAGCCAACTCCAGGTTAATTCTCAGCACTTGTTTCGTGGTTTCCGTGTCCTTTTTCGTGCCCTTCGCGTAACCTCATCCCATTCCCATGGTTTCAATTAGTTAGACCCCGTGAACGGTTACTTGCTTCTAGCCACACCTATTCGGCAACCACACCCTTTCTTTCGTCAACCTAGTTCAAAGTATGAAGCTGAAGCGCGACTCTAGGTCTTACATTTAGCTGCTTGCGGCCTAGGACGCAGGGAAAAACCTGCTTTTAATGCCTGTATCAATGTCTACACCTAGTCCAACTGCACGCTCAAGAACACTCCAGTAGTAGCGGTACGACCCACGATCATGTAGGCGCCCATGCACCGATATCGGAGCCCACTGCTGCTCTTGGGCCTGTGTTAGTATCTCACCAGCTTCGCCAACTTCAGCCTCTGACGGGCGCATCGCCTGAATAATCGGATCAATCTGTGAGGGGTGAATGCTCCACATGCGCAGAAAACCAAACTGCTGCCGCGCTATGCGTGCATCCTCTGCAGCTCGGTCGGGGGAACTTAGATCGACGCAGACATTATGCGCCGCAACTTTGGCGTGAGCCACGGCCGCTTCGACAATGGCACTTTTGGTGCGCACGATCAGGTGGTGTTGGAACTGCCCGGGGCTGCGCATGTTGTCCGCGGAGATGGCTCCACCGTGCGCTGAGATAAAATCCATTAGTCCGAAGTCGAGAACAGCCACACCTGGGTGCGCCGCTATCTCCCATAGGTCATGCAGGGCACCTGGAGTTTCAATAAGAACATGCAGTTTAGTGAGTGTCTTTTGCTTCGTCGCAGCCTTAATTTGTTCCCAGGCTCGAGCGACATCGGCGCAGGAATTGGCCTTCGGCAAGGTTAGATAGGAGAACTGGTCTGCGGCTTTTGTGACGCAGAGTTTTATCTCCTCGTGCGCAAAGGAGTGGTCAATCGGATGGATGCGGACCCCGCGTCTGCCGGGGATGTGCGCGGCTTCGTGCAAAAGAGTGACCGCCATCTCAAGCTGCTCTTGCTCATGGCCCACGGGTGCGCCGTCTTCAAGATCGATCGTCAGATCAAAGGCTCCATTCTTTTGCTGTTGGAGTTCGAGTGCCTTGCGGATGAAACGCTCAGACCCGGCGTAGTGATCGCATGCGGGAAGTGTGACGGATGTGAGACCGAGGTGTAACGCCTCTCGAGGGTGGATCAGGTGAGCAGTCATAGGAGGTTTGCAACTTTGTATTCGTTCATGGGTAACTTCTCTATAACTTGGGGTGAAAAATCTTTGATCATGATTTTGGTCTTGGTTCTGGTCTTCCTTCCTTGTCGTGTTCCTGCCCGACCAGGAATTAGGACCATGACCAGAACCAAGACTATGGTAAAGACTCGCCCGGGGTTATTGAACAGCTACCCGCCGTGAATGCATACGTACCTTTTCTAGTTCCTCTGATATGAACACTCAAGCGCCCCGAGAGCAAGCACTTTTTGCGAACAAAGGACAATGATGTCGCATACTAAGCGTAGCTAGCCACTTTCGCATTGTGCTTACCTCGGCATATAGTTGTTTTATGATAAACAACATCACCGATTGGAGTTCGAGAGCTGTTTCTGCTGCCGAAGCCGTTTCCCATGTGAAGAGTGGAATGCGGCTTTTCTTACACGGGGCTTCGATGACCCCGGTATCCCTGGTGGAGGCGCTGTGCGCGCGTCAGGATATTGCGGATGTAAGCTTGTATCACATCCACACGGCGGGTCCGGCACCCTTTGCAGATCCAGGTTGCGAGGGGCGCTTCTTTTCTTATTCCCTGTTTATCGGTGGCCCGTTGCGTAAAGCTGTTGCCGAGGGACGGGCCGACTCTATTCCCGTGTTTCTCTCTGACATCCCTGGTCTCTTTTACTCCAAGCGCATACCACTCGATATCGCCTTTATGCAGCTCTCGCCGCCGGATAAGCACGGCATGTGCTCATTAGGCACCTCGGTAGATGCCGCAAAGGCAGCCAGCGAGACAGCCAAGATTATTATCGCCGAGATAAATGATCAGGCCCCGCGCACCATGGGAAACACCGTGGTGCCGTTTGATCGTGTTGCGGCATTTATTCATACGAATCGCCCGCTGCTTGAGCATAAGCCGGATGAGATTAGCCAAGTTGAGTCGGATATCGGGGCTATTATCGCCGACCTGATCGAAGACGGTTCGACGCTGCAGCTTGGCATCGGAGCGATTCCAGATGCGGTTTTGCTGCGTCTGAAGGATAAGCACGATCTCGGCGTGCATTCGGAGATGTTCTCCGATAACTTGGTCGATCTGGTACGTTCCGGCGTTGTTACGAATCGGCTTAAGCATGTGCATCCGGGGCGCATCGTCACCTCGTTTGCCACGGGGACGAAGAAGCTCTTCGATTTTGTGCACGAGAACCCCCTGGTTGAGTTCCACCCCTGTGATCGCACAAATGATACAGCGATCATCAGGCGCAATGACAAGGTTGTGGCGATTAATTCATGCCTGCAGGTAGATCTCACCGGACAGGTGTGCGCCGACTCGATCGGACATCGCATGTATTCCGGCATCGGCGGGCAGATGGACTTTATTCGCGGTGCCGCGCTCTCTAAGGGGGGCAAGCCGATTCTGGCCTTCCCTTCAACCGCAGGTGGCGGAAAATTCTCGCGCATTACGCATGAACTGCTCCCGGGATCGGGTGTGGTGACGACGCGTGGTCACGTACATTGGGTAGTGACGGAATATGGAGCGGTGAACCTGCATGGGATGAGCCTTCGCCAGCGTGGCGAGGCGCTTATTTCGGTTGCGCACCCTGATTTCCGAGGTGAGCTCAGAAAGAAGCACTCTGAGCTTCGGCATTATACTCCGAAGGAGTAGTGGGAGTCCCCGACTATTAGCTGCAAGTGCTGGATTTTCCCAAGACCGTCGGCTGCGGCAGCAGCTGCATCTGATGCTGTTAGCAGAAAGCAGGCTGCAGAACGCTGATAGCGGCTTACAGCAAGCAGTCAAGGCTTGGCTAGAAGTGCCTGGTCTTCGCCCACTTTGCCCCCGAAATTCGACAAATTTCAGTATTTAGGTACAATGCCTGTGGCTGCTCAATAAGTGTGGGTAACTCTTTACCATAGTCTTGGTTTTGGTCGTGGTCCTAAATCCTGGTTATTGTCAATTGGTCAATGATTTTGGCCGAGAACACGGCAATGACCTAAGACCAGAACCAAGACCAGGACTAGGATCAAAGTACTTTCACCCGGGGTTATCGAGCAGTTACAAATGATCAAAGGATAACTACTATGGCCGAGATTCCCGCAGATGACCTAAAAACCGCCCTTGGCGAACGTGAAAACAGACTCTCTAAGTTGGGTAAGCTCGTTGAGCAGGGGGTTCAACCCCATCCGGCGCGCTACGATCGCAGTCATGAACTTAAGCAGCTTCCGGCTTTGGAACTGGGAACGCCGGTGCAGCTTGCCGGGCGAATCGTGCGTTTTCGCGAGATGGGCAAGATCTCCTTTGCGCATCTGCAGGATTTCGGCGGCCAGGGTCAGATTATCTTCCAAAAGGACCAGGTCGGCGAGGTCGAATACAAGAAGGCGATTAAGCTCCTTGATCTGGGCGACTTTGTCGGGGTCAAGGGAGAGGTGTATAAGACCAAGACCGGTGAGATGTCGTGCATGGTTAAGGAGTGGACCTTCCTCGGCAAGGCACTTCTGCCGATGCCGGAGAAGTTTAAGGGGCTGCGCGATCCCGAGACCCTTTACCGTAAACGCTACCTCGACCTGATCGCCAATGCCGCCACGCGCGAACGCTTTCTGTTTCGCTCTAAGTTCATTCGCGCCTTGCGGGAATTCTATTGGCGCGAAGGTTTTCTCGAAGTCGAGACACCTTCGTTGATGCATAAGGCCACCGGTGCGGCGGCACGCCCGTACTTCACCCACAACAATGCGCTTGATATCGACGTTGTGCTACGCATCTCGCATGAGCTGCCGCTCAAAGAGCTGATTGTCGGCGGTTTCGAGAAGATCTTTGAGATCGGTAAAGCCTTTCGGAACGAGGGGCACGACCCGTCGCACCTTCCCGAGCATACCCACCTGGAGCACTATGCCGCCTATTGGAGCTTTGAGGATAACATTACCTTCACCGAGCGCATGTTCGACTTCATCTTTGAACAGGCGGGTATCAGTAAGCAGGTCCCGCTTAAGGATCGCGAGGGAAACGAGCATATCGTTGACTTTACCACCCCGTGGAAGCGCGTCGATTTTATCGATCTCGTTTCACGCGAAAGCGGCCTCGACATTATGAGCTATGAAGATGCCGACGTGCTTCGTCGTGATTGTAAGGCGAAGGGGTATCAGTTCGAAGATATGGATAAGATGGGACTGACGACCCTGATCGATAACCTGTATAAAAAGATCTCGCGCCCGAAGATCATCAACCCGACGATCTTGTATCACTATCCAAAGATCATGCAGCCCTTGGCTCGGGTCAATGACCAAGATGCGCGCACGGTCGATCAGTTCCAGATGCTCGTTAATGGCTGGGAGGTGGTCAAGGCCTACTCTGAGCTCGTCGATCCGATCGACCAGCGCCAGCGTTTTGCTGAACAGGCCCAAGCCCGGGCAGGAGGTGACGGCGAAGCGATGGAGTATGATGAGGATTTCTTGACGGCGATGGAACATGGCATGCCGCCCATCTCAGGCTGGGGCATGGGCATCGATCGAGTTATCTGTCTCCTTACCGGCTGTGATAATGTGCGTGATGTTGTGCTTTTCCCGCTGATGAAGCCGGAGTAGAAACTTCTTCGAAGTTTCTAGCATGAAATAAGTCTATACCATCAGCTCTGGAAACCTATTTAATGGGCGTCCTCAATCTAATTTAGCTATGGCTTGTTGTTAAGAGTGTGAAATCCCATTGATTTTGCAACGCTTGACATCTTCTCGTCGAAACTGGCAAGCACTAGATGGCTGGCAGCACTACAGAAGATATTAGCTGTCGCTAGATGGATTGCATTGAGGCTTCGGCACTGACCAAATCTTGGATCTGCCCTAAGGGACTGATAAATTGCGGAGTTGATTTCGTGCAGTGTTAATTGGTCTAAGATGCTTTGCAGCCAGATGAAACTCTCCTTTACCCACTTACTCCGACCGATCTAGGGCATTTTTGCAGCCACGCGGTGAATGACTGTGGCGCACTCGAACATTAACAAGCGCGAACTTACGGGGCGCGAGCAGTTACTTTCTTCTTAGGTCCCGTCCCATAGCACCACAGCCTCCTGATGTGTATACTTATCTAAGGACGGAACCAATGAATCGATCATGTTCGCGGCAGCTCTTTATTCTCGGCCCAGCTTTACTGGCCTTGGTTACCCTGCTTTTCCGATCGATAGTAGTAGCACGAGAGCTGAATGCCTCAGCGTGGATCTCAACTGCAGGAATTCTTAGCGTGCGCAGCCTTCCAGCTGTGGCATTTATTTGGCTTCTCTGCCTAGGAATCTCTTCGATTCGACATGCAATCTTACGTCGATTTGTCTGGCCAATCGCCACCATTGCGGTCGGTCTATTGATGCTTGATACCTATGTAACTATCTGCTTTGGTATCCCCTTATCGGTCACCGATCTTACCAAGCACTTCAGTGCAATCGACGCAATTTCAAGTTTTCTTGGCCTGCGTGAGGCCATATTGATATTTGTGCTTGTTGCGGCGTCGTGCTGGACTATTCCCTGGCCACGACGTGCAACGCTTGTCGGTACCTCACTGGTGTGCGGTGCCTCCGCCTTGGTTCCATTTGTACTTGGTGATCGTCCTCTCTTGCTCTCCCGCTACGACGTCAACCCCTTTCACTTCATCTTGTCGCGGTCCTTAGACCAGGTCGCTCAGGTCCCGTACTCGCCACTAGAGATGTTTCTGTATACACGTTCTCAGGGAAAGTCCATTCGCACCTACGACCTCCCGGCCGGCAATCCGCCGATTATCTTGCTCGTCATTGAAAGCCTGGCGGCGGTGGAATCACGGCGAATGTCCGGGCTGCATGATCGGCTTCCGCAATTTGATAGGATCGCTAATTCCGGTAAGTTCTTCACCAATTTCATGGCTAACTACTCTGACTCTGAAGGAGCGCTGATCTCTCTGCTCAACGGAGTCCCGCCATTGCCCTACCCGGGGAGTACTCGCTTAATTCCACCCTCATACGAGCGCGCCCCATCGGTGGTAGGCGTGTTAAAAGAGCGTGGCTATTTTACCGAGGCGCTCATGTCTCAGTCCTCCGAGTATACCGGTATTGGGGACTATCTTCACGCGCAGGGGTTTGACCTGGCCCGAGGACGGGACGAGGCGCCATTGCTCGCGGCTGCCCCACGTTTCTCTTTCTCCGCACCGGCTGATGAGGTTCTCTATCAAGAGGCGCTGACTCGAATTAACGAGCACATGAGTAGCGACCGACCATTTTTTCTCCTGCTGATCACACTCAGCAGTCATCCTCCTTATATCGATCCCTTGGGACGCGGGAATACCGAGGATAACGTGTGGAGCTATGTCGATTCACAGTTCGCCATGTTTTATAAGCATTTGCAGCAGAGCGGATTCTTCTCGCGTGGCATACTGCTGGTAACGGGGGATCACCGCAAATTCGGCCTGCCCTCGGAGGAGGAGCAAGCACTTTATGGCGCAAGTTCGATAGCGAGAATTCCGCTGGCTATCTTTGGAGGCGGCGTACCCGTGGGTGAGGTTGATACGCGGGTGCTGCAGCAGACCGATCTTTTTCCAATGCTGAACTCTGCTCTGTACGGTTCGGACCCACTAACGACCGCGCCGATTTATGCTAGCCGCTACTCAGGTTACTTTGAACAGAAAGGTAGGCAGGGAGGCGGATTCGAGGTTTTCGACGTGGCAAGCGGATTGCGGGACAGTGTGCGTGGAAAGGTATTTGGGCACGAATTGACCTGGCTCGATAGTCCACCGCCGCAGGCGAAGGAGATTGAGCGCTCAATTCACTCTTTCCGCGCGCGTCTCCAGGCTAGCCGAACGGATATCGGTAATCGTTGCGGAAAAGCAGCTACGCTGCCGATGAATTCACCAGCGAAGCCCGGCATCGAGGTTGCCGCGTTTGAAGATATCGACATTGGGCATCCTCTTGATCCTACCTCTTCGAAGTTCCGCGGTAGCACCGTTACCTCGGCCCTCGAGTTAAATAAAGCCTGGATAGAATCTCTTGGTCTGCATTTTTTCGATAGTTTTTCTCTGGCCTATCGCGGGACTATAGAAGCCCCTTCGTCTGGTATGTATTGGTTTCGAGTCGGGGTAGACGACGGAGTATGCCTTTTTGTTAACGGCGCTTTGGTGGTCGACTCCAATGAACGTAAGCCTTTTGGCCAGAGTTATGGCAGCGTTGATCTGGAGGCAGGCTCTTCGTCGATTGAACTGCGCTATTTTCAGGGCGGTGGTGATGCTGATCTTAACGTAAGCTGGATTCCGCCGGGAGCTGAAGATTGGCAGGATATTCCTTTCTCACCTCAGACTGTCGAGCGTTAGAGTGACCCGTGCGAGGTCTGTGTTCTGCTCTCGGCGATCTGCAATCAGATCTCTGCTGACCGCATCAGATGCGGCTATGGCTGGAGCGCCGCGTTTTGCGCGCCGCTAGTTGGCGTTGCGGCAGGGGCATGCGAGGCCTCAATGGGGAGGCTCAACACTTTTTGCGGACGGTATAAGGCAGACAACTCTTCAGCGGCACGATGATGTCATCATAGCGCTCGTAGGTAATCAGCGCGGTGGCGATGCCGCGATAGCACTCTTTGTACGGAACGCCTGACTTCACCACGACAAATATCGGTAAGCCCAAGGCGTAGGCGATGCCTGCCTCAAGAACTCTGCCCCCGCTTGGTGCATCGGACAGGTCGATGAGCAGGGCATCACACGCCTCAATTTCCAGCCGAGCGCGTTTCCACAGATCCCTTGGGTCGTCGAATGTTTTTTTGTAGCTCTCTACATCGCGCACGAAGCAGAAGTCCTCCATGTCCGCAGCTTTTACGGCGGCACATAGTGCTTCAATCTCAGCCCTGTTTTCTTCACCCTTAAATCGGGCTGTGATGTAGACCTTCATGCGTTTCCGAGAAAAAATGGATTATTTGGGTACGAGACAAATTAGATTAAAGATGTTGTAGGTACAAGATGAGTTTAAGGTATTGCATTGTATTCCTTCGTTCCTTTGCCATTAGCGTTAAAAATAATTCTTGCTCCCCCGTCCAATTGATACGAGATGCGGTCTATATTCGAGACGGTGGGCGCTAGCGTCTACTGCCTGATCAGGAGTTTCCCCCATCGCTCGACCTTCCGCCTTCGCTCGGCCTCGCGGCCGAAGCTATGGCGAGACAGGCTGCGGTCGAGGCTACGGGGGGCAAGACGGCTAAGGCCGTCGGCTGCGGCCGCAACTGATGCTACAGCTGAATCTGATGCAGACAGCTGACTGCAGATCTCAGATAGCAGATTGCAGATTACAGGATGCTCGACTCTTTCTTCCGCGCGAATGCGCGGGTCGGTTCAACGGTACATACGCCCATAGCTACCACGAAGGTATCACAACTGATTGCCGAAACGGGTGAGAGAAGGGATAACCTATAAGCGTTTGTCCATCCAGACGTACTTGTGGCCCAGCGCCAATCCTTTTTAGCAGTTGCCACCGCTTAAGCGATCACCGTAAATTGTCGATAAGAATACTAACTTATGGAAGCTCCTTTTGTAGAACAGGAATTGATCGCCCAACGCTATGTCGTCGAAAGGCAGCTTGGGTCGGGTGCATCTGGCGTGGTCTACCTCTGCCGCGACAGCATGATCGGAGGGCTACAGGTCGCCTTGAAGATGTTTCCACCGTCGGCGACAGAAAACAGGACTGCTCGTGCAAGGATTCAGCGCGAGCTTTTGGCAGCGACAAACGTTGATCACCCGAATGTGGTGAAGATGTACGACTCATTTCAGCACGGCGAATATTTTGGCTACAGCATGGAATTTGTCGAAGGCGTCTCCCTGCAAGCCCTGCTGCAGCGAAACGGGAGATTCACCCTTGAGCATACGGTGTTTCTCGTTTCACAGATCTGTTTGGGGGTAAGCGCGCTGCATAATCATGGACTGGTCCACCGCGATCTGAAGCCGGCGAATCTTATGCTTCCCAATGAAAACCTGATCAAGATCGTTGACTTGGGTCTGGTGCGCAACACGAATCCGCTTGTGCGAACCTCCTGTGGAAAGGTCATGACAAGGGACCAGAACGCAACCGAGCCGCTCGTAACATGTGGTGGTGAGGTTGTCGGTACGCCACTCTATCTTACCCCCGAATATCTGGTCTCCGGCGCTTTCGATGAGCGCTCTGACCTTTACTGCATCGGCCTTATCACCTATGAGCTGCTGAGCGGTAAGGCGCCCTTCGAGGGCTCCCCCGCGCATGAGCTTCTGGCACGCAAGGCGACACAGGATCCAGTGCCTCTATCAAGCGTTGTTCCGAACATCCCCCAGAACGTCTCTGCAGTCATCATGCGCTGTCTGGCGCAGAATCCCTGTCGACGCTTTGAAAGCGTCGCCGAATTTAAAGCGGCGCTCACCGAGGCTGCGCCCTGGAGAATCTCAACTCCGGTTCCGGCTGAAGAGCAGGGGCGATCGCTCTCGGTGCGGACGTGGCGGAGCTTGGCCTCTTTTCTTACCGTAAGCCGGATCCTCACCTGGAGTTTTAGCGTTATCTGCATTGTGGCGATCTTCATGATGGAGCGTCGATTCTTCTGCGCACGCTTTAGAATCGGCTGTCGGCTGGTAAGCCCATCCTTTAATTATCCCCAAGAGATCGACGCGGGCTATAGACTTATTCGTCCCCGGGGATCCTCTTTGTCAAAGAATGATGCAACCAAGGAGCGTGTGCCATAGATTATGGGAACTACGCACCTCTTGATAGTCGAAGACGACAAGGATTTGGCGAAACTTATCGCCTTGAATGCAACTGACGCTGGATTTAGCGCCGATATCGCCCATAGCGGACGAGAGGGGTTGAAGAAAGCCCTCGATGGGGAATATGCCTTGATCATTCTTGATTTCATGCTTCCCGAAATGGACGGCCTTCAGGTGTGCAAGTCCTTGCGTCAAAAGGATAAACACATTCCGATCCTGATGCTTACCGCCCGCTCCGATGAGATTGACAAGGTTCTGGCCTTTGAGCTTGGTGTCGATGACTACCTGACGAAACCATTCAGCGTGCGTGAGCTATTCGCGCGAGTCAAGGCTTTGCTGCGCAGAGCCGCCGATCCCGGTGATGAGCAATCCTCTGTAGTCATCGGTGAACTTCAGATCCTCCCCGAAAAACGCAAAGCCTTACTACGAGGAGAAGCTCTCGAGCTGACCTCAAAGGAATACGATCTGCTCTACCTCTTGGCCTGTAACGCAGGGAAGCCATTTTCACGTGAGCAGCTCCTTGATCGCATTTGGGATTACCAGACATCGGCGTATGAACACACGGTGACCTCGCATATAAATCGATTGCGAAGCAAGATTGAAGGCAACCCGGCAAAGCCGATCTACCTTCTCACGGTTTGGGGAGTTGGTTACCGATTTGCTGAAGCCAATGAACTGAAGATTGTTGAGCCTATATGACTGCAGAACCACTTTTTTGGGCACTGCTCGCTTTTGGTGCTGCGCTGGCTTCTTTTCTCGCGCTGAGTTATCGGCGATTACGAGGTGAGATTATTCGTATCCAGGATGAGCTGCGAGCTCTGAGTACTGACTCTTCCGGTGAGATACGCAGCGCCGAGCTCTCCACGGGAAAGCTCGATGGCTTACGCCAGGCGATCAACGCTACCTTACGCCAGATCCTCTTCTCTTCACTTAAGCAGCAGGCGACCCATAAACGCAACATAATTGCCACTATCGCCCATGATTTTCGTGGTCCGCTTTCCTCTATTCGCGGATATACCGAAACGTTACAGGAGAAGATGGAGACACTGCCTGCCGAGCAGAAGACGGATTGTCTCGAAGTCATACTGCGCAATGTGAGCGCGCTTGACCGTATCGTATCGAGCTCCCTTGCGCTTTCAAAGCTCGACGCTACCGTTGCGCGGCCAGCCTGCAAGCCCTTTCTCGCCCAGGATTTAATGCTTGCCCTTGAAGAGCGCTTTGCCTTACTTGCCCAAGAAAAGGGGATCAACCTGATTACAACGACCGAGCCCTCGCAGGCATTAGTCACAGCGGATTACGCCATGCTCGAACGAGCGTTGGTAAATCTGGTCGAAAATGCCATTACCTATACCGGTGCAGGGAAAGCGGTCACCGTCTCTGTAGTTCAAGATGCCGCGGGTGTTGAGATTTGTGTCAAGGACGAGGGCATCGGTATCGCCGTAGAACATCTGCCGCACATCTTTGACGAGTTTTACCGTGTCGATAAGGACCGCTCACGTATTACCGGCGGTGCTGGTTTGGGCTTGGCTCTCGTGAAGAAGATTATTCAGGCCCACGGATCGCAGATCAACGTCGAAAGTGTGTTGGGCCATGGGACCGTGATGCGATTTCGGATAGGATCGCTTATTGGACCCGTCTAAATATTTTAAAGCCTACTTAACTCGCTAACCAAAGGCCGGTGGGCTCGGTGCGCGTACATCCAAGCCTGAGTCATCTCGAGTAACTTTGAGCCGCATTGATAAAGTTTGCAGTTGTTCCAGTAACTCTGCATTTGAGTAAGAAGCCTCCGCACGCTATAACCATAGAATTATGACCCATCTTGGAGCCGCGCGCTCTATTGCCTCAATTCAAGGAGCTCGACCTCGGCTTAATAACAGCCTTGTCATCACCGATCGCTCGCCTTTTCCCTTGCTCAGAGAGCCGATCGCCGACCTTCCTGATCTGTTAGCTACCTGGAAGAGCGGTGCGCATATCTATGAATCGAGTGTTAGGCCAGATCAGCTCAATCCGGCCTGGAGAATCGTATGCGACGACGATCTTTCGACGAGATCCACCGGCGCCAATTGAAAACCATCGTTAATCGTAGTATCTTGTCGCATGACTACGACAAGCCCTGTTCGCCTCTACAATACCCTCTCACGTAGCGTTGAGACGCTTCATCCTCTATCTCCCAGCCAGGTCAAGCTCTACTGCTGCGGGCCAACGGTCTATAACTTTGCGCACGTCGGTAATCTGCGCACCTATTTATTTGAGGATCTTCTCGCGCGTACGTTGCGTGCTGCTGGGTATCAGCTCTCCCACGTGATGAATATCACCGATGTCGGGCATCTGGTGAGCGACGCCGATAGCGGTGAGGACAAGATGCTTGTGGCGATGCGTCGAGAGGGTCGCAAGTCGGCAGAGATCGCCGAGTTTTATAGCAATATTTTTTTCGAAGACTGCGCCAAGCTCAACATCATCCGCCCCGATGTGGTGTGCAATGCCACGGCGCATATCCCGGAGATGATTGCCTTAATTCAGCGCTTAGAGAAAAATGGATGCACGTACGTTGCCGGTGGTAATGTATATTTCGATGTGCACAGCATCTCCGATTATGGCAAGTTGGCACGGCTCGATCTTTCGAAGCTTGAAGCGGGGGCGCGTATCGAGATCGATGCGCACAAGAAAAATCCACATGATTTTGTGCTCTGGTTTACGAAGAGCAAATTTGAAAACCAGGAGCTGCAGTGGGAGTCTCCGTGGGGACGGGGCTATCCAGGCTGGCACATCGAATGCAGCGCTATGTCGATGAAACATCTGGGCGAGGAATTCGACATTCACTGTGGCGGCGTCGACCATATCTCGGTGCATCATACCAATGAGATCGCCCAGTCCGAGGGGGCAACAGGTAAGCCCTGGGTGAATATCTGGATGCATGGCGGTTTTCTTGTTAATGAAAACAAAGAGAAGATGGCCAAGTCTGCGGGGGGCTTCATTGGCATGAAGGATCTGATCGAGAAGGGGATCGATCCGGTCGCCTATCGCTTGATGTGCCTTAGTGCCCACTACAAGATGCCTCTAGCTTTTAGCTGGGAGATCCTAAGCGGGGCGGCTCAAACGTTGGAGAAGCTTAAGCGCGCCGTGCTGGTGCTCAAGGCCGAGGCTCAGGGCTCCACAGCGGGTGGCATGAGCAGCGCTGCCTCTGAAATCCGGGCCAAGTTTTTCGATTGCTTCTTTAACGATCTCAATGCGCCCCAGGCTCTTGCCGTCATGTGGGGCGCCCTTTCAGAGAAGAGCATCAGCGCCGCAGAGCGGCTTGCCCTCATCCTCGATTTTGACTGTATTCTCGGGCTCGGAGCTGCCGGGTGGCGGGAGCAGGTTGATGAGGTTCCGGCACAGGTGCGCCAACTCGTTAGCGAGCGTGACAATGCGCGCCAAGCCAAAGACTGGAAGCAGAGCGACCTCCTTCGTGATCAGATTAAGGCCTTGGGATACACCGTAGTAGATTTCCCGGACGGGGGTAAGGCGCGAAAGCTGGCGAGCTAATCCATCCACCAGCCTTGAATAACCCGGGGCAAAAAATATCGTGCGCGTGGTCCTGGTCGGTGTAACTAGCCGATTTAGTACACTCTTCGACCGCGACCACGTGCACGAATTATTAAGTTGAACCGACCCGCGCATTCGCGCGGAAGAGAGAGTCTGAGATCTGCAGTCAGCTATCAGCTGTCTGCATCAGATTCAGCTGCAGCATCAGTTGCGGCCGCAGCCGACGGCCTTAGCCGTAACATGACTAATGAGCTCCACTATAAGAAGTCATGGCACGCAAAACCACGGCAGTTTAAATTAGGATCTGTTCAGAAGCCTAAATCTTCGAGATCCTTAGTATTGGAACTGCGTCTTATGTTGTTGGGAAGGTTGGTTCAGGTCACCCCTGACCATCCTATCCTCATACCTGTCAAAGGAGCTTTATTCCTATGAAAGCAACAACGCCCAGCACCTTTATCCTCGCTGTTCTCTCCTCACTCTTACCGCTCACCTTCCCTCAAACGGGCTTCGCCGCTACCGAGCTGACGGACGTGCCGGCTAACGCGCCAGGTGTTGTGTGGATGATGCCCTTTGTGGCGCTGTTGCTGGTCATCGCCCTTTTCCCCCTTATCCCAGCGGCTTCACGCTGGTGGGAGCACAATAAGAATAAACTCCTGGTTGCGCTTGGCGTGAGTGCGATTACTCTGATCTATTACGCTCAGCGTGGGTACGGCTTTGAAATCGAGGGGCAGGTGACTGCCCCCGGGATCGAGACGGCTCTGAAGGTGTTCGAGCACTCCATGCTCGACTATATCCCCTTTATCGTACTTCTTTTTACGCTGTTTGTGGTTAGCGGTGGCATTCGCTTGTCGGGTGATATCGCCGCTCGCCCGGGCACGAATACGGCATTTCTCGGTGTTGGAGCTGTTCTAGCCAGCATTATCGGTACCACCGGAGCCTCGATGTTGATGATTCGGCCACTGCTGCGCACAAACCAAGAGCGAAAGTTTAAGGCCCACACCGTTTGTTTCTTCATCTTTCTTGTCAGCAATATCGGCGGCCTGTTGACACCACTTGGGGATCCGCCGCTGTTTCTTGGTTATCTCAAGGGAGTGCCTTTCTCCTGGCCGATCCTGCACCTCTGGCATGCCTGGATCTTTATGCTGCTCTGTGTCATGGCGGTGTACTTTGTCTGGGACTCGATTCTTTATAAGCGCGAATCCATCAAGGATATCACTCGAGATAACCGTCGAATTGAGCCGCTCCTGCTCCATGGTAAGATTAATCTCCTCTGGCTCGCCGCAGTAATTTTTTGCACCGCTGCGATCGACCCTGACCGCCAATTTTTGGGAACCAGCTGGCAGCCATTCCTTTTTGCTCGTGAATTAGCGCTCTTGGTGATAGCAGGATTGTCGCTGTATACTACCGTGCGACAGGAGCGCGAGTTGAATCAGTTCACTTTTGGGCCGATTATTGAAGTTGCCTGTCTCTTCGTTGGGATCTTCATTACCATGCAGATCCCGATTGAGATATTGCGTCTTGCTGGTCCGGCTTTAGGACTAACGCAGTCGTGGCAGTACTTTTGGGCTTCAGGGATACTGTCAAGTTTCCTCGACAATGCCCCAACGTATGTTGTCTTTTTTGAGACGGCGGGTGCCTTGCCGGTGAGCGGTGATGTGTTAAATGGTGTGATGACGGCCACGCATTCGATTTCACTCCCTCTGCTTGTCGCTGTCTCGTGCGGGTCGGTGTTTATGGGGGCCAACTCTTACATCGGCAATGGGCCGAACTTCATGGTTAAGAGTATCGCCGAGTCGAGCGGCGTTAAGATGCCAACGTTCTTTGGCTACATGTTTATTTACAGCATCCCGGTGCTGATCCCGCTGTTTCTGATCTTTACTTTTGCGGTACTGGGCTAGTTTCCGTCGTGAATTGCAGATCGACCCAATCGGCGTGATCGCTGTTCATCCCATCTCCGGCATCGCTCACAACGAGTTCTATAATTTTTGGGTTCTCAAGCGCGATATCAAAGCGTCGCATGCTGTCGCGTCCGGTAAGTCGTCCCGAGGTGAAGCGCGCCACGCCGTCGACAAGAACCGTACATTCAATCGAGCCAGCACCGTTAGTCTCGCGATCGACACCACAGCCGCCGCTGAAGCTGCGGAAGTTTTTTCTTAACGTTAGCTCTATCTTCGATTCCGCATGCGTGCCTAACCCATGTAAGAATTCCTGGCTGCCGATGCCCAGAGTCGCTCCGTCAACCGAGCGGTCCGTGCCGAGTGTTCCCCAACTCTGAGAGACGAGCCTCAGCTGGTATGGCTCACTCAATCGACGGGCGGTATATAGGCTGAGAAATCCGATAATTACAACGGCAGTAGCGGCGATGATTCCCTTTGTCATCCGGCTCTGATACCAGCGCAGAATCCCGGCACCAGCAGAAAGGCGACGTCGGCATCGATCGAGGGTGTCGGAGAGTATATCGAGTTGAGAATTTAACTCCTGCTCGCCAAGATTAAGCTCTGTATCGCTTTCGAGTGAGTGCGGATACCACTCAGCAAGAACGCTAAAGACTTGGCGAAATTGGGCAGCATTGCAGTCCTGCTGGTCAATGTTGAGATCGGGCAGGACTGAATCTTTGGTCAGTGGTGCGAGCACCCCCTCTGCTCCACCTTCAACGAAATAGAGCCGAGCCAGGAGTGCCCAAGCGCGCCATATATGCGTTGCCACTTGGGCTCTTCTGCTGCATATGTCGAGGGAGAGGATCTCGGCGGCGCGCAGCTCCAGCTCAGCTTGCCGCCAGATGTTCATTAATCTGTTATACCCTGAAACATCGAGGGCTGCTGATTCCATCGCTATCTCCATTGGAACTTTTATTAATTTACCGGGACTAAGCTACCGGATCGTTGGGCGGCTTGTCTAGAAGCTTACTGGTTTGCCAAGGGGAAGGCCAAAAGCGTGGTTCTTGAACAATTAGCGCAGCGCAGATCCCACAACTTAATCCACGCCCGTGATTCAATTTCAAGGTCACTTAGGGGCTGATAATAAGCGAGTGGGCTAAAATAGATAAAGCTACAGATTACTGCTAGGCTTACGAGCTTCAAGAGTGTCGTCTTCCTGCTGGGTGTAAATTGGAATGGGCCGATTCTGGAAACTTCCGAGAGTACGAGCCCAAAGAGCAGCATCCCAAGAATAAGCGGTATAAAATAGTGATACAGATACATAACCCGAGTAATAAAAAGCATCGGCAGCATGTAGCATACATATAGCAGGAAGATTGAGGTGATTGCACCCCGGCGCTGCAACTTATTCCACAAACCAAAAAATATACAGCCAAAGAGAACAGCAGCGGCGCCCAACACGCCAACAAGTGAGCATAGCCAAACTATCGGATTGGCCTGAAGATATAAGAAACGCGTCCCCATGCCTCCATCGACCAGCTCCCAACGATAGTTAATCGAGCGCGCGCCGAAGGGCCAGAAATACGGCGGACTTCCGTTCTCATCGTTTTTGCAGAGGTTGAGGAGAGGAACGCCGCCTTGGTAGCGTTTAAAAAAATCCTGCGCCGCCAAGAACATCGTCGGTAAATTTTCAATTTTTGAGCTCGCCCCATCAGTAATTAACTGGCGAATATCACGGTTGGTAGAATAAAATCCTTGGTCGTCAAGGCTTGGATTGATTGTGGTACCGAGGAGGAAATGGGCCTGCCAGATCGCGGCGTAGACTAAGAAAGCCGCAGATAAAGCAGTTACTACAGGCCCCAACAGCGCAGCCCCTTTGCGCCACAAGCACCAAAGGACGACAGGTGCGCAGCAGACAATAAATAGCGAAGTAACCTTGGTGGCCATCGCCGCAGCAAATGAGCTTCCCAGAAGCACTGCCCAGCGTATTTGAGCCTTGCGTGAGCCTGCTTGACAGAGCGCCGTGCCGCTTAGGAGTGCAGCCAGCACGAAGCAGATCTGCGGGCCCTCCAACATCGCCCCGCGACTATGTACGATCAGGGCGGTATCAAAAACATAGAAACTTGTTACGAGGATCGCCCAATCGCTTCTGCCGATAAGTCGTCGTGCGAGCTCATACAGGAGCAGCGCCGAGAAAATTGCAAAAACAACGGGAAAGAGCCGATAGCCCGCAAACGAGAACCCAGGCGACGGATCGCGTGCATACGTAGTTCCTGTAAAATCGTCCTGTTGCTCATTCGCCTGGAGGATCTCCTCGCCCGCTGCAATCAAGAGCTTGCCCAGGGGGGGGTGAGGTTCCATAAAGTACACCCCGTTTAGATATTTCTGCGCTGCTGCTACATGGTAGTTCTCATCCCAAAAGAAACCTGCTGGCTGCCAATACTCCATGGCGTAGGTAAGGACCGCAAAGAGGGCGACAAGGTAAGCTCCTGCTCTTGGCGAGAGACGCCCCAAGCTGTTGGGCCGAAGGAGGGCTTGCATAACAGGGGAGCGACACATTGCTACTTCTTTTTCTTTTTTTGAGGTTGGCAGAAGATGTGTAGGCACGATGGCCCACGGATCCACTGATATCCATAAGCACAAAGGCGTGTCTGGAATGAATGTTGATAGACGGGTGCGATAATCCATAGTGAAAGGGCAGCGCCGAGCGCCATGCAGAAGGCAACTAAGACCGGTCCAAAGAGCAAGCCGCTGAGTATTTTGGAAACACTAGCTGCCTGCAAGGCGAACAAAAAACAGACGACGATGCCCATCGCCGCTAGGGTATAGGCCAGGTAATCCTCAGCGCGATACGTAAGAACAGCTGTTTCGAACATCGTGGCGAAAACTGCGGCGATGCCACAGGCGACAGAACAGGTCTCCCGGCTAACCGTTTTCGGTGTCGTCAGCCTCAATATAGTGATCGCTGGGATTGAGGCGAGCAGAAGAAAGAGAACTCCGCGCAGGGCTTCATCTGTACCGTAGGAGCTATCCGGGCAGGTGGCGACATTCGCCAGGGCAAACCACGAGGACGCCTGCCATACTATTATGGTGGTAAGGACTCCAAGCGATATAACGGATGCAACACGGCGGTTTGGGGACATATAAGCCAAATAAACAGGGTTGAATGATCCTACGACAGGAATTGGGCTTAGACAATTCGGAATAAGTATCGAAATGCTTGTTCGCCAGCCTCCTTCGCTTAGCACGTGGTAGAGAGGCCTTCCAACAGAAACGGCAATTCGGCTCAACCTCAGCAGTTATCATGCCGATAGATGGTATAGTTACGTCGCAGGCTACTGGTTCGCGCGTAGGTCTGTTTATAACAGAGGGCTCAGAATGAGGGATCAGCGCAAGAATGAAGAGGTTCAATTCTACCTTGATCGTACCATCGACTCTGCGGTGATGATTATGCGCAGCATTCTGAATAACCCTCGGCTTGGTGCTGAAGAGCAGGTTGAGGCGCTCAACCGCATCGCCGAGTTCCACGGTTCTATCGCACTCGACTTGCAAAAAGGCATATACGGCAGAAGCGTGAGCCTGTCGCTAAAGCCGGATGATGGAGACCGAACCGAAGGCTAGCGAGGCACTGCCTCAGATCGACGAGTGTTGAACCGACTCGCACAAGAGCCTCTGCATTCTGTAAGTCGCTATCGGCGATCCGCTGTCAGCTTTCTGCTGACTGCATCAGTTGCAGCTACGGCTGCAGCCTACGCCCGTTACGCCTGGGTATCAAAATTATTTCTCCCTTTTCCTGACTTATTCGAAGATGTGTAGGTCGGCGTGTTTTCTTTGGACTTGGTGTGCCTAGCCTCGTTTTCCGTCCGACGATCGTTGTTTCGATCACGTTTCTCGGAGCGTCGTGCCTCACGCGCTTCGCCACGATCATCGCCTGATCCCTTAGTCTTTCCGCTGCCGCCGTTATTTGCAGGTGGTGATGGTGGTGTGGGGGGAGTCGTCGCCGCAGGTGGGGAAGCGCTGGGAGTCGTCGGGGCAGGTGCTGACTTGGCCCCATACATAATCTCGTTTTGATAGGTGCCGCCTATCTTATGTGGTGTGGATCCTGAGTCTGATCCGGAAGCCGACGTTTGTTTGCTTAGGGCTGAGTCAACAGCTTTTTGAACATTCTCGGCCACCCCGCTATCGAATCCTGAATCTCCAACATTTAAGCGGTTTGAGATCTTAACCACCGCAGCCTCAGTAATTGCCGTGGAGGTGCCTGATGCCACCTGACCAGCTATGTCAGTAGAAACACTTGTGCTGCTCGAAGTCCCGGTGCTTGAAGATGTTGACGAGCTTGACGATGACGCTGTCGTGCCGGAGGGGCGAAATGAGTCGCTTTTAACACCACCGGCACTTGTCAGGAAACCTTGATCGGGAATGTTTGTCGTCATAAACTGCCGCCTCCGTTCGACTCGTTATCCTGTCTATACCATCCGCAAAAAGTCTTGTCGTGGTAATCCGCGATCCTCCTTCGCCCGGCCTCGCGGCCGGAGCTACGGGGGACAAGTGCGGCAAGTGCTACGTAGGACAAGCCGCGACAAGACTTTTTGCGTCTGCTATAGAATTGCTATCGGGAGGTGGTGAGGTAACTTGACGAACGGGGGCGCGAAATATTAAACGCTTCGAAGTGCTCCCTACGAATATCTCCTAGTTCTCAAGCAATGATCCTCAGTCCGCAGGGGGTCCGTAAGGGTATCAGGATAGTAGTATAGCTTCTGCCCCTAAGCACCGATAATTATGTCGGGGTAGTCTTGCCACAGTCGCTACGTGTCGTCGCCATATTACTGAAAGGATTCATGTGGAATTTCCAACCGAGATCGTTGGTGAGAAGGGATACATTACCGTTATTGGAAATCTCGACACCCAGGAGGCTGGTGAGTCGTTGCGGGTGGCCTTTAATCAGCTGCTCGAACAGGGGAAGCGCACGGTGGTGATCGATTTACGAACCGTGCAGATAATCAACAGTTTCGGTATAGGCAAGATTATCAGCTGCTATAAGCGTATTAAGAGTGAGCAGGGTAGCCTCATGGTAAAACTTTCACCCGGTTACGTGAAGGAGACATTCGAGCTACTTATGCTGAGCCCGCTCCTGCCCATTGAACCATAGGTTGGCTGAGATTCTATTTCCAAGTGAAAAACTTTCCGGTCGGGGCGCTAGCGCTCTGTTAACGAAATAATCTGCCTTGGTCTATCCGCCTTCGCCGCATAATTTATCACAACTTCATGCGTTCGGCTCCTCAGCAGAATCTGTGGGTGAGCGGCGGCTCTGGTAATTCGCTAATCCTTTGATAGGGCATGGTTTTTAGGGAATTGGCGGTGCGGAAGCCGTATGATTTTCTGATACTCGCTTTAAGTTTATTATTCATGCCCTCTACAGCACCGAGTGATATTCGACCCTTAGGCGGGACTTCATTACTTTGCGACACCATTGGTCGAGGAAATTGGCTGCAGCTCCGGGGTAGACGTAATCCCAGAAGAACTGGAATTCTTCCTTCAACAGACTAGTCAGGTCTACCTAACTAATCTGGGGACGCTGTCCCCAGACCCCTGAGATTTTACGCATTAAAGAACTTCCGGGTGGGTTTTTAGAATCAAGAAAATAGCAGACG
>CAIXSY010000003.1 GCA_903922175.1 uncultured delta proteobacterium | reverse complement strand
TGCAGAGTTAGAGGAGGTCAGGGCACTGCTGTCTTCGAGTTTACCCAAAGGGGTGAGCCTTGAAGAAACGCTTAAAGTGCTTCTTGGGCAGTATCTAGCGCAGCACTCACCAGCAAGGCGTCAGGCTCGGCGGCTTAAGGTGGCGGATAAGCGATCGTCCTCGATCGGGGAGCCTTCGACTAAGGCTAATCCAGCGGTGGGCAAAGAAGGGAAGATCCGCCCAACTTCCCGCCATATTCCTGCCAAGATTAGAGATGAGGTGTTTTGTCGCGATCGGGAGAGTTGCAGCTTTGTCGGCCCAGATGGCGTGCGCTGTGGAAGTAGGCATAATCTTCAACTCGACCACATCGTTCCGTTCGCAGTCGGGGGAGGACATGACGCCGAAAACCTTCATCTAACTTGCAGTCGACACAACAGATACCTCGCTAAGCTGTACTTCGGGGAGGAACACATGCAGAAATTCTTGCACGGATAGCTGCTGCAAGAAGACCTACAAGAAAAAAAAAGGCGCAAGATCGTAATCTCGTACGGTTTTCACGTGAGCTTGCTGGGCCTACTACATGGGTCTGCGCTGTTCCACCACTGGTAGGATCCCGCCTTTTACCCCACCCGGTAGTTCTTCGATGCGTAAAATCTCAGGGGGCTGGGGACAGAGTCCCCAATTCGGAGTGAAAATTAGCTCTTTTTACCCACTGATTTCCGTGATGACCCGTAAAAAATAGGGGCTGGTTTTCGGAATTCATCGGATAACAGTTATCACCACAAACTCGTTTCAAATTAGCGAGCGCTTTCTATTATTGGCTTGGCTTGCATTGCTAAGCAAGCTCCATTCGGGCGGCGACTCTTCGAATACTTCAATTATTCACCCCGCCTTCACCTACTTTTCACGGTGGTGATCTATAGTTGATACTATGATGACCATGCACCATACACCACCAATTCATCCAAGCTCGTACTGGCAAAAAGCTGCGGCGGCGTATTCTCGATTTGTCGCCGCGTATGCACTCGCACTTGGCCTCTGGGGCCTCGCGGTCACCTTGCACAACTGGCGCGCGCTTCACCCCGCAACACACTTCGGCTGGAACGTGGAACAGGGCAGCCTTGCTATTGCATTTCTTGTCCCTGCATTATTTTTGCTTCGGATGCAAGCACAACCACCATCGGCCGATCATTTTATTCTAACGCTACCGCCGTGCTCTACTTTTACGAGAAACGGCTGGCGCGCAAGATGTATCTCGCAGCACATGGCATAGATCTCTCAACGTTACCGCTCGACGAGCAGTTTGTCATTACCTCTCTCGTTTACAACTCGGGTATTCTCTTCCCGTGTGAACGCATTTTACAGGTCCTCTCTTTCGATACCGCTCGCTACCTCTATGAAGTGAACCAGAAAAACGTCGGCAAGCGCCCCGTGCTTCCCCTATTCGCTCCCACACGGGCTGAACAGAAGCTGCGGCAAGGGCTACCCTACCCCACTCAGCTTACCTCCTGGAACGCCGTCTACCACATCCTCCAGCGCTACGGCGCTTGGGCAGCGATGACTCGCTTTACGAATATCTTTGATGCCCAAGGCGAATTTGGTAACTCCTCGCCCCCTTCGCAGGATATGCAAATAACCCCTGCGAAATGACCCTTCTGAGAACCGAGGACGTTGACGTCTAAGGTCTAACGCCGGGCTCCGGCGAGCACCGTCGAGTCGACGTCTGACGTCGACGCTTTACGTCCGGCGCTAGACGTTTGACGTCAGCGTTAGTCGATGAGAGGCGAGTAGTTACGAAACAATTTATGGCAGTATTTCGGGAATGGTCAAGCCAGGAGATTCTCAAACGGCTTTCGTTCCTTCCAGAGGCCTGGGGGGGCCCTTCAAATACTTCAATTATTCTTCCGTATCCATTTATTTTTCAGCGCGCCAAGATCTCTTTTACCCGCTCAATCCATTCATGTGGAGAGGCATTTTTACTGATCCAGGCGTCTGCTTTGCATTCTTTGGCTGCCTTCTCTAAGTCCCGCTCGGGGATGTTGGAAAAGAGCGCGATCTTGAGATCCTTGAGCGAGGCCTTGAGCATCTGACAGACGCGAGTGCCGGGTAACCCGGGCATATTGACGTCGCTAATCAGCAGGGTAACATTCTGGTTAAAGAGATAGGCATGAATTGCTGAACAGTCGTTGGCGGTGAAAACCTCATATCCTTCCTTTTCCAAAATATGCTTGAGGATATTGAGGATCATCTCATTGTCATCAAGACAGAGGATTCGCGTCTTGGCTGCGGGGATAACCTCCGCACACTTCGCTACTGTTGCTGGATCGGACACAACGATGGCCGTAGCTGTGCTTTGCTGGCTGTTGGGATTCTCTTGTGCATAGCGCGCGTGCGCTGCCTTTACCGCATTGAGACATTCCTGTGCAGTTTGATAGCGCTGCTTGCGGTCCTTGGCCATGGCCTTCACGACTATCTCTTCAATATAGTCTGGAATTTTGAGAGCTAGGTCCAATGGACGCGGCGGCCGGGTAAGATGCATGAGCAGAGTTTGAATGATGGTATCCCCCATGAAGGGCACCTCACCGCTCAACATCTCATAGAAAAGAATTCCCGCAGAATAGATATCAGCGCGATGATCAAGCTCACGCTCACCGGCTGCCTGCTCAGGAGACATATACTGCGGGGTACCGATCGATGCCCCCTCTACAGTTTTCGAGCTGGTTAGTGCTTGCTCTTTCAGCTTCGCAATTCCGAAATCGAGGAGGCGAATCTGCTTTTTCCCGGCACTGTCGAAGAGTATCATCACATTGTCGGGCTTAACATCACGATGAGTAATTCCGAATGAGTGCGCCGCTTCCAAGACACTCAGAAGCTGCTCCATCACTTCAAGAGCATCTGACGGGGTTAAGCACCAGTTTTCAGTGATAACCGCGCTCAAGGTCACGCCATCACAAAAGTCCATGGCCATGTAGTAAAGACCATCCTCGGTGCGGCCAAAGTCGCGAAGCTGAACAGAGCCTGGGTGGGAAAACCGCAGTAGTATTTCAGCTTCTCGTTTAAAGCGCTCGATGAAACGCTCATCGTCAGAAAGCGTACGACTAAGTACCTTAAGCGCCAAGCGCACACCAAGGTCCGCATGCTCAACAAGGTACACAGCCCCGTAGCCCCCCTGGCCGAGCTCCTGCAACACTCGATATTTACCGGCAATTATATCCATCACCAATCTACTTTCAGCGAGAATATTCTCTCACGTTCTAGGTCGTCAGGATCTGGGGGGAAACTTGAGAGGTTCGTAACTGCTCATTAAGTGTGGGTAATTCTAAATCTTGAACATGAACTGGAACTGTTCCCGATTCCTGCTCCCTTCGACTCGGTCGCAAGCTCCCTCGCTCAGGACCGAAGCCTGCCCCTTATCCTCTTGATTGGAATAGGAAAAGGAGCGGGAGCAGGAATCAGGAGTGGTTCAAGTGCAAGTTCAAGCAAGTTCCTTTTACCCGGGGTTATCGAGTAGTTACGGACACCTCGGTGTAACTCCGTGCGATCTCAGTGGATCTTCGTGTGAAACAATCATTACGTTCAGCCCACACTTAATGAGCAGTTACGACCAGGAGCGCGCGCAACACAACATGCCGTTCTATTTGCTTTTAAACTACTCGCCCCCTTTCCTGCAGTGCAAACAACCATTTCTGAGGACCGATGACGCTGGCGTCCGGCGTTAGACGTTTAGCGTCAACGTTATACGATCTTCGCACTACTCCTATTCGTATGGGGTGAGTAGTTACCTTTTTACACTATCTCAACGTAAACAACCTCAATTACTTCAACCTCCTGCAGCCCACGCGGGGTGCGATAGGTAACCACATCGCCAGCACGCGCCTTGAGCAGAGCAGCACCGAGCGGCGAGCGCCAACTAATCTTACCCGCACCGACATCGACCTCATCAACTCCCACAATCGAGTAGCGCTTCTCTACATCGTCCTCGGTACGAATCCGAACTGTTGCTCCAAAGAATATCTGCTCACCTTTTTGCAGCGTGGGGTCAACGATCACAAGGGCCCGTAAGCGCTTATTGATAAAGCGTGCGCGCCGGTCAATCTCACGTAAGCGCCTCTTGCCATATTGATAATCAGCATTCTCGGAGCGATCGCCATTTCCCGCCGCCCAAGAAACGACCTCGGTCACCTTAGGTCGCTCAACATGGAGCAGCTGATAGAGTTCTTCTTGAAGCTTCTTGGCGCCGGTCGGAGTCATGTAATTTTTTTCACCGGGGCCAATCCCCCCCTGTGGCTCGGGCTCATCAGCCTCATCCTCAAGATCTTCTTCCTTTGTAAACGCTTTGTTCATAACGATGTAGTGTAGGCGATTCTTTAGGATTTTTGAAGTAGCTTACGAACAAGATCCGTGGCGCTCTGCAGGGTAATTCCGCTCAAAAGCACGAGCTTCTGTTTGGAGCTTTGCCCCGAGACGAGGGAAACCCGGCTTTTCGAAAGAGAAAAAGTCTCCGCAAGAAACCGTTCCAGCTCCTGATTGGCCTTACCATCAACCGGTGGTGCAGCAAGTGCAAGCTTGAGTCGGCCGTTATGCTCGCCAACCACCTTGCTGCGGCTGCCTCGCGGCGCAGCATAGACCAATAGCTCAACCGCATCATGGCGAGCTTTGAGAAATGGAAATGACGTCCCAGTTTCTTGAGTCATGCAACCTGGATAATTTTATCAATCATGAAAGAGTGACCGCGCCGTTTTAATCACATCAAGGCTATCGACTAACCCGCACAATTCGCCATTTTCAGGGTCAACTACCGGTAGCATCGAGACCTGTGAAGTGAGCAGCAGATCGATCAGCGGCAGAAGTGTTAACTGCGGAGCGACGACCGGATAATCATGTTGTACAAAATCAGCGATCTGACAACGTAAGGTCTCGGCACTCCCTGGTGCAGTTCCCTCCGCGCCACCAGCGAGGGCATGTCGCATCGACTGTTCGGTGAGCATGCCAACGTAAGCTCCATCGGCGACAACAGGCAAACAGCGAAGTTTGAATGTATCGAACTTACGCAGTGCTTCACGCAGTGTGGCGCTCTGGCTTATACTCATCGGGCCAGAAGTCATGATCTCTTGAACGAGCATAATATTAGAAACCTTCGTAAAGCCTGTTCTTTCACTATACCACGAAATTTGCGGCTAGTACCTCGACCAGAAAGTTTTCTTACCTGAGAATAACAATGTTGTGCCCTGAAGCAACCTTTCTTTGACTTGGAAAAAACTTCGGTTTTGCCCCATTTTTATGGTCGAGGTACTAGATATTTAACTGTCTCACTCCGTTCGGCGAGTGCCGCCCGTGCTGCTTCGGGATGAAATAACTTAAAAGTCGCGGCACTAGGGTTAGATCTGCTTAAAAGATCTTGTATCGAAGAGAGTTACGTTGCGCTTGGTAGCTTATCTTTGCCTAGAACCAGCGTTATCTTGTCGGAAAGGGTCTGCGCCGTAAAAGGTTTCACTATATAATCCGAAACCCCTGCCTTAAGCGCCTCCATCACATTTTCCCGATAGGCTTCGGCGGTCAGCATCAGGAACGGCAGATCTCTTCCATTGGGAAGAGCGCGAATCTCGCGTAAGACCTCTAGGCCGGAGACTCTCGGCATATTCCAATCACAAATGACTAGGCCGACCTCGTCGCGTCGGAGAATTTCGAGGGCCATCTCTCCATTCTCAACACTCTGCACATTAATGAACCCCAACTGACGGACGATAGATTTAACCATATCACGGGTCAGCGCATAGTCGTCGACTACGAGGACCTTGATTGATTTGTCAATTTCATCAATCGATATCGGATTCACATTTCCTGTCCAAAGAAAGATTTTCTACTGCAAAGTAGTTGTCGGGATGCCAGTAGTAAAACATTACCCCCCTTCTTGAGCAAGATAAAGGCGTGTTGTTTCAGCAGCGTGGCTGCTAAAACGGCAGATTATTACCCTTATAAAGTGGGGCCTTGGGCGATCGCACATTCTCTCGTACACTAATACTTTCCTCATCTTCTTAAGTCTTCTTGCCTTCGACGTGGTAATGCTTACGAAGAGGACTTTGAAATACTCTCCTTTGTGGTCTTCAGATGAACACCGGCTCCCCGACTCCGTGCGATAAATGTGGTGCCTGCTGCCACACATTCCCCATCTTTGCATCGAACAAAGACGCCGCATGCGAGCCGCGTATAGCGACAGAGGGACTGGAACTTAAACCATGGCTGGGAGATGAACAGTGGCGCTATCAGCTTCACCCCCTGCCCTTCCTATCAAGTTGCTGCTTTCTCGGCTGCGACCACCTCTGCAAAATATACGATACTCGCCCACAGGTATGCCGCCGCTTTGAGGCGGGAAGCACCCAATGTGACGAAGCACGAGCTGGAATTGGATTGGGGCCCTTGCCTGTCTCTGTTTGACTAGATAGCTCTCCGTTCCGAGGATAATCATACTTCATGCCCAGTACCAGACGTGATACATTAGCCAGTATGAAGGCTACCAGCGTCATTATTGGAGCTTGTCTCATCGGGACTTTTGGACTCCTTCTGATCTCCCGATCACACCAAGGTCATCCGCAAACTTCCGAAGCCAAGGATCAGGACTGCTATCGTCGAGTTGTTCCTCATTATGCGGCCCTCCTACCTTTGAGCGGAAATGGCGCGGAGCAGGGGCAGTGGTGCCAACGCGGATTTGAGCTGGCACGAGATACACTTCGCAGGCAGGGAAACATCTTTGAAGTTCAGACCGACGATACAAAAGGCGATGCCAAGGAGGCGATTAGCGCCTATCACAACAGCCGCATGACGCAGGCATTGCCTATCGTATTTACCTGGGGCTCCTCGGTAGGCATGGCGCTCTCACCGATAACAAACGCCGAGCACGTGATCCAGATAGGAGTCGCCACCACCACTCCCAAATATAGAACGGTCGGCGACCTCACCTTTCGTGTTTTTCCATCGGCTGAGGGCGAAGCACACTTTCTGGGGGAGATAATCAGCAAGCTTTTCCCCAAAGAGCGCATTGCCGCTCTCTATGTAGAAAATGATTATGGACTTGGAACATTTGAAGCTTGGTGTAGGAATGAGGTAGAACGATTGTAAGTAGTCAGCACTTTTAGTGAACGCGCAGGAAAAACTCGATGACGTTGACGTCCAATGTCTAACGCCGGACGTCTTACGTCGACGCAAGACGTCCGGCGTTAGTCGTTTGACGTCGGCGTCATCGATCTCTTAGTTAAATAGTTCCCTAGAGTGCTAACTAGTACCCCAACCAGAAAGGTTTATAACCCGCAAGATGGAACAATAAAGCTACCGGTAATTACCGCAGACGCCATTCCGCCATATCCTACCCAGCTCCGCAGCGGAGCGAAAAATATCCAGACCAAGGCGAACTTTGGACCCACCATCATGCGCCCAACGCACACCAACCTCTTTAATTTTGAAGTTCTGCACAACTGCAATCTTAAGAAGTTCAGAGTCATACCCCCAGCGATCCATGTTCATGCGCGCCGCAAGTCGTTGTGCAGCCTCGCCACGTATAAGCTTAAAACCGCAGGTGAAATCATGCACCGGAACCGAAAGCAAGGCACTCGAAAGAAGTGAGAAACATTTCCCCATCACGACGCGGTACCATGGTTGCCAGGTGAGGATCTCGGCCCCGGGGACACGGCGCGAGCCAATAACAATGTCAAAGGAATCTTTATAGGGCAGTAGGCGATCAATATCTTCAATCGGCGTTGAAAGGTCAGCGTCACATATTAGACAAAATTCTCCAGCCGCGCGTAATAGTCCTTCCCGAACCGCTGCTCCCTTACCGCGATTACTATCCCAGGTATAGGTTGAAAAATGTATCATCGGGAATTGTCGCGCATTTTCGCGCAGCTCCTCAATAAGAGCGAGGGTCCTGTCACGGCTGCCGTCGTTCACAAAAACAAGTTCACTCTCAAAAGGCTTTGTACTAAGAAATTGGCAGATTTTATTGACACTTAGAGCAAGGCGATACTCCTCATTGAAACAAGGAATTACTACCGATAAGGTTGGAGCTTGAGTCATGCCAGTCCCTTCATATCTTTCTCGCCAATGCGATCACGCTCGTACCACACGGGACAAGACTTCGGACAACACACCAACGCTCTAAGCGAGATAAGAATCTTCCTATGTTGTTCATCAGGGGCGAAGAATGCTTAAAATCAGATACGTATTCGTTATCACTGCCACGTGACTTAACCCAACGTACCACCATAACCGGCAAGAGAAGAAAAGAGTACATGTATGAGATGCGGCAGACCTCAAATCCATGTGCAACCAAGGCCTTAGTCAACGAGGCTTTGGTATAGCGCCGTTTATGATGCAACACCTCGTCCCACCGGCTCCAAAGCCACTGATAAGCTGGAACATTGACGATTGCGTACCCACCTGGCCGAAGCACCCGTCGAATAGCATCGAGGGTTTCAGATTCCTCAGTGTGTTCAAGCACATCAAGTAGTGTGACGGCATCGAACGAGTCGGCATCAAACTGAAGATCTCCGCCGCTGAATAAGCTGACCTTTGTTAGTCCCTTCTGCTCACAGAATTTCACCGCCTCAGCCGAAGCATCAACACCGAAGCACTCTCCAAAGCGAGATAGGGCGCGCAGGTTGCCCCCCGTACCACAACCGAAGTCAAGGATTCGAGCGGGGACGGTCCTCAAGCAGCTACCGAGCAGCGCGCACACGGCCTCTCTCTTAGCAATATGCCACCAGTGTGACTCTTCGAGTTGATATAAATCTTCGTAGAGGTACTTTTCCATATACTGCTTAAGACGAGGAGGGCGTTATCTCGGACGTACGAGATATAGCTTGGACTGAATCCTCGTGGTAGCCATAGTTATAACTAAACCACTATCGGTTAAGGCCGAAGGTTTATAACCTGTAAGATGAAACAATTAAGTTTAAAACTTGCATAGCCCCTTGACCCCGGTTTATTCTATGCACTGCTTCTGAACTTATAATAAAGGGTATATGAGCGAAGACCAGTCCAGCACAACTTCGACTCCCGCCGCAACGGCAACTACAGAGATCGACCCACACGCACAGGCCGTGTTGAGCTTTATCGAATGGGCGCTACCCAAGATCCCCGAAGAGCTGTTTGCGGAACGCTACCGCATCATGTCGCGTGGTCTATTTATATCCGTCGGCGAGCAGCCAGCTATTATAAAACTCTACCATGAATGGTGTGCGGTCACCTCACGTCCCACAGAGCTCAGCGATGAGAAATGCCTGCGCAAGCTTCTTGGACCAGAGCCGAAGCGCTACTATCTCCTCGAAGGCAAGGTAACCCTTAATGGTTTCTTTGTTGCCTGTCGCATCCCCGATCCGCAGCGTTATCGCCTCCCTTTCCACTTAGGAACTCCTACCGAGGCGAGCGACAAACTGCTCGTTCAAGATCCACTCTTCCTGGAGCTCAAGGACATCGAGCTACGATCGGCGAATGGCGTCGAAGAGTTACTTTTTAAGTTTAACTCCGGGCCAATCCGCTTCCCGATGCAGTCTCTTGCGCTATTCCAAAAGCTGTGCTCCCAATCCCAAAAAGTCTCTAAGCGCTTTCCTCAATTTAATGACAGTTTAAGTGAGGGAGTACGGGCACTACACAAGGTACTTCGAGCCACACGCCCTGCGCTCCTTAAAGACGAACCGGTGCAGCCTTTGCGTTTTCTTAAGGAGCGTCGCAATGTGCAGTGCCTTGCTGCCTGGGGTTTCTATTTCTATGTCAATCGCGACGGCAAGGTGCTTCTCTTTTACCACGAATACGGACGCAACCTTACAAACTTTCTGCGACAAGAGGCCGGCAGCCTGCTTGCGATGCGAGATCGGCGTCAAGATATTCTCCTTAATCTCTCTCACAACTCATCCCCAGTGCTCGGCACCTTGACGCTACACGGGCGGAAAGTTGGGATAGACTGGCGTGCGCTCGGCTCGTACATCCGCGAACTCCTCGAAACACCGCATCTTTGGGTCGATCCAAAGGAGCCGCGTACACTCGCCACCCTGTTGCAGGAGTTTTCGCGAGTTATCTCGCGCTGCGATCCGATCGATCGTTCCAAGATCGCCTCGTACCTTGGCACAAACTATCGCAACGGATTCCGCTTCATCGTTAACGAGATGTGGCTATTCGTGGTTTCACCGGAATGGTTAGTGGTTGACTGCATCGCCCGTATTGGACGAAACCGTGCGGATGAACAGCCAGCGAGAAGCGGACGAAGCAGATGAAACTGTTTCTTTATCCCCTTGGACTTCTCGGACTCGACTACATACGTATGAGTCAAGCTACCGCGGCTATATATAGAGCCTGTCCGGAAAGACCCTGTTTTCGAAAAGCTACTTTCCTTGAGGTGAAAATAGGCAAGAAATTAATAAAATCACCCGCGACGGGACGAAACAGACGGCAGCAGAGGCCG
>CAIXSY010000002.1 GCA_903922175.1 uncultured delta proteobacterium | reverse complement strand
CGACCGCAAGGTCGAGCGAAGGGGGAAACTCCTGATAAGGCAGTAGACGCTAGCGGCCAAAACGTCAGCTAACTGAACGGCCTCAGCGCTGGGCTCAGGGCCTAAGCCAGAACGCTGGGGCCACCAGTTTGCTGGATAGTTTGGCGGCTTGTGTCTTTTGCCTAATCCGGAGCATAGGCTAGGGCCATTGGCCCATCGCTCTAGTGGCTACTCTATGCGAAGAGAATTTTCTTGCATTTCGCCAAAGGCGAACTAAAATCACGCACAGTTGGGAGGAAGAGTTATGCCTAATTTAGAACATCGCTATAGAAATGTAGTTGTTTCTTTCACGAGCAATCAACTAGTTAGGGCAGAATGCGGGACTAAATCCCTAAAGCAGTATTCGTGCCAAGATTCTATTTTAGCCGCTAATGTCCGATTATAATGATGCAAAATCGTAATACGCCCAAGAAGCGGCCCTGTTCAACAACAAACGCCTGACTACTCAACCAAATTTCCCTGCGGCGCTTTCGGGTTGGGTGGATTGCTGCCGCGAATCGACCAAATGTAGGTAACGACAGCGTCAATGTCGTCATGGGAGATCATCGTCTTCCAGACAGGCATCCCTTTCTCAATGACTCCGTTTTGGACCGTAGTCTTAATCTCGGTGATCTTTCCGCCGTGAATCCAATACTTATCGGTTAGATTTGGCCCAATGATACCCTCTGCGTTTTGACCATGACAGGGTGTGCATCTCGCCACAAACACCGCCCGCCCCTTCGCCACCAAAGCCGGATCCACCGCAAGGGCTAACATCTCACTTTCACCAAGCTGTTTCGGCTCATGGACCGCGGCATACTCTGCCTTCTTGCGGTTATAAACCTCCATCTGCTTGGCGACTCCCGCTTCCTGCAGATCCCCAAGTTTAAAAACATGATAATAGGCTACGTAGCCAATACCAAAGACAATCGTGATATAAAAAAGATACAGCCACCAGCGAGGAAGATCGTTGTCGTATTCCTCGATACCATCGTGATTGCCGCTCCTTAACTTGTCCTGCTCATTTGCCATGATCGCTTCCCCTAAGACTGATTGAATCCCCGAAAACTAGTCGACCTCTCAAGAACTATTTCTTCTGATCCTCGAATGGAAGATCGCCAAACCGCTCATAATCCTGCTTTCGCCGTGGACTATAGGTATAAAGCAGAATACCTACGAAAAACACAAAGAATACCAACACCGAAACCTCGGTCCACCAAGGAATCTGTATGCCGGCAAAGAATCTACCCATAATGAGCCCCCTACTTCGTGTTAATATCCGTTCCCAGGCGTTGAAGATAGGCGATAAGTGCGACAATCTCCTTATTTTCGAGACCTGCGTCGACCTTGGCTCCTTGAGTAGCAAGCTCGCTGGTTATCTTCTTGGCCTGCACCTTAAGGTCGACGAGTCCCTGTGCAACCTGTGCATCGCTGTAGGGCACGCCGAGAGTTTGCATAACGGAGAGCTTCTTGGTCGTTAGCGAGGTATCGAGGTCGTTGTCATACAGCCATGCATATGACGGCATGATTGAGGCCGCGGTGACGGATCGCGGATCTCGCATGTGTTGAAAGTGCCAGAAATGATTGTACTTGCCACCGACACGGTGCAGATCGGGTCCGGTCCTCTTTGAGCCGAACTGGAAGGGGTGATCGTAGACGAACTCCCCGGCCTTCGAGTACTCCTTGTAACGTACAACCTCCTCGCGGAACGGACGCACCATCTGCGAATGACAGAGGTAGCACCCTTCGCGAATATAAAGGTCTCGTCCCTCTAATTCGAGAGGCGTATACGGATGGACCGATGCGATCGTCGGGATATTGCTCTTTACTGCCAACATCGGAACGATTTCAACGATACTACCAACAAGTACGGCGAGCAGACTCAAGACGGTAAAGAGGAAGGGCTTACCTTCGAGCACCTGATGCCAACCGTAGCTCTGCCCAGGGGCGACAGTGTGGGCAGCAAGAGCCGGAGCCGATGCCGTAGTGTCGGAAAGATCGGCTGCCGCCGCTTTAGAAGCAGCAAGTGTCTTGCAGAAGTTTACCACCATTATAATGGTGCCGGTAAGATACATGCTGCCGCCAAGTGCGCGGATCCAGTAGTAAGGAATCAGCTTGGTGACGGTCTCAATAAACTCATACTTGAGCGTGCCATCTTCGTTGAACTGGCGCCACATCAGCCCCTGGGTAATGCCCGAACTCCACATCGCCGTGATGTAGAGCACAATGCCGATAGTACCGAGCCAGAAGTGCACATTCATCAGCTTCTTACTCCACACCGGAACCTTCCACAGCCGTGGGATGAGCCAATAGATCATACCGAAGGCGATAAAACCGTTCCAGCCGAGTGCTCCGCCGTGCACGTGTCCGATGGTCCAGTCGGTATAGTGCGACAACGCGTTAACGGTCTTAATCGCCATCATCGGCCCCTCAAAGGTCGACATCCCGTAAAAGGTAATCCCGACGACAAGGAATTTTAGGATCGGATCATCGCGCAGCTTATCCCAAGCTCCGCGCAGGGTAAGCAGCCCGTTGATCATTCCGCCCCATGACGGCGCAATCAGCATCAGCGAGAGGACCATCCCCATGGTCTGTGCCCAATCAGGAAGCGAGGTATAGAGCAGGTGATGCGGGCCCGCCCAGATATAGAGGAAGATCAACGACCAGAAGTGAATGACGGAGAGGCGATAGGAGTAGATCGGCCGCTCCGCCGCCTTGGGCATGAAGTAGTACATCAAGCCAAGAAACGGCGTCGTGAGGAAGAAGGCCACTGCATTATGTCCGTACCACCACTGCACCAGCGCATCCTGCACGCCGGCAAATACCGAATAACTCTTCAAGGGGGAGACCGGGATCGCCAGGGAGTTAACGATATGGAGCAATGCTACCGTAAGCACAGTGGCGATATAGAACCAGATCGCCACGTAAATGTGCTTTTCGCGGCGTTTGGCGATCGTCCCGAAGAGGTTAATAGCAAAAACTACCCAAATCAGGGCGATGGCGATATCGATCGGCCACTCAAGTTCAGCGTACTCTTTCGATGCCGTAATACCGAAGGGGAGCGTCAACGCGGCTGACACGATAATCAGCTGCCAACCCCAAAAGTGGATTGCGCTCAACGCGTCACTAAACATGCGTGCTTTGCACAGTCGCTGTGTCGAGTAGTAAATACCAGCAAAGATAGCATTACCGGCAAAGGCAAATATAACGGCATTGGTGTGCAACGGGCGCAGACGACCAAAAGTTATCCAGGGCAGGCCGAAATTGAGTCTCCAGTTGGCAAGCTCAAGGGCGATGTAAACACCGATAAGCATACCGACAAGGCCCCAGATCAGTGTCGCCGTCACAAATTTGCGAACGGAGGAATCATCGTAGCTAAAGTGTTCTAAGTTCGTGTCTTGTGTGCTCATGGTTACTTTTGGAAAAGGTTTCTCTCCACAACTGCCACTATTTTATATCAGCAGGGCCGAGAGATTTCTAGCCAGTAATTTAGGAAATAATGACTAAACTAGAGTTAATATCTACAGCTTTCACAATAAGATGGTCCTCTGGGACAGCTCCAATCTGCGACAGTCGCTGAAGGCAGGGCAATCGCATTGTGAATAACTTGCCGTTCTAAGATATTGTAGCAGAACCGCTATATACTTCGTTTCTTCGCGTTAAATATTCCTGACCGGAAAATCCTAAGCATTCCGGCTGGTTCAAATGCGATTGCCCTGTCGCTGAAGGGTAGCTGCTCAATAAGTGTGGGAGATTTTTGATCTTCCTGGGAGGCGGACGTCCTCGTCCGCATTAACAAGCCCAAAGGACTGCGAAGGTTTTGCGGACGAGAACGCGCGCTCCCAGGTGCCTACACTTAATGCAATTACGCTGAAGGGCCGTGCACGAGTGGTACTATCCTGCCTTATGTAGCCAGCTATCAGCCGTCAGCTTTCGGCTGACAGCCTCCGATACAGCTGCGGCCGACGACAACGGCCCTCACTCTGCTTTACCCATGAGGAGGCAATAGGCATCATTAGCTCCTAAAACTCGTCCATTGCGTGGACTTTTTCCAACTCCTTGCCCTAGCACCCATCCCATAGCGCCACCATCTCCTGAAGTGTATACTCGCCAAGAGCTTGTGGCGTTACTCCTCCAAGATTAAAACACTGTGGTGATAATGCGCTTACATGGTGCAGTCGCAACTGCTCAATAATCAGGAGTAACATAATAATTCGTGAGCGTGGTCGCTGTCGAAGAGTCAGTTACATCGACCAGGACCACAACCACGCGCACGACATTCTTTGCCGCAGATTGTCTACAGTAGTCCTTAGCACCAGTGCCGCGAATTCCTAGGGATAGAACATTATGACTGACTTTCGAGAAACACTAGCTACCGTTGACAGGCAGGGAAATCGCCGCTGGGTATACCCTGCCATCGTTTGGGGATACTTTTTTCAGCGCCGAACCATCGTCGCCATACTACTGCTCGCCTTTTACCTACTCATGCCCTGGATTAGCATCGACGGCAAACAAGCGATCCTGCTCGACATCGCCCAGCGCAAATTCGTCTTCTTTGGAGCAACCTTCTGGGCCACTGATACCAAGTTCTTGATGCTTCTCCTTGGTTTTATGGCGTTCTCGCTCTTTTTTTGGACGGCGCTCTTCGGCCGAGTTTGGTGTGGCTGGGCCTGTCCCGAAACGATATTTCTGGAATTCCTCTTCCGACCGATCGAAACACTTATCGAGGGAAACGCGGCGGCTCGCCGCCGTCTGGACGCACAGCCCTGGAATCTGCAGAAGATCACCAAGAAGACCTTGAAGATCGGCGTCTTCGCCCTACTTTCATGGGGTATCACGAGCACGGCATTAGCTTACATCGTCGGGCGCGAGCCGCTGCTGCACATGATGACCCGTTCGCCATTTGAGAACTGGACGCCGTTTTTGTTCACTTTAGTCGTCAGCGGCATCACCTTTTTTCAATTCGGCTGGTTTCGCGAGCAGTTCTGCACCATCGCTTGCCCCTACGCCAGATTTCAATCGGTGCTCCTCGATCCACACTCACTCCTCGTCGGCTACGACAAGACGCGTGGCGAGCCGCGCGGGAAGCTCGAGCGAGGGCCAGAGCAACACCGCGGAGACTGTGTTGACTGCGGGCTCTGCGTTCGCGTCTGTCCTACCGGCATCGACATTCGCAATGGCCTCCAACTCGAGTGCATTCAATGCACTGCCTGCGCAGACGCCTGCGATTCGGTCATGGTAAAGATCGGCCGCCCCACGGGCCTCGTACGCTACGACAACGACGCCGGGCTTGCGGGCAAGAAATCCCCCCTGCTCCGCCCGCGTGTTGTTATATACGCCGCCATATTGGCCGTTTACCTCTGTATCTTCTCCTATGCCCTCTCCACCCGCGAACTCTCCGAATTTCAGTTCATCCGCCCGAGGGGAGACACCCCGTTTACCATCCTGGCTGATGGCCGCATATCAAATCACATGCATGTGCATATCTCCAACAAAAGCAACGTCGAAGAGTCCTACTCTCTAGACGTGGACAGATCCACCGGGGTCGAAGTCATCACCGTAGGAGGCGCGCTTAAGATCGCCCCCGGTCAAGATATGAGCTTCCCCGTTTTCTTTGACTTCCCCCAAAGCCTGCTTCACAACGGACGACTCTCTGTTAAAGCATCCGTCACCAGCGACCGTGGCTTCCACGTCGAGCAGGCGGTTTCGCTTTTAGGACCGAACGAGTAAAGTCGCTATGCTTCGCTGCATAATGGCGCGAACGGCTACCCTACCACTGCGCGGTAAGCCATTCCTTGAGGTTTCGAGTCTGTTTGGCTAAACTAACCCCATGTTCTCAAAACCTCTCACCTACTACCGCTGGCCGGCTGGCATTATCCTCTTCTTTGTTGCCCTCGCCGTATTTAATTTCTGGTTCGTCTCGCTAGCCTTTCACCAGCACGCGGAGCTTATGGAAAGTAACCCGTACGAGAAGGGACTAGACTATCAGAAGGTGATAGATGCCGCTCAACTCAAAGAGGATCTCGGCTGGAAAAGTATAACCACCATCTCCACTGCTGATGCCAACGACGAACGCCGGATTACTCTGCAGATCAGGAACAAAGAGGGCTCGCCGGTTAGCGGAGTTAGCGTCGACGTCTTAGCAATTAGCCCCTCGAATTCAAGCCAAGATTTAAAGCTGCGACTCGTCGCCGATCCCACCACCCCCGGAACGTACAGCGCCCAAGCCAAGCTGCGTAAAGGCGCCTGGATCTTTCAGTTTATGATCAAAGAGAATGGGCAAAGTGTTGCTTTTCGGGAGCAGCTCAAAGCGCCGTAATACTACGTCCCCAATACTATGTCCCAGATGATTCAGCACCCCCTGCCCCACCACGATTCGCGACCTGCGGATACAGTCATCGATACGATCGTCATTCATTCGATGTATACCCCGGACGCCAAGGACCCATGTGATCCGCTTGCCTGCCTCGCCCTCCTCGACGCCAACCGCGTCTCCCCGCACTACAGCATCGATCGAAACGGCATAATCTACCAAAGTGTCGACGAGGCGCGTCGCGCCTGGCACGCCGGCGTCAGCCGCATGCCCTTTAAGGATGATGCTCGCGAAAACGTCAACCATTTCAGCATCGGTATCGAACTTATTGCCACCCTCACCTCAGGCTTTAGCGATCTGCAGTACCACGCCTGCGCCGACCTGTGCCGTGAGATCTGTTCACGCCACCCGATCCGCAGCATCGTCGGCCATGATCAGATCGCACCCGGAAGAAAGACAGATCCGGGGGAGAATTTTGATTGGCAGCGATTTCGGGAAGCGCTTAAAGATAGCGGTGTTGGGCTCGACGTCGTTAGGTTTCTTTAACCTCGCCTTGCACACTTATCGGCAAACATCGATCGTGCTATTGCAATACTAGCGAGGCGATGCCTCAGACCGACGAGCGTTAAACCGACCCTGCTCGCTATCTGCCTTCTGTAATCTGCTCTCAGCGATCTGCAGTCAGCTTTCTGCTGACTGCATCTGATGCAGCTGCAGCTTTCGGCCGCTGCCCACGGCCTTAGCCGTAACTCCTGATGAGGCAATAGACGTTAGCGGCCACTACGTCAGCTAACTTGATGGCATCAGCACTCGGCTCAGGGCTTATGTCCAGAATTGCCTGACACTCTCTGACCGACCCAAAGGCCATATGGAAGAATCTTTTCTGGTCAGCTTTCGTCCCGCGCCCACGCCCTTCCGCCAGATTCAAAACGCTGCTCGATGCCGCCCTG
>CAIXSY010000001.1 GCA_903922175.1 uncultured delta proteobacterium | reverse complement strand
GTAACTACTCATTAACCCCGGGCGAACAGCTCTTGCTTGAACTTGCACTTGAACTGCACCTGATTCCTGTACCCGCTCCTTTTCCTATTCCAATCAAGAGGATAAGGGGCAGGCGCAGGAATCGGGAACAGTTCCAGTTCAAGTTCAATAATTTTCTTCCATTCCAATACCTTAGCTCACCGTTTAAGTGGCATTACGTCCGCGCTCCCAGGTCATCTGCATTCAAAGAAAGCCAGCAGAGTCGCGAAGCGAATCTGCTCTTAGGCCACCTTCCCCTCGGCGAGCACCTTCTCGGCGATGTGCGACGGTACTTCGTGGTACGAGGTGACATGCATCGTGTACGTTCCACGACCTGAGGTCATGGCACCAAGCTGGTGCCCATATTCAAGCACCTCCGCCAGCGGCGCTTCTGCCAGCACCTCTTTGGCTTCGCCCTTGTTGTCCAGGCCTAGGACCTTGCCGCGGCGACTACTAATGTCTTTGATGATCGCCCCGGCACACTCCTCGGGGATAACGATACGCAGACTCATAATCGGCTCGAGCAGGACTGACTGCGCCTGCTCCAATGCGGCCTTAAATCCGATCGATCCGGCCACCTGAAAGGCATAATCGGAGGAATCGACATCGTGGAACTTGCCGTCATAGAGCGCTACCCTGACATCAACCACCGGATAACCGCCGAGAACGCCCTTTTGGGTAGCATCCTGCACTCCCTTCTTTACGGAAGGGATGAAATTTTTGGGAATAACTCCGCCGACGATCTGATCTTCGAATTCGAAGCCGCCATTACGCGGCAGCGGGCCAACTTCAAGCCAGCAATCAGCAAATTGACCGTGGCCGCCGGTCTGCTTCTTAAGCTTCCCCTCGACCTTAACCGTCCTCTTAATCGTCTCGCGATAGGGCACCTTCGGAGTTTTAAGCACGGCGTGGGCGCCGAACTTGCGCTCGAGGCGCTCAAGCGTCACCTCGATATGGGTCTGGCCCATACCAGCCAAGATCATCTGATGGGTAACCTCATCGCGATAGAAATGGAGCGAGGGGTCTTCATCGGCCAACTTCATCAACGCTGCCGATACCTTCTCATCATTTTTGTCGTCTGCCTCGACGGCGTACGATACCGGCGGAGCGGCGAACTGTACGGCCGGATAGACTACTTGATTATCAACATCACAGATGGTGTCACCGGTATGCGTGTCATCCAGCTTGGCGATAGCTCCGACCTCTCCAGCGGCTAGCGATTCGACCTGGGCCAAGTCTTTGCCCTGCAGCAGATAGGTATGCCCGACCTTCTGTTTGACGTTGCGGGACGAGTTCAAGATCTGCTGGTTGCACTTCACCTGCCCCGAGAACACGCGCACCATTGATAGCTTGCCAAAGAAGGGATCGATGGTGGTCTTTATAACTCGCGCAGAGAACGGCTCCTCGACAAGGCAGCGCCGTGTTACCTCAACTTTATCATGTCCCATCTGATGGCCCACCACCGGACGCATGCTGTCACGCTCGACCGGACAGGGCAGACACTCGACAATATAGTCGAGCAGCAGATACACGCCGATATCACTCTGTCCTGCACCGCAAAGCAGCGGCACAAAGCTTCGCTTATGCACCGCTGCTCTTAGTCCCCTGTGCAGGTCCTCTTCACTGAGCTCAGTACCGGCGAGGTATTTTTCAAGAAGGTCGTCGTTATTCTCGGCGATGCGCTCCACGAGGTGCGTGCGCGCCCGGGCAAGCTCCACCCTCATTGATTCCGGTATCTCCGTTTCAACGAGTTTGCCGTTATTGAGACTGGAGACCTTCAAGCGAATCAGATCGACGACACCAATCAGCTCCTTACCCCGACGCAGCGGAAAGGCGAGCAGCTGCACCGGCTTCTGAATGGTTTTTTCTATAATCGTCACCGCCCGCCCGAGGTCGGCGCTCTCGTCATCTAGTTGATTGACAAAACCGATAGCCGGAACGTTTGCCTCTTCGATCATGCTCCACAAACGTTCGGTTTCGGGCTTTACTCCATCGACCCCGGTAAAGAGAAACAGCGCGCCATCAATACCCGGGAGCACACCGCGCGTATTTTCCAGAAAATTAAAGGACCCTGGAGTATCGACGAAATACGTCGCCGTATCCTTCCAATTAAAATGACCAAGGTGGAGGGTGATCGCCATGTGGTGGGTCACCTCCTCGGGCTCGGTAAGCATAACAGCCTTACCCTTCGCTACAGCCCCCCTCTCCTTAATTGCATTCGTGGCGTAGAGAAGGCTCTCAATTAGAGTTGTCTTACCGGCGCCGCTATGGGCGATAACAGCGATGTTGCGGACCTTAGTTGGTGTGGTGACCGTCACGTAACCCTCCTTTGGGAAAAGTAAGTACGTTTAAAGCCGCTAGAGCTCCTCGGGATGACAGGGGGCGTTAACGGCTACTAGGTCGTATGAGATTAGGACATCCTACGAGATTTTTCAAAGGATTAATGCTCGGCTTCGCCGACCACTGGATTTTCACCACGCTAGCTAATATGCCTTGATGGAGGCTGTTCAAATCATTTTAATGCGGAGTACGCGCGCTTGACCCGGTACGCGTAAGACGGTGACTCCGCGTTAAATTAAGAAGTTACAAAGTTGAAGTGCCTACCGCACCCGAGGGGCTGATGAGACATTCGAAGTAGCCGAGGGTTCTTTACTACCAGAACCCAGGCTCTGAACTTCTAAGCATTTACGTTGTTAATTATTTTTGCTAACACCGCAGCATATTCAAGTAAAGTCGTCTTCTGTTTTTGCGGATTAAGTACCCAGCTACAGGCTCTACCAAAAATACCCCCCCGCTGCGCATCATTTAAACTGCAATTGGGGTTTATCGTAGCGGCTACCCTCTCATATAAAGATTTTAGTTCCACATTAAACCTTGTATCTAGTTCAGTTATACCCGCTGCATGTTCTGTCAGCAATTGCTTAACATCTCCTACAGCTGCTCCTGTGACATTACCGCCCTTACAAGAATTTATAAATCCTGCGATTGTTTCGGACGAGCTATCCACTTTCCTTATGTATTCTTGAATATCAAGTCGTTCTGCAGTCTCGCTAATCAGCTGGCAAACCAGATCTGCTTGATCAGCACTAAGGCTAGCATTGGGATTAATTAGATGTAAAGTTACCGAAGCTAGGTGGACTTTATCCGAAGCTCCTCGCACGTCACTTGGATGCAATCGACCGGTGTTGGCGTACTTCTCAATGAAACCGGCTAATCCATGGGCAGCATTGCCGGCTCCAATCGGATTAACAATTACTATAGGACTTTCTGGGCATGGACTTGGCATAAGAATCTCCCTCGGAACAAATCTAAATGTACGTCAGTCTGATGCTGTTCGTTATGCGCGAGTGGAGATTAAATGTGACCTAATTTTGGGTCATCACGGAAATCAGTGGGTAAAAAGAGCTGATTTTCTCTCCAAATTGGGGACGCTGTCCCCAAACCCCTGAGATTTTACGCATTAAAGAACTACCGGGTGGGGTAAAAGGCAGGCCATGACAGTGGTGGAACAGCGCAGGCCAATGTAGTAAG